>NVTS01000074.1 GCA_002732995.1 Marinosulfonomonas sp. | reverse complement strand
CTTATCCGAAAATTTGCGCCTCTTGGTCATTTTTATATCCAGTCGTTGTTGCTGAATACACCTTAACACGCTGCCCAGTTTTTGCCGGACCACTTCACACCCCAAGAGAGGGTGAATTCCGACACTTTTTACCTCTCAGTAAATGCAAAGCGCTATAGGCACTTTCGCCCGGACGAATAGTTTTATAGGAGGGGGGCATGACACAGCCCTCCTCATCCGATTCCGCCCCCCAGACAACGCCCGTTGTTCGTATGAAACCCAAAGCCGAGGTGCGGGCAATCCGCCACGGATTCCCTTGGGTGTTCATGGACGAAATCGTCACCGACCGGCGCACCAAGGCATTAAAGCCTGGCACATTGGCGCGGCTGGAAGACAGCGAGCGCCGCGCACTTGGGCTTGTTGCCATTAACATGGGCTCGAAAATCGCTTGCCGGATGCTGGACCGTGATCCGGATGCTGTGGTTGACCTTGCGTGGTTCGAGGCGCGCTTGACGCGGGCGCTGAAGCACCGTGAACGCATGTTCGATACGCCATTCTACCGTCTGGTGCATGCCGAATCTGATGGCCTGCCCGGTGTGGTGATCGACCGTTTTGGCGATGCCGCCGTGATCCAGCCCAATGCGGCGTGGGCCGATGTGCATCTGGATATGCTGGCGGATGCGCTGGCAAATGTCACAGGCGTGACGACCATCGTGAAAAATGCGGCGGGGCGCTCGCGGGTGCTGGAAGGGCTGAACGAGGAAACCCTGCTGCTGCGCGGCACGCTGGATGGGCCGATCCCTGTGCCGATGAACGGGGCGATCTATATGGCTGATCTGATGGGCGGGCAAAAAACCGGCCTGTTTTTTGATCAGCGCGCCAACCATGCTTTTACCCAGCGCCTGTGCAAAGACGCCCGTGTTCTGGATGTGTTTTCCCATGTTGGCGGCTTTTCACTGGCGGCACTGGCTGGCGGGGCGCAATCTGCACTGGCGGTTGACAGTTCCACACCGGCGCTGGAGCTGGCCGAGGCAGGTGCCGCAACTATGGGGAAATCCGACCAATTCACCACCCGCAAGGGGGATGCGTTCGCCGTGCTTGAGGATTTGGCCAAGGAGGGTGCTAAATTCGACGTGGTGATCTGTGATCCACCGGCCTTTGCCCCAAACAAAAAAGCGCTAGAAGCAGGTCTGCGGGCCTACGAGCGCATCGCCCGCCTCGCCGCCCCATTGGTGGCCGAGAATGGCTATCTGGTGGTCTGTTCCTGCTCGCACGCCGTTGATCTGACGCGGTTTCGCAATTCATCCGCGCGGGGCATCGGGCGGGGTGGCCGCCGAGCTGTGCAGATCCATTCAGGATCGGCTGGTGCGGATCACCCGTTGCTGCCACAACTGGCACAGAGCGGATACCTCAAGGCGCTGTTCTTCCGGCTGGATTAATGCGTGTCTCGTTCACTCGGTGTCGTTTTTCATTTTCCCCCGAGGCAGCGTTTGTTTTCAAATGCGCTCGGGGGGAAATGAATTCAATCAATCGAGACATGCATTGATGCGCGTTCTGATTGATGCCTGCGTATTATACCCGACCGTGATGCGCGAAGTGCTGATCGGGGTGGCGGCACAGGGGCTGTTCACACCGCTTTGGTCAACGCGAATTCTGGAAGAATGGGCCAGGGCTGCGGCGCGATTGGGCGCGGGGCAGGGCGATGTGGCGCGAGGCGAGATTGCGCTGCTGCGCGCGCGCTGGCCAGATGCCGAGGTGGATTATTCTGCTGCCCTTGAGACCAGCCTGCATTTGCCGGACCCGAATGACACCCATGTTCTGGCAGCGGCTATCGCGGGCAAGGCCGACGTGTTGCTGACCATGAACCTGAAGGATTTTCCGACCCGTGTGGTCAGCGCCAATGGCGTGCTGCGGCGGGACCCCGACGGGATGCTGCACGAGATGTTTGCAGAACACCCTGATGTAGTGGGCGAGGTGGCACAGAGTGTGCGGCAGATGGCAGAGCACCTGTCAGGCAAGAAGCAGGATATGCGTAAGCTGATGAAAAAGGCGCGCCTTCCGCGGTTGGGCAAGGCGCTGGTTTCCCTTTGATCAGGGGGCAGGTTTATTGGTATACGCTTGAGTGGAGCCAATGAATTCCGTGCACTTGATAATAGCAATTCTGCATGCAGCATATTGATAATAAAAAGATAATAGAGTTTCCAACATATCTATTAAACTAGGTTAGTAGATATGTTACGCCAGAAGTTCCCAGAGACACGCACTACTGTTGTTTTTGGTGGTATCCCCGCTTACTGCAACCGCGACCAGCGCTTTTCCATCTCCTCGACCGCCTTGATCCGCTCGGCGGTTTTCGGGTGGCTCATCAACCACGCCGGTGCGGCCCCGCCCCGCGATTTGGTCAGGGCATCCAGCTTCACAAACAATGATTTCTGCGCCGCCGTGCCAATGCCCGATTTGGTCAGCAGGGCCGAGGCATAGGCGTCAGCCTCGTATTCATCGGAACGCGAGAGGCGCGCCGCCAACAGGGTGGTCAGGAAATTGGCGATATAGGTGCCAAGCCCGGGGATGAAGCGCGAAATCACCATCGCCATGGCGGTGCGCAGCGCGTTCTGGCCGGAAAAATCGATCATCCGGCGGCGCGAATGGCCAAGCGCCACATGGCCCAACTCATGCGCAATGACGCTGGCTATTTCTTCGCCGGTCACATCGCCTGCGCGGTATTTGTCGTAAAACCCGCGGGTGATAAAGATGCGCCCGTCAGCGGCCGCCAACCCGTTCACCGGTTCAATCTCGTAAATATGCACCTTGATGCGCGGCAGCTCCAACGCGTCCGCCATCTGGTCGCACAGCGCCTTCAGCTTGGCATCGGCGAGTTCCGTCGATTTCGAGTCCAACTCGCGTGCGGTGCGATGCGCTGAGAAGCGATACATGACATAGCCATATAAGACGGCCAGCAGGATGGGGGTGAATCTGAGCATGATTCCTGTATGGGGTTGAAACGGGAGCGGTGCAATGCCTAGATTACCCACGCGACCGGCATGGCGGTTGGGCCGCGAAAGGCCCAGCCCTCAAATGGAGCATCACCTGTTAGATGCAAACCGGGCAGGGCGGTAAACAGTTTGGGCAGCGCGACATCGGCAATCAGCGCGCGGGATGCGGCGGCCCCGGCGCAAAAATGCGGGCCTGCGCCAAAGGACAGGGCGGCGCGGGTGCTGCGCATCAAATCGTAGGCGTCTGGATTGGTGAAATGGTCTTCGTCCCGATTGGCCGCCCCGAACATAAAGAACACCCGATCATCCACGTTGAAGGTGACGCCGCAGGTGGTGTCGGCTTTGGCGACGCGCCGTGGCGACATGCCGATGGGCGAAACCCAGCGGGCGTATTCCTCGAACGCTTGCAGCCATGCGGCATCCCCAGCCGTGATCATCGCCAACTGGTCAGGGTGGGTCAGCAGCGCCCAAGCGGTGCCGGTGATGGCGTCGCGCGGCTCGTTCTGGCCACCGGAGATTGCCCGTTTGATATTGGCGCGGGTGTTCTCGATCGACAGCCCCGCTTGCAGTTGCACAGACAGCAGCGAGGTGTCCGGCGTGGCCCGCACCACAGGCAACATTGCGTCGATATGCTGATCAATCAGGGCGGTGCAGGCGTTACAGTTTTCCTCGACCGATTTAACGCCTGCGTAGTTGGAAATCCCGTCAATCATCCCTTGCGACACGCGGTCCATAACGGCCGCCTCCATATCGGTCAGGCCGGTGATCACCTTGAGCGCTTCGGCCGCGACCGGCATGGAGAAATCGCGCACCAGATCGCATTTGCCGCGCGGGGCAAGGTCGGCAAGGATGCGGTCGGTGGCTGTAATAAACATCGCCATCCAGTGGTCGCGCACCGTGCGCACCGTGCGCGGCGACATGGCGGGGAATATGGCGCGGCGTCCCTCCATATGCGGCTGACCATCCTTGCGCATTACGTTTTCACCCATCAGGATGGTCATCAATCCGTCCGGTTGCGCCGATGAAAACACCTCGATGCGTTTTTCCTGCGCGAATATGTCGTCGCGCTTGGTGAACAGGATCGCGCCCAACTCGGGCACTAGGCCACGGGGGCGACACGTCGCATATCGGCAAGGGTCGGGTAGGGGTCGGCAAAGAAGGCTGACGCGTCAATGTGGTAAACGGGTGCGTTTGACATGGTCATATACTCCTAATCCGGCCTAGCTGTTTTTGCCTGTTTTGCGGCCCCCCACAGCCAATACCCCAACGCGGTGGTGATAGCACCTGCGGCCATAAACCCGCTGGCATTGCCCAGAACATCGGCCAATTCAACAATCCGGTCAGCGAACGTATAGCCCAGCCCGACATATACGACGACCCAGACCGCCTCGCCCATCGCCCCCCATGCGGTAAACCGTGCCCAGTTCAGACCCGCAGCCCCGCCGGCAAAATTAACGTAGGGGCCAAGCGGGCTGAACAACCAGCGCGACAAAAACACACCGGGGCCACCATAGCGGTTGGTCATATCTGCCGCCTTTTGGTGCAAGGCAGCGCGTTTCGGGGCGGCGGCCATTTTCACCTCGATCAGATGGCCCGCACGCCGGCCGATCAGAAATCCGGTCTGATCCCCCAGAACTGCCCCCAGATAGGCAGAGCCTGCGGCGGAGGTCAGGCTAAGGTCGCCACTGGCCACAAAGCCACCCCCCGCCAGCATCAATAATGAGGACGGCATGGGGATGGCAAGACAGCTGAGGAACGTCACAACGAAGAGCAGCAGCCCGCCGTAATCGATGATTAACGACAGTAGAAGATCGGTCATTCGGTTGTCCGCGCGGCCACCAGCGCATCAAGACGGGCTTGCAGTTCTGTCAGTGTGAGGTCTTGTTCTTTCAGTAAATCACGCAAATGCACGCGGGAGACAGCGGTTGGGTCAATGCCCAGAATCTGCTC
Source organism: Marinosulfonomonas sp. (assembly GCA_002732995.1). GTDB lineage: Bacteria > Pseudomonadota > Alphaproteobacteria > Rhodobacterales > Rhodobacteraceae > Profundibacter. Next base: position 9,394 of record NVTS01000074.1, on the reverse strand, counting down.
AAATTCGGCGGCGTCCAACCCATAGGAATAGGCGACATAGCGCGGGGTCATCCACCCCTCAAGCGGTTGGTTCTGGTGGTCGGGGTTGCTGAAATAAACCGTGACAACCACCAACCGGACGGCGAACATAAGGGCTGCCGCAGCAGCCAGAACAAAGGCGAGCAACAGCAGCTTGTGGTTCTGCCACAGATATTTTAGCCGGTTCAGCAAGTGGGCAAAGGCTTATTTTCCCGCTTGGTAGAAAGGTGTCGGGTTTTGCGCCGGATCACTATAAAAGGCGTATACCGTGTATTCTGCATTCGCGTCATACCCCATCCCCAGAGAGCCTGTAGGCATTCCCGGTGTGGATATACCGCGGATATCGGGTTGTTCTTGCAAAAGCTTGTTCAGGGCCTGGACCGGAACATGGCCCTCTAGGATATAATCCCCCAGAACGGCTGTATGGCACCCTTCCAATGCTTCGGGAATACCGGCCTGTCGTTTTACCTGTGACATATCTTCTAGGTTGACGATTTTTATCTGGTAGCCGATTTTTTCCATTTCCTGTGCCCAGGCGGAGCAACAACCACAGGAAGGATCTTTAAATACCGTCATCAAGTGGCTGTCGGCCGCGACAGGCAAAATGGCAAAGCCAAACCCAAGACCAAGGGCGGCAGCAGCGAAAATTCGGGGGCTGAAGGCTTTCATTTTTTGTCTCCTGATTTCAAATTACAATCAAGGTTACGTCAGGAAGGGAAGAATAGGCAATGGTTGTATCCCAGTTTTGTGGTGCGACCTTGTTCTGGCGCTTGGTTTGGCAAAGCGATCAGCGCAGATATTTCATCCCGCGAGTGATCCCTTCAAGCGTCATCGGCACTATCCGGTTCTCGAATATTTCGCGGATCATGGCGATGGAGTGGGWGTATTGCCACTGCGCCTCGGGCAGCGGGTTGATCCACAGGTTGTCGGGCCATTGTTCACGCGCACGCCGCAGCCAGGTCTCGCCGGTTTCCTCGTTCCAATGCTCATTGGCCCCGCCGCGATAGGCGATCTCGTAAGGGCTCATCGAGGCGTCGCCAACAAAGATGCATWTGTAATCCGGCCCGTAGGTGCGCAGAACCTCGGCGGTCGGAATTTGGGCATCCCAGCGCCGCGCATYGTCCTTCCACACCCCCTCATACAGGCAGTTGTGGAAATAAAAATATTCCATGTGCTTGAATTCGGCCCGCGCCGCTGAAAACAGCTCTTCCACGATTTTGATATGCGGGTCCATTGACCCACCAACATCTAAAAACAGCAGGATTTTCACCGCATTGCGCCGCTCGGGGCGGGTTTTGACATCGAGGTATCCGTTTTCGGCGGTGGCACGGATGGTGCCGTCCAGATCCAGCTCCTCAACCGCCCCGTCCCGCGCCCAGTTGCGCAGTCGTTTCAGCGCCACCTTGATGTTGCGGGTGCCCAACTCGACACTGTCGTCCAGATTCCTGAAATCGCGCCTATCCCAGACCTTGACGGCCCGCTGATGACGCGAYTTGTCCTGCCCGATGCGCACACCTTCGGGGTTATAGCCATAAGCACCAAACGGCGAGGTGCCCGCGGTGCCGATCCATTTGCTGCCACCCTGATGGCGCTTTTCCTGCTCTTTCAGGCGCTCCTTCAGGGTTTCCATCAGCTTATCGAACCCGCCTAGGGCCTCGATCTCGGCCTTTTCCTCAGGTGATAGATGTTTTTCGGCCAACTTTTCCAGCCAATCTGCGGGAATATCGACGGCCTCCAGCACATCGCCCATGGTGATGTGCTCCAGCCCTTTGAACGTGGCGGAGAAGGCGCGATCGAATCGGTCAAGGTGGCGTTCGTCCTTCACCATCGCGGTGCGCGCGAGGTAATAAAACCCCTCGACATCATAAGTGACCAACCCGCGTTTCATCCCCTCCAGAAAGGCGAGGAACTCGCGCATTGAAACCGGAACTGTGGCGCGGCGCAGGTTTTCAAAGAAACGCAGAAACATCGGTTTTATGTGCCGCGATTGGCAAAGATGGTGTAAAACAGCGCAACCAGTGCGAATATGATCGCATAGATCGCCACATATTGGGCAACATCAAACCAGTTGCCTTTTTTGCGCAGCGCGGTGAAGGCGCCAAGGCCCGCGCCAAAGATTGCTGCAAAGTAAATGATCATAGCGACCTCGTTGATTGCGGTTTGCGCACTGGCGCAAGGGCGGAAATTTCGGCAAGGCGACCTCGCACAGCCTTATCGGAACCAAAGCCATATCGCGCCCACCCCAGACTGTCGATGCGCACTTCATGCGCTTCCGAGGCACGACCAACCATTTCCAGCGCTTCGGCCTTGATCATCAACAGGGTGGCCAACAGGGCGGCGTTTTTAGAGGCGGCAACCGCGGGCAGATTGGTGTTCACCAGCTTGAGCGTTGCGTCACCTTCACCCGCCGACAGGGTGAAGGCGGCAAGCTGCATCGCCACATGTGCGGCTTGAATTTGCGTTTCCTTGCGCCCCATGTAGATGGCACCGGAATTCAGAAAAGCATGCAGCGAGGATTCGGTTTTTGTAGAGAGCGACAGGCGGCCAAGTGCATAGAGGCTAAAGGCAAGGCGGGTGTCGTTCCAGCCGGAATTCTGCGCAATAGTGACGGCGGTTGTGGCGGCTTTGCGCCGTGCGGCAGGGTTGCCCTTGGGGCCAAGAGCGGCCTCGATCGCGTCAATCCAGGCGCGTGATGTCGGGCTGGTCTGTGGGCGGCTGGCAATGCGCTGTCCATGCGGGTTCAGGCGGGCCAGAACGCGCGGCAGGGTGACAGCCGCCTGACTGCGGGTCATGCCATTGTGCATTTCGGGCGCGTAATAGATGCGCAAGATCAGCATATCAAATCCGGTCAGCACGGTTTGAAAGTTATCATCGTTGAACACGCTGTCGGGCAGGCGATACAAATCATTCAGCGGGCCAAGCGCTTGGGCCAACTCCTCGTGCAAACAGTCGCGCACCTCTTGCGGGCTGACGTCGCCGGGCAGAAAAATCGCGATTTGGTCACGTTCTTTCAGGGTGGCCCAACTGAGCGCCCCGCTGCGCCGCTGTTTTCGGTATTGCGCCCAGCTAGCGGTGCGCGGCACCACGAAACAGGCGGCTTGGGGCACAAGGCGCTGCAATTGGGCGCGCGGGATAACCTCGATGGTGATGTTGGCGGACTGCGCGGGCCCAACGCGGCTGATCGGGATATTTGCCTCGCGCCGCAGACGGGTCAGCAGCTGTTTCAGGTCAGGTTCCAGGCTGGCAGGGGGGCTACCAGTGACGCGCACGGTGATCGGCCCTTCAAAGCGGGTCATAATAGGCAGCGTGCGTCCGCTTTCCATTTTGAACGACAGATCCAGAAAATCGCGGGCGATTTCGGTGTTGCTGCGGCTGGGCGGGCTGACATTGGTGGTGGTAAAGCGTTTCATCGGCGGCAGCGCACTGGCCGGCAGGGTTGCACGGCGCTCGGCCATGGTGTGGGCCTGCATACCAGGCGAGCAGGCGGCGATCGCAAGAATTGGCAGCAACAACAGAAAACGCATGAACCTAAGGCCTTTGGTATTTGATAAACGGGGTTAGCACGGCAACTTTGTCATAGAGCATACGGCCCGCCTTGTTGAAATCCTGCGTGAGCCAGTAAACAGCGGGGGCACCGGCGGTATCGGCGGCGGCGTAAACCCCGTTGATCAGGGCACGGCCAACACCACGGCCACGCACATCAGGATCAGCGTATAAATCCTGAAGATAACAGGTGTTTTCGACCTTCCAGGCATGCCGGTGGAACAGGTAATGCGTTAGCCCGACCAACCTGCCATCCAGTTCGGCGACCAACCCGCTAAAATCTTGCGGATCATCCCCCAACAGGCGCGCGAACGTGCTGACGTAGACGGCCTCTGGCACCGAAGTTTCATAATGCTCCAGATAGGCGCACCAAAGGCGGCGCCACTCGGCTTCGTCCTGCGCCGTGAGCGGGCGGATGATCAGGTCTTGCGGGCTGGACATTATGGCCGATTACTCTTTTTTGCGTTGCTCTGGCCGTTGTAGCGGGTCAAAGGGGGCCATGCCTAGGGAAATATTGAAAAACAAACGTAACGGCAGATGATATTGACCATCCTTGAAGTTGGCCTGCCGACCGCTTACATAAGTGTCAGGTGGTTTTCCGAGGACGCCGGACAATCACGCCATTGTTTGGAGAGAACAGATGTTGAAATTATCAGCTGTGAGTGTGGCATTCTTTGCCATCGCTGCAAGTGGTGCGTCCGCCTGTGTAGGGTATGATGGGCCATCCGATACCTTTACCAGCACATGCGAAAATGAGGTCTTTGTCCAATATCGCACTGTTGGTGGTGGCTGTTATACCACAGACCTTGGCGCATTTTCGCTAAAACCCGGGGCCTCAAAGGCCGACCCGCTCCTGTCCGAGGCATGTGGCTCGACAACCAACTGGCGTGTGGACTGGGCATGGTGCGATCAGGCCGAATTTGATGCCGGCACCTGTAAGCCGAAGTTCTAGCGCCTTACCGCTGCCCCCGCGCCATAAACGCAAGGCGTTCAAATAAATGCACGTCCTGCTCGTTTTTCAGCAGGGCGCCGTGCAGTTTGGGCAACGCATTCGCCCCGTCGCGTTTCAAATCCTCGGCCGATAAATCCTCTGCCAGCAGCAGTTTCAGCCAGTCCAGAACCTCGCTGGTCGATGGCTTTTTCTTTAGGCCAGACGTTTCGCGCAGCTCGTAAAACTGGGTCAGCGCCGTGGTCAGCAGCGCGTCTTTGATGCCTGGATGATGCACCTCGACGATTTTGCGCATGGTGTCCATGTCGGGAAAGCGGATGTAGTGGAAAAAGCAGCGGCGCAGGAATGCGTCGGGCAGTTCTTTTTCGTTGTTCGAGGTGATGATCACAATCGGGCGGATATCGGCCCGCACCACTTGGCCGGTTTCGTAAACATGGAATTCCATCTTATCCAGCTCTTGCAGCAGATCATTGGGGAATTCGATGTCGGCTTTGTCAATTTCATCAATCAGCAGTACGGTTTTCTGCGTCGCTTCAAACGCTTGCCACAGTTTGCCTTTGCGGATGTAATTCGCCACATCGTGGACTTTTTCCTCGCCCAGTTGGCTGTCGCGCAAACGACTAACGGCATCATATTCATACAGACCCTGTTGCGCGCGGGTGGTGGATTTAATGTGCCACTCAATCATCGGCAAGCCCAGCGAGTCGGCAATCTGGCGTGCCAGTTCGGTTTTGCCAGTGCCAGGCTCGCCCTTGACCAGCAAGGGGCGCTCCAGTGTGACGGCGGCGTTCACGGCCACAGACAGGTCTGCGGTGGCGATATATGTATCTGTTGATGAAAATTTCATTGTATTTGCTTGGGCCTGTCTGGTTCGGTTCATGTATTACCTACCTGTTCGCACACTTTGTATCAAGCAGGCGAGAATGGGGCGTGACAACGGCGCGGGATTGGAATAGATGAGCCACAGGTGAGGGTACCGGAGGCCAGATATGCGCGATGTATGCGTGATGCGACGGCTAATGGATTGCAAGAGGGAGCAGGTATGAAAGCCGAAATTTTCTTGCCCGATGATTATAGTCCAGCAGAAGACGAGCCGTTCATGAACGACCGTCAGCTGGAGTATTTCCGGCGCAAACTAACCGCGTGGAAAGAAGGTATTGTTTCGGATGGCAAAGACACCATCGAAAACCTTCAGGACGGCACGCGTAACATTCCCGATGACGGGGATCGCGCATCCGAGGAAACCGACCGTGCGCTGGAATTGCGCACGCGGGATCGTCAGCGCAAGCTGGTCAGTAAAATTGATCAGGCCCTGCGGCGGATTGACGAGGGCGAGTTTGGCTACTGTTCCAAAACCGGCGAGCMAATTTCCTTGAAACGCCTGGATGCGCGCCCGATTGCCACCATGTCGCTAGAGGCACAAGAACGCCACGAGCGGCGTGAAAAAGTGCACCGCACCGACTAAACATAGCTGACTAAACATAGGTATAGATCAACGTATATGGTTGTGATCTAGGATATACAGGCACTGGGGCAGTTTCGCTTCGGTGCCTTTTTGATTTTGGAGTGTTTGGATGGCCTTGGATGGACAAAAGATTTGCGTGCTAGGGGCCGGGATTGGCGGGCTGGCGGCGGCCACTGCACTGGCGGGGCGCGGTGCCAAGGTGACGGTGCTGGAGCAGGCCGAGGCGATTGCCGAGGTGGGCGCGGGTCTGCAGATTGGGCCAAACGGGTTTGCGGTGATGCGCGCACTGGGGGCGGGCGATGCACTGGCTGCGTGCTCGGTTCGCGCGCAGGGGGTTCGTTTGCTGAATGGCAGAAACAGCCAGCCGGTGTTCGGGCTGGATTTCCAGCGCTTTGCCGCGGATCAGGAATATTATTTCGTGCATCGCGCCGATCTGGTTGACGTGCTGGCCGATACGGCCCGCGCGGCGGGGGTGGAAATCCGGCTGTTGCAGCAGGTTCAGGATGTGACGCTGACCGATGGCAGGGCACAGGTGCATATGGTGCATGGCGAGGTGATAAAACCCAAACTTCTAATCGGCGCGGACGGGTTGCATTCAAACGTGCGGGTGGCACTGAACGGGGTGCGCGAGCCGTTTTTCACCCGCCAAGTGGCGTGGCGCACGGTGATCCCCGCTGTTGGGGACGAGCCGCCCGTGGCCAAGGTTTATATGGGGGCAGGGCGGCATCTGGTGGTCTATCCGCTGCGCGGCAGCACCATGCTGAACATCGTGGCGGTGCAGGAACGCGATGAATGGGCTGCCGAGGGGTGGAACTTTGAAGATGATCCAGAAAATTTGCGCAGCGTGTTTGCCGATTTTGGCGCTGAAGTTCAGGCGTTATTGGCGCGGGTCCAGAAGGTGTATTTGTGGGGGCTTTTTCGCCACCCCGTGGCTGGAAACTGGCACAAAGGGCGCGTGGCAATCCTTGGTGATGCGGCGCATCCGACCTTGCCTTTTATGGCGCAAGGGGCGGTGATGGCGCTGGAGGATGCGTGGGTTCTGGCTGATGCATTGGAGAAGGCTGACAGTGTCGAGGCTGGGCTTGCTGCCTATCAAGACAGGCGGCACGCAAGGGTGTGCAAGGTGATAGAGGCTGCCAGCAAAAACGCGCGSAATTACCACCTGTCACCTGGCCCTGTAAGGTTTGCGGCGCACACGGCGCTACGGTTGGGCAGCACATTCGCGCCCTCGCTGGCGATGAAGAAATTCGACTGGATTTATGGGCATGATGTGACCCAATAACCCTGCCTATCAGTTGATCAACAAACCATTAATACGATGCGAGGCCTTTGCAAATAACCGGGGCCTTGACAAACCCTGCTTTGGCAGCGCTGGACTGGCGCGAACCCGGCTGATGGGCTTGGCCACAAACCCGGCTTTTTATGGCTTGGCCGCTATCGCCCACAACATCCGGAAAGGCGCGAAATTCCTTCTGCTCACCTTCTGCTCACCTTCTATTCTGCGGTCTACTGGAGGCTGAACAGGCGGGATAGTGCGTTCAAAATCAGGGAATATCATCCGAACCCCTACAAAATAACCGCTTCGGGGGCCCCTAAAACCGGGGTTTGAGGGGATGCACACATTCTAGCCCGAAAAGGCGGGTTATGCTGAGGTCTCATGGGGTTCCAAACCCAGGCATTCAAACATATTACCTATGCGGGAAGGGGTGAGCGATGTCAGGTAAACCGCACCTTGCCAATATAAGGCAGGTTCCGGTTTCTCTGGGCAAAGTCGATCCCGTAGCCAACCACGAATTCATCTGGGATTTCAAAGCCGACCCAGTCGGCGTTAATGTCGACTTCGCGGCGCGATTGCTTGTTCAGCAGGGCGATGGTTTTCAGATGTGCGGGCTTGCGGGCCTTTAGCAACCCGACCACATGTTTCAGGGTGAAACCGGTATCGACAATATCCTCGACCAGCAAAACATCGCGCCCGCCGATCTTGCCGCGCAAATCCTTCATGATGCGCACCTCACGGCTGGATTCCATGCTGTCGCCATATGATGTGGCCTCAAGGAAATCCACCTCGACCGGCAGATCCAGCTCACGCACGAGGTCCGCGATAAACACGAACGATCCGCGCAACAGGCCAACCACAATCAGCTTGTCGGTGCCCTCGAACGCATCATGGATTTCATGCGAAAGATCCTCGATCCGCGCCGCAATGGTCTTGGCCGAGATCATTTCATCGATGACATAAGGACGCGTTGGCATGGTTTCCCCCTTGATTTCCCCTTCGCACAATACGAACTATCGCGGAAGTGTCACGAACTAAAGAGGCGACATGCCGACGCAAAGTGAAAAGAAGGTCATGCCGTATACGGCCACGCAAATGTATGCGCTGGCCGCTGACGTTATGTCCTACCCCGATTTCCTGCCGTGGATTTCGGCAGCCCGCATCCGGTCCCGCAAGGATATGGGCGATTACGAATTGCTCGAGGCGGACCTGGTGATTTCATTCAAGGTGTTTCGGGAACGGTTCGGCAGCACGGTCAAACTGTCGAAATCCGCCAAAACCATTGATACCGAATATCTGGATGGGCCGTTCAAATACCTGAAATCTAACTGGTCTTTTGTGGATTTGGAGCAGGGCGGATGCGAGGTGGATTTCTTTGTCGATTTTGAATTCAAGAATGCCATCTTGCAAAAACTGATCGGTGTGGTGTTTGATCAAGCCATGCGCCGCACCATGCGTGCGTTCGAGGATCGGGCCAAGGTATTATACGGCTAGGGTCCTGACCCTCTAGCCCCGCAGCAATATTTCCAACGCATGATCCCGCGCCGCCGTGCGCACCTGCGCCCGCCCTAACGCGCCGAACTCGACTGTTTCCACATGTGTGGAGTGTCCTGCCTTGGCCAAGCCGAAACAGACGCGTCCCTCGGGCTTATGTCCGGACGGGCCGGGGCCCGCGATGCCGGTGATGGATATTGCAAGGGTTGCCTTTGAACGGGCCAAAGTGCCCTCGGCCATCTGCCCCGCCACTTGTTCCGAGACAGCCCCATGCGCGTCCAGCGTCGCGTCTGACACCCCCAGCATGTCGATCTTGGCCGCATTGGAGTAGGTCACAAACCCGCAGATGAACACATCTGATGATCCCGCCACATCGGTCAGGGCCACAGCGACCATGCCGCCGGTGCAGCTCTCGGCGGTTGCCACTGTCAGCCCCTTGGCGCGACAGGTGGCCAGAACATCGAAAGCCAGGCTCATTGCATCAAAACCCCGTGGCTGAACGCGGCAGCACCCGCCACCACAATCGCTGCCATTACACCGGCGATCACATCATCAAACATCACCCCGAAGGCGGTGGATTTGCGATCGGCCCAGCCCACAGGGCCAGGTTTCCAGATGTCAAACAGCCGAAACAGCAGGAACGCGGCGA
>NVTS01000073.1 GCA_002732995.1 Marinosulfonomonas sp. | reverse complement strand
TTTCATAAGGAGTGAGATTAACCAATACTTCGTGAGAATGTCCTCTGAGCAGAAAGAAACAAATCATGTTCATCTCTGCATCAGAGTTATTAGTTTTTTACTTCTGCTTTAACTTCCTCATCTAGATTTTGTTTGGCTTGATCAACACCTTCTTCATTCCAATCAATGATTTTTGTACCCATCTCAATGACTTCTTCAATCTCAAATAACTCATCAACTATCTGATCAGGTACTGAACAGTTGTATGTTTCATGAAGTTCTGAGTTTTGAAGCATTTTTATAGAATTATAAATAGCTGAGTCTCCGTGTGGATGRTATTTACCCATCACATCACCCACGGCGCGGGCCGATTTACGGTAGGATTTATCGTGGGTATTGCCGCCCTCGAACATGGCGTAAAGGATGCGTCGATGCACCGGTTTCAGCCCGTCGCGCAGGTCAGGAATGGCGCGGGAAACGATCACGCTCATGGCGTAGTCGAGATAGGATGTTTTCATCTCGTCGGTGATCGAGATCGAAGGGCCATCATATACATATGGCGAATTCGGGTTTTCTTCTTCGTCGTCAGGTGTTTGTGGTGTGTCGTTCACGTAGGTTTCCGCCTGTTCTCTGTGCGCTATATATTGTTATAACCACTATACAGGATGGCGCATGTTGTGTGCAATGGGGCGCATGGGTTTTCGGCAATTTATCCCTTGGAGCGTTGCAGCATCCCGAACAGATCGCGCGGATCATCAGGGTCGGCGACCATGTCCAGATCAAGGTAGAAGTTGCCATCCTCCAACTGGTCATGCACATAGCGCAGCGCGCTGAAATCCTCGGTGGCAAAGCCAACCCCGTCAAACAGGGTGATTTGGGCCGCAGAGGTGCGCCCCGCCGCCGTTCCGTTGATCACCTGCCACATCTCGGTCACCGGATGATCGGCGTCCAACTGCTGTATTTCGCCCTCAATGCGGGTTTGCTCGGGATATTCAACGAAGATGTCACTGCGCAGCAGGATGTCGCGATGCAGTTCGGTCTTGCCGGGGCAATCACCACCAATCGCGTTGATATGCACACCGGCCCCGACCATATTGTCGGTCAGAATGGTGGCGYWTTGCTTGTCGGCGGTGCAGGTGGTGATGATCTGCGCGCCCTGAATGGCTGCTTCGGGGGTTTTGCAGGCGGTCAGGTTCATGCCCATGCCCTCAAGGTTTTTCATGCACTTGGCCGTCGCGCCCGCGTCAATATCGTACAGGCGCACATCGGTGATGCCACAGATGGTTTTCATCGCCAGTGCCTGAAATTCGCTCTGCGCCCCATTGCCGATCATCGCCAGTGTGGTGGCGCCTTTGGGGGCCAGATGTTTGGCCACCATCGCCGAGGTCGCGGCGGTGCGCAGCGCCGTCAGGATGGTCATTTCCGACAGCAGTACGGGGTATCCGCTGACAACATCTGCCAAAAGACCAAAGGCTGTAACTGTTTGCAGACCTTTCTTCATGTTGGCGGGGTGACCGTTGACGTATTTGAACCCGTAAACCTCGCCATCCGAGGTCGGCATCAATTCGATCACCCCCTCGGTCGAATGGGACGCCACGCGCGGGACCTTGTCGAACAGCTCCCAACGACGGAAATCAGCCTCGATGTAATCAGCCAGATCTACTAAAACCTGTTCAATGCCAATGTGATGCACCAGTTTCATCATGTTATCAACCGATACAAATGGCACATAGGCCAGATCGGACGGGGCGGGAATGGTCATATCAGTAACTCCGTGTGGGGCGGTCAAAAACGCGGCGGCCCAGTAGCGATGCGGTCAGATCAACCAACAAGGTGGCTGTGCGCCCGCGCTCGTCCAGAAACGGGTTCAGCTCGACCAGATCGAGCGAGGTGACAAGCCCGCTGTCGTGCAGCATCTCCATCACCAGATGCGCCTCGCGGAAGGTCGCACCTCCGGGCACGGTGGTGCCGACGGCGGGAGCGATGGACGGGTCGAGGAAATCGACGTCGAGCGAGACATGCAGCAGGCCGTTGGCCCGCGCTACATCGTCCAGAAACGCCTCGAGCGGGCGCTTGATGCCGCCCTCGTCAATGGCGCGCATTTCCACCACGCGGATGTTGTTGCCGAGCAATGCGGCGTGTTCTGCCGCATCGACCGAGCGGATACCGATCAGGCAGATGTTATTCATCGGTATGATWGTGGGCAGGGGCGGAAAACCCTCAAAACCATCCAGCCCGCAGACGTATCCCAAAGGCGTGCCGTGCAAATTGCCCGATGCTGTGGTGGCGGGTGTGTGAAAGTCGCTGTGCGCGTCCAGCCACAGCACGTATTGCGGGCGAGCCACCTCGTCGGCATAGGCGGCAACACCCGCGACAGAGCCAAGCGACAGGGCGTGGTCGCCCCCCAGAAAGATCGGAAAACCCTGCGCCATTACATCTTTGGCGGCCCCTATCAGGGTTTTGGTCCAGCCCACGGTTTTGGCCAGTTGATAGGTGTTTGTATCAGGGTTGTCCTTGATTGTGGTCTGGGCGGGCGAGAAATTCCCAAGGTCGCATACCTTGTGCCCCAGCCCCGTTATCGCCTCGGCCAACCCGGCGGTGCGCAAGGCATCCGGCCCCATAAGGCAGCCGCGTCGACGCTTGCCGCTGTCCACGGGTGCCCCGATCAAAAAGGTGTTCTTATCTTCCATGATGAACCTGCTCGCTTGTTCCGATTATGATAATTTACCCAAATCGGGTTGGTATATAGCGGTCAAATAGGCTATATCGGCGATAAATTGATCACATCAAAGGATATTTGTTCCGATATGGATGATACCGACCAAAGCCTGATCGCCGCCCTGCGCCGCGATTCCCGCGTGCCGCTGTCCAGCCTTGCCGTTGAACTGGGGCTGTCGCGCACCACCGTGCGCAGCCGGATTGAGCGGTTGCAAAAACGCGGCGAGATTCTGGGGTTCACCGTGCGTCTGAAAAGCGACATTGCGCATGCGCCGGTGCGCGGCTTGATGATGCTGGGAATCGAGGGGCGTGGGGCCGAGAAGATCATGCACCGTCTGCATGGCATCAGTGCGGTACAGGTGGTGCATTCCACCAATGGCAAATGGGATCTGATTGCCGAGATCGGCACTGACACGCTAGAGGCGCTGGACAAGGTGCTGTTTGATATTCGGCGTATTGACGGGGTGATGCGCAGCGAAACCAACCTGTTGCTGGCGACGCGCAGTTAGGCGGTCAGTCTTGACATTCTCCAATAATGGAGCATATATATCTCCTATATAGGAGTTTTCAGATGGCCTTATCGCTTGTTGCCCCGCAACCGAAGTATACTGCGTCGCCGCTGATCGAGCTGTCAGATCGGGCCGGGCGCGAACGGCTGAGTGACAGCGCGGTGCGGGCCTTTTTCAACATCATGGATAAATGGTGCGTTCCTGACGCCAAGGCGCGTATCTTGCTGGGTGGCATATCGAACGGGGCGTTCTATACACTGAAAAAGGGGCAGGGCGCTGTGCTGGACGAGGACCGTATCCGGCGGATTTCCTATCTGGTGGGCATCTTCAAGGCGCTGAACATTCTGTATAGCGAGGAGTTGGCCGATAAGTGGATCACGCTGCCGAATAAGAACCGGATATTCGGCGGCGATGCCGCGCTTGATTACCTGCTGCGCGGCGGTCTGCCTGCGTTTCAAACCCTGCGCCGCCTGCTGGACGCGAGGCGCGGCGGGCGATGAAGCCGCCGCCGCTGACGGCCATTCGTCAATTGGACACGCACCATCTGGTGCCCTCGAAATACAGCGAAGGCGGCGATAGCGTTCTGGCGCGGATTGCCGATGATGACGCGCATCTGGCAGATATTTTTGATCTGGACCATGCCGACAATGACCGCCTACGGGCGGAAAACAATCTGTTGCCGGGGATCGGGGTTAATGAACTGGTGTCGGGCGTGCCATTCTACCGGATGGTCAACGCCGCCTTTTGCCATGCTGCCCCGTTAGGTGCGCGGTTCAATGGGCCTGATCGCGGCGCGTGGTATGCGGGGTTTGAAGTGGAAACATCACAGGCCGAAGTGGCGTTTCACAAATCGGTTGAACTGGCCGAAGTGGACTGGTGGCTAGAAAGCGTGACCTATGATAATTATCTGGCGGATTTTGGCGGCGAGTTTCACGATGTCCGCGGGGGGGCGGTGTTCGCGGAGTGTCTGGCGGCGGACAGCTACATTGCCTCGCAAACTTTGGGTGAGCGTTTGTTGGAAGACGGGGCGGCGGGGGTGTTGTATCCGTCTGTGCGGGCATTAAAGGGCGATTGCATTGCCTGTTTTAGGCCCGCGATGGTGGGGAATGTGCGCAAAGATGCGACCTATAGGTTCACTTGGGACGGGGCGCAAACGCCGATGATATCGGTGGAATAACCCCCTATCAAAACATATCTACTAAACTAGGTTAGTAGATATGTTATTTCAGCCGTATGCGGGAATCTATTATGTATTTTACAGAGGCTTAAGGCTTAACTGCGTTTCACCGCCATCCACCAGACCAGTGCGAACACCAGCGATCCGATCCCGTTCCATGTCGCCATCGACAGGGTGAACATTTCCCACGGCACGACGTCACAACGGACCAAAGGCGCCGCCATGATCTGTTCCAGCAGGTCTTCGGCTGACATGCCGGATGTGCCCGATGATGTGCAAGAGGTCAGACCCTCCCACCACTTACGCTCAACCCCGGTGTGGTAGAACCCTATGGCCGAGGTGGTTAGCGCTCCCAGCATCCCGATCAGCGGCCACAGCCGACCGCGCATCATCAGCGCCAGAACACCCGCGACAATAGCTACGCCATGCGGCCAGCGCTGCCACAGGCACAGTTCGCAGGGCGGCATGTTGCCGATATATTGAAAGCCAAAGGCCCCGAGCAGGGCCATCAGCGAGCCGCCAGCGGCGATAAGGATAAGTTGTTTGCGTGTCATATGTATTTCACCAGATAAAAGCCGCCCAAAAGCAGGATTATAAACAGTGTGAACATAAGGCCCAAGCGCCGTTCAATAAAGTCACGAATTGGTGTGCCGAATTTCCACAGTAGCCCCGCCACAATAAAGAAGCGCAAACCGCGTGCCACGATGGATGAGACGATGAAAACGCCAAGGTTCAAACCGGTCCAGCCCGACATGATGGTGATCACCTTGAACGGGAACGGGGTGATGCCGGCGATCAGCACCGCCCATGCGCCCCAGTCATTAAACCGTTCATTGAACTGGGCTGCCGCATCTGCCTTGCCATAAAAATCAAGGATCGGCYGGCCGACCACATCAAACAGGCCAGCCCCGATGTAATAGCCCAGCAACCCTCCCAGAACCGAGGCCACCAAAGCTACCCCTGCAATCAGGAACGCACGCGACGGCCGCGCCAGGATCATCGGGATCATCAGGATATCGGGTGGGATCGGAAAGACCGAGCTTTCCAAAAAGGCCACAACGGCCAGCGCCCACAGCGCATTCGGGCTGTTGGCCAGCGCCAGAGTCCAGTTGTAAAGTCGCCTGATCATTGTTTTTTCTGCTCGCTTTTTTACAATTGCAACATGCGCAGGGCCCAAGGTCAAGCATATCCGGTATTGCAGGGCGCATGGATTCGTTATTCGGCACGCAACAACTGTAGGAGCATGTGATGACGTGGCAGGGTCGTCGGGTAGCCGGAATATCGAGGATCGCCGTCGGATGACGGCTGGAAARCCGCCGGTATTGGTGGCGCGACGCAATCCGGTGGTGGCCCGCTGACCGAAGCCGACAAACAGGCGGGCGATGATACATTGCAGCGCAACGCAGGGCGCCGACCAATGCCGCACACCTTTACCAACGGCACATCCGACAGCGCCAGCGCCAGTTTATCACGGGGTACGAGAGTGCCGATGTCGGTTCTTGCTATACCTTTGGGACGGAAAATCTGTAACAAGCCCGAAATTTTACTGGTAAAACCGACCGCGCGGTTGGATATTCCTTGTAAGGCAAAGTTGATCCAGATCATTGCAGTTGCAATGAATCGAAATTTCTGCGCCAATATTGAACGATTAAGAATCGTGAACAGGGAGGACGACAGATGAAATTAACACTTAAATCCGCGTTTATCGCGGCGATGGCCCTTGGGCTGACCACGGGGGCGGCAATCTCGCAAGAAGTGACATTGCGCTTCCAACACTTCATTTCGCCAAAAGGCTCGGTGCCAAAATTCTTTATGATACCGTGGGCCGAAAAAATCGAAGCCGAATCCGGTGGCCGGATTAAAATCGAAATCTATCCAGCCATGCAGCTGGGCGGCAAACCACCAGCACTGTATGACCAGATCCGCGACGGCGTGATTGACGGCGGTTGGGCCATTCCGGCCTACACACCTGGCCGTTTCCCCGAAGCCGAAGCGTTCGAGCTGCCGTTCATGACATCCATGTCAGCCGAGGCATCCTCAATGGCGGCGTGGGATTTCACTGCAAAAWATATGGGTGAGCGGTTCTCCGACGTCCATCTTCTGGCGGTCCACGTGCATGGCCCCGGCGTGATCCACAAAAAGGGTGATCCGATTACATCGATTGCCGATTTCAAAGGTCTGAAACTGCGCGGACCATCGCGTCAGGCCAACAAACTGCTCGAGGCCGTGGGTGCAACCCCCGTCGGCATGCCGGTTCCAGCATTCCCCGAGGCGCTGTCCAAGGGCATCGTTGATGGCGGCGTGATCCCGTGGGAAATCGTGCCACCATTGAAGGTGCATGAGCTGGCTGACAGCCACACACAAATTGGCGGTGATCGCGCGCTTTATAACACTGTTTTCATCTGGGCGATGAACAAGGACAGCTATAACGCGCTGCCCGATGATCTGAAGGCGGTGATTGATGCCAATACGGGTGTGGAAACATCCGGCTGGGCGGGGCGTGGCATGGATGTTGGTGATGATGCCGGCGAAAAAGTTGTGATGGATCGGGGCAACAATATTGTCACGCTGGACGATGCGGTTGTGGGTGAATTGCGCACCATTGGCAAGAAGCTGACGGCAGACTGGATTGCCGAAGTCACTGAAAAAGGTCTGGACGGGGCGGCGATGGTCGCCGACGCACAGGCGCTTGTGGCGAAATATTCGGACAACTAGGTAACTTATACGAAATTGGAAAAGGCCGGATCGTTATTGTTCGGGCCTTTTTTATTGGGAGGGACGAGCGATGACCGTATTGATTGCAGGGGCCGGAATTGCCGGACTGACACTGGGGCTTAGTCTGCATCAGGTGGGCATTCCGTTTCATATATACGAGACGGTCGAGGATATTCGCCCGCTGGGGGCCGGGATTAACCTGCAATCCCTGGCGACGCGTGAGTTGTTCGAGCTGGGGCTTGAGGCCGAGCTGGACAAGGTGGGCCTACGCACTGAAGAGGTCGGCTATTTCAACGCTTACGGGCAGGAAATCTGGCGCGAGCCGCGGGGCACGATGGCGGGCAACAACTGGCCGCAATATTCGATCCACCGTGGTGGCTTGCAAATGGCGCTGCTTGAGGCGCTGATCGAGCGGGCCGGTGCGGATGTGCTGACCATGGGGGCGGCGGTCACGGATTGGCGCGAAGTGGATGAGGGGGTGGAGATCACCCTGAACATGCGTAAATCCGGCCAGGCCAGCACAGCAACTGGCACGGTTCTGATCGCGGCTGATGGAATCAATTCAGGCTTGCGGGCCGGGTTTTACCCCGATGAAGGCCCCGCGGTTTGGGGCGGCACCATGATGTGGCGCGGCATCACCAAGGGGCCACGGTTTCTGACGGGGCGTAGTATGGCGATGGTGGGCGACAAGGATTGCAAATTTGTTTGCTACCCGATTGGTGATACCGAGGATGGCGGCAGCC
The DNA here is from genome assembly GCA_002732995.1 of Marinosulfonomonas sp. Lineage (GTDB taxonomy): Bacteria > Pseudomonadota > Alphaproteobacteria > Rhodobacterales > Rhodobacteraceae > Profundibacter. The sequence continues at coordinate 6,671 of NVTS01000073.1, read as the reverse complement.
TGATCAACTGGATTGCAGACCTGACCCTGCCTGCGGATTACGACTGGCTCGCGCAGGACTGGAACCGCACAGGCCTACGCGCCGATTTTGCTGACCGCTTTGCCAAAATGAAATTTGACTGGCTGGATATCCCCAAACTGATTAGCGATGCTTACGGCATATGGGAATTCCCGATGGTGGATCGCAACCCGCTGCCACAATGGACGTTCGGGCCGGTCACCCTGCTTGGGGACGCCGCGCACGCGATGTATCCGATCGGATCAAACGGCGCCACCCAGGGCATCATTGACGCGCGCATTCTGGCGCGGGAATTACGTGATCACGGGGTCGGGCAGGGGGCGTTAAAGGCTTACGATATAGTGCGGCGCAAGGCGGTGAACGCGGTGGTGCTGGCCAATCGCGGCGACGGGCCGGACAAGGTGCTGGACATTGTGGCGGAACGGGCCCCTGAAGGGTTTGACGATATCGAGACGGTGATGCCGTTTATGGAATGTCAAGCCTTTGCGGATCGTTATAAAGTGGTAACAGGTATGACGATTGACGAGTTGAACAAGCGGCCCGCTATTTTAGCGGTGTAGAGGCAGACAGGGCAGGGGATGGATATGGCATTGGCAAAAACGGCCGAGCTGCGGGTGGGCAGGTGGCTTGAGAAAATCACCAGGGCGCTGGCCTATGGCGGCGGCTTTATTCTGGCGCTGATTGCGCTGGTGACGGTGGCCTCGATTATCGGGCGGTTCTTTTTGTCTGCGGGGCTTGGCCCGATCAAAGGCGACTATGAAATTGTCGAGATGGGCAGCGCCATTGCGATTTTTGCCTTCATGCCGTTTGCCCAATTCAAGCGCGCCCATGTGGTGGTCGATATTTTCACCATGCGCCTAACGCAGCGGTTCCAGACCTTTCTGGGCTTTGTCGGTGACAGCCTGATCGCACTGGCCAGCGGTGTGCTGGTCTGGCGGTTCTGGCTGGGGCTGGGCGAGAAAGTGCCCTATGGATCGGACACGCTTCGCAACGTCTTATCAATGGGTTCCAAGCCGTTCTTTGTCGAAACCACCTATGAGCTGAGCGTGCCGATATGGATCCCGTATTCACTGGCCTTTGTCGGGGCGGCGTTATTTTTCATCACCAGCCTGTTCACCATGTGGCGCAGCCTGAACTGGACCTTGGAAGGTCGGGAGTATCAGCCATGACCGGTTTAGAAATTGCGATCCTTGCCTTTATATTAATGCTGCTGGCCATTTTTGTGCGGGTGCCGATTGCTATTGCCATGGGGCTGGCYGGATTTTTCGGTATGTGGGCGTTTTTGGGTAAAACCGGACCCACCTTGGGGCTGCTGAAAACGCTGGGGTATGACACGTTTTCCAGCTATTCGCTGTCGATTGTGCCGCTGTTTTTGCTGATGGGGCAGTTTGCTACCAAATCGGGCATGTCCTCGGCCCTGTTCGAGGCGGCCAGTGACTGGTTGGGCCACCGCAAGGGTGGCATTGCAATGGCGGCGGTTGGCGGCTGTGCGGGGTTTGGCGCGGTTTGCGGGTCGTCTTTGGCCACGGCCAGCACGATGGGGCAGGTGGCCCTGCCGGAAATGCGCAAACGCGGTTATTCGGACGCGCTGTCGACCGGTGTGCTGGCGGCAGGGGGCACATTGGGCATCCTGATCCCGCCCTYKSTSRYKSWRSWRRTYYRCGCCATGCTGGCCGAGCAAAATATCGTTAAACTGTTCATGGCAGCGATGATCCCCGGATTGCTGGCCGCCGCTGGCTATATGCTGACGGTGGCGATCTATGTGCGGGTGCGCCCTAATTCGGCGGGCACAGCACCACGCGTTCCCTACCGCAAACGGTTCAAAACCCTTGTCAGGGTCTGGCCTGTGGTGATCATATTCGGGCTGGTGATCGGCGGTATTGCCGGCGACTGGAACTGGGCACGACCCGGCATTCAGGCGCTGTTCTCGCCGACCGAAGGGGCTGCCGTGGGCGCAGTTGCCACGGGTTTATACGGGGTGATGACCGGCGGCCTGAATTGGCGCRGCTTTAAGGATTCGGTGCTGGAGACAGCCAACGCCACCGCGATGATTTTCCTGATCATTCTGGGCGCGCAGGTGTTCAACTCGTTCCTTGCCACCACGCAGGCCCCACAACAGCTGGCCGAATGGATCCTTGGCCAAGGGTTTCGCCCCTTTGTGGTGCTGACCATCATGTTGCTATTCTATCTGGTGTTTGGTTGCATCATGGACAGCCTGTCGATGATCCTGCTGACAATTCCGATTTTTCTGCCGATCATTGAAGTGCTGGATTTCGGAATGAGCGCCGAAGATACCGCACTCTGGTTCGGCATCCTTGCGCTGGTCGTGGTCGAGGTGGGCCTGATTACGCCGCCGGTGGGGATGAACCTGTTTATCATCAATTCGATGGCCAAGGACGTGCCAATGATCAAAACCTATCAGGGGGTGTTTCCCTTTGTGATGTCCGATCTGGTGCGGGTTGTGGTGCTGGTAATGTTCCCGGGGATCACGCTGTGGCTGGTCGGGGTGATGTTTTAGCGGGGCAGGGCGATTTTCCTATGGACGCGCGTGGGCGTCGACTATAGGAACCTGCCTTAGTGATTTGTGTTAAATATGAAAACACTAAGCACTGTAGTGGCCCGAGTGGCGGAATGGTAGACGCAGGGGATTCAAAATCCCCCGATGGTAACATTGTGCGAGTTCGAGTCTCGCCTCGGGCACCACTAAATTTTCTAAACAATTGTAATTATTGGATAATAATCACCCTTAAGAATTCAGGCCACCTTTTGGACCACCTAAAATAATAGACTGTGCAGCAGTTTTCATGATTGAACATTGCATATCAGCGGCCAACTCTCGCCAAACGTGATTTCTGCCGATACAGTCGCGCCACCTAGGTATAGTCGTAACCTTGGGCATCGCGATGCTCTTCAACTGAGGAGATATCGTGATGAGGATGATTTCAAAACGCCAATTGAAGGAGTTGGTTCTTTATTCACCGCAACATGTCGCGCGTCTGGAAAAGGCCGGGAAATTCCCAATGCGGGTACAACTTGGCCCCAACAGAGTGGGATGGGTAGAAAGTGAAATACTGGACTGGCTGCAGAAAAGGTTGGATGAAAGAGAAAACACCTGACCGACGCTCCCTTTGGGAGTAGGGTGGCTGGGCTTGCAAGACTGGCCACCCAACCAAGATGNCTATACATGCGGCAGAAATATTCGGTATAATTCCGCATGATGATCGATATTCAAAACATAGATGGCAATCCTGATTTACTCGCCCACTCACGCCTTCTGTTTGCGATGCAACGAACCTTTCAACATATTGGAGAACATGATGGCATTGGCCTGACCAAATCCAAAGCGTTCAACAGGAAATTCACCCATTGGGCGGCGGAACACTACGATTGGCCGGAATACGAACTTTCAAAATTGCTACGCATAAACAAAGTGTTGAACGAAGAAGATGTCCCGCCGGTTATGGTTATCCATGATTTGATGGTATTGGCAAAGCTGGGCCGACCATACAAAGGCACATTTCGGATGACAGTGAAGGCCAAAGCACTTACCAATAATCCTGGCAAGCTATTTGCCGAGTTGGCCCAAATCTTTCTGTTTCWATACGATCATGGTCAGATGAGCCGATTTGGCGATGTTGCCCCTGGAAACTGGGATGTGTTCTTGAATGTGATCAATGTTGAGGCAGAGAGCGGTGTGGCCGAATCCGACTTGGTTAAAACTTTCTACGGTGTTGAGGATACAGTGGGCACATTTGATCGCGAGTATCATTGGTATAAAAGCTCGTTATTCATCACTGTGCTTCGTCCGTTATGCTGGATAGGGTTTCTTGAGGAAACACGCGAAGGTGACGATCTTCTTGCGCCACGTCTATACACCAAAACACCGCTTTGGCGGGCGTGTTTGCATCTGGATACCGATGATATGTTGCAAGCAATCAAGCTGATTTGAAACTAAGCCCCCTTACTCTGATACGTGTTATTGCGGCTGGACCTCGATTTCTGAATGGCTACAATCCAACGTGTGACGATCTCCTCACCGTATTGGTTGCGGCTGGACCTCGATTTCTGAATGGCTACAATGGCAACCGTTCAGGCAACCCGTCAGGCAACGTTGCGGCTGGACCTCGATTTCTGAATGGCTACAATCGGCACCCTGAAATTGTCAGAGGACAGCCAGTTGCGGCTGGACCTCGATTTCTGAATGGCTACAATTCTGCATCAACACGGCTTGGGCAGCGCATGGGTTGCGGCTGGACCTCGATTTCTGAATGGCTACAATCATGTGTTTGTAGCCCCGTCCATCAWWWYMGTTGCGGCTGGACCTCGATTTCTGAATGGCTACAATSCMNGCCGMGMYSWKKSMKCRAASYATMKKNGTTGCGGCTGGACCTCGATTTCTGAATGGCTACAATCRGWYCSYWYWKGTYWGTCYYKWTRWGKMWGTTGCGGCTGGACCTCGATTTCTGAATGGCTACAATCWGYYCCWWTWTGWTYRKYTYKATKKRWRWGTTGCGGCTGGACCTCGATTTCTGAATGGCTACAATTTCTGCAAGCTCAACCCAGATCCCTTGAGGGTTGCGGCTGGACCTCGATTTCTGAATGGCTACAATCATATCTTATAGCACCATCACGCTATAAGTGTTGCGGCTGGACCTCGATTTCTGAATGGCTACAATGCCCTGTTGATATTTTGTTCGATGACTTCAGTYGCGGCTGGACCTCGATTTCTGAATGGCTACAATAAACGCGACTTGGTCAAGGTCAGATGCTTGGTTGCGGCTGGACCTCGATTTCTGAATGGCTACAATTCAACTCAAAAGCGTGGCTGGCTTCCAAGCAGTTGCGGCTGGACCTCGATTTCTGAATGGCTACAATGTCGCTTGCGCGCGAGAGTATTCCGGTTGAGTTGCGGCTGGACCTCGATTTCTGAATGGCTACAATTTCGGGTCTTGGGACTTATACGGTTCAGCAGTTGCGGCTGGACCTCGATTTCTGAATGGCTACAATTTTGACCGCGCAACGGAAACTGTGCCGACTAGTTGCGGCTGGACCTCGATTTCTGAATGGCTACAATTTCACAATTGGGCAGTATGCAGTCGCTATAGTTGCGGCTGGACCTCGATTTCTGAATGGCTACAATCTTCACTTATTGCTGCTGCCGAGGCGGCAAGTTGCGGCTGGACCTCGATTTCTGAATGGCTACAATCATTATGCGCATGGTTTCAAATGCGGCTTAGTTGCGGCTGGACCTCGATTTCTGAATGGCTACAATTAGCGTTGTGGCGGCGTTAACAGCACTTATGTTGCGGCTGGACCTCGATTTCTGAATGGCTACAATCTTCTTCCCGCGCGGTGGCGGTCAGGTTGTGTTGCGGCTGGACCTCGATTTCTGAATGGCTACAATCGAGGTTGGCAGATCACGATAAACCTGTGAGTTGCGGCTGGACCTCGATTTCTGAATGGCTACAATCGCCCAGTATCCGTTACAAAAACGGTTTCTGTTGCGGCTGGACCTCGATTTCTGAATGGCTACAATATGCAGCTGATCTTCATGTTGATGACTACTGTTGCGGCTGGACCTCGATTTCTGAATGGCTACAATATCATGTCGAAAATACCGCTTAGGCTATCTGTTGCGGCTGGACCTCGATTTCTGAATGGCTACAATGCGTGGTTGATGTTTACCTTGACAATGGTGGTTGCGGCTGGACCTCGATTTCTGAATGGCTACAATAACCTCGGCAAGGGTTAGGTATGATCATAAGTTGCGGCTGGACCTCGATTTCTGAATGGCTACAATTATGGCGCAAGAGTGGCGCAAAGCACGTGAGTTGCGGCTGGACCTCGATTTCTGAATGGCTACAATCCTTGCGAATAACTAGCTTGATGAAGATAGTTGCGGCTGGACCTCGATTTCTGAATGGCTACAATTTATCGTTAATGGTGATGGCCCTGAAATTAGTTGCGGCTGGACCTCGATTTCTGAATGGCTACAATTCGCGTTGATTATGTCCCTCAATTTCTTGGGTTGCGGCTGGACCTCGATTTCTGAATGGCTACAATGGGTCAGGGGTCATAGCGTATGAGAAAAAGTTGCGGCTGGACCTCGATTTCTGAATGGCTACAATAACGGGGAAACTCGAAGCCAGCGGAACTTAGTTGCGGCTGGACCTCGATTTCTGAATGGCTACAATGCAGAACAAACACGGGCGCTTGAGTTATCAGTTGCGGCTGGACCTCGATTTCTGAATGGCTACAATTGATGTATTCCAGTCTGAAAAAGACCACAAGTTGCGGCTGGACCTCGATTTCTGAATGGCTACAATGAAGCGCAGATAGCCCGTAATAGCTTGACGGTTGCGGCTGGACCTCGATTTCTGAATGGCTACAATCGCTACGCGGTACGGGTTCGACACCGCAAAGTTGCGGCTGGACCTCGATTTCTGAATGGCTACAATGTAGGGGTGCTTAGTTCGTCCAATTCTTCGGTTGCGGCTGGACCTCGATTTCTGAATGGCTACAATTAGAGGCGTTTTTCTTCGTCCGCCAATTGAGTTGCGGCTGGACCTCGATTTCTGAATGGCTACAATAGTGCGGTGGGTAACTCTTTGATAATACAAAGAGTTTCTGCCGCTCTGTTGTGGTTTTTCATA
>NVTS01000072.1 GCA_002732995.1 Marinosulfonomonas sp. | reverse complement strand
ACTTCGGAGATAAAGAAATGATGAAAGCGGCATGATAACCAAACACGATACACTTTAACTCAGACGCAAACCTGTTCGGAAAAGCCGGACCACTTCAGAGGAATAGCGCGCCGTAACTCATTTTTTGAAGAACGGCAGCGCCAGTATCCACGCCAGATTCGAGGGGCGGTCATCCTGCCATTGCAGCCCGATGGTCATGTCGTCGTGGCCCTTTTTAGGTTGGGCAATATAGGTGCCGAACATCCGGTCCCAGATTGATAAGGAAAAGCCGTAGTTGCTGTCATGCTCGCTACGTAGATCGGAATGATGCACGCGGTGCATATCGGGCGTGACCAGAACCAGACGCACGATGCTGTCCAGCGCTAGCGGCAGTTTGATATTGGCGTGGTTGAACATGGCGGTGCTGTTCAGGATGATTTCAAACAGGATCACCGCAACCCCCGCAGGACCGAGCAGGTAAACCAGCCCGATTTTCAGCAGCATCGACAGGGCGATTTCAACGGGGTGAAACCGGATGGCGGTGGTCACATCAATATCGCGGTCGGCGTGGTGCACACGGTGCAGCCGCCACAGGATCGGGATTTTATGGGTGATCAGATGTTGCAGCCAGATGGCAAAATCCAACAGCAGGATGGTCAGCAGGATTTCCAGCCAAGAGGGCCAGTCCACCTGATTAAACAGCCCCCAACCTAGCCGTTCAGCGTCATAAGCAGCGCCAACAGCCAGCAGCGGCAAAGCGATGGCCATCAATCTGAGCGCCAATGTATCGATGATAATGATCGACCAGTTGGTGAACCAGCGGCGTTTGCGGGTTTCGCTGCGCACACGGCGCGGCATCAGTGCCTCGGTCGAGGCAAAAATGACAAAAAGCGTCAGAAAGACACCAAGGCGGATGAGAGCTTCGTTTTCCATGGGATAAGGAATACCGCGTGGCTACCGCGGGTGCAAATCTTTACAATGCACGTTTACGTCAGATTTTGTTACGATTATTTCGCGCGAATCAGAGAGCCCGCTCCGTGATCTGTGTAAAGCTCCAGCAAGCAGGCATTTGGCGCACGCCCGTCCAGAATAACCACGCCCCGCACCCCGCCTTTGATCGCCGCTAATGCGGTTTCTGTTTTCGGGATCATGCCACCGTTGACGGTGCCATCGTTTGTCAGTTCACGGATATGTTTCGGGGTCAGTTCAGTCAGAACCTTGCCTGATGCGTCCTTAACACCCGCAACATCGGTCAGCAGCAACAGCCGGTCTGCCTTTAGGGCTGTGGCGATTGCACCCGCCGCCGTGTCGCCATTAATGTTGTAGGTYTCGCCGTTCCGGCCTGCGCCAAGCGGGGCAATTACCGGGATCGTGTCGGCGCCAAACAGGGTGTGCAGCACGGATGCGTCCATTTCAACGGGGGTGCCGACAAAGCCCAGCTCGGGGCTGGTTTGCTCGCAAATCATCAGGTTGGCGTCTTTGCCCGACAGGCCAACGGCCTTGCCGCCCTGCGCATTGATCGCCTGGACAATGCGCTTGTTCACGCGGCCCGACAGCACCATTTCCACCACCTCGACGGTGGCRKSATCGGTCACNSSSNTTGCCGTCKACAAATTCGGATTTGATAYCCAGCYKSKYYAGCATGTCATTGATCATCGGCCCGCCGCCATGCACGATCACCGGGTTCACCCCGACCTGCTGCATCAGAACGATGTCACGGGCAAAGCTGTCCATGTCATCGTCATTTCCCATCGCGTTGCCGCCAAATTTAACCACAACCGTCGCCCCGTCATAGCGTTGCAGCAATGGCAGAGCGTCTGATAGAGTGCGGGCGGTGGCGGTGCGATCACGGTGCATGGCGTCTTGATTTTTCATCATGGGTTCCTTGTTACCCACCCTGTTAATCGCTTGCGCAAGCTGTGCCAAGGGTTGTGCCAATTGGATTGTGTTTTTCCAGTTAGCGGCCTAGGTTCTGGACACGCAATGAACGGGGGCTGAAATGGTGAAAAACAAGCGACGCAAGACCATGCTGTTGACGGGTGCCAGCCGGGGTATTGGCCATGCGACAGTGCAGTATTTCAGTGCCAAGGGCTGGCGGGTGATCACCTGTTCTCGCAACCCGTTTCCCGACGAATGCCCGTGGGGTGGCGGGCAGGATAACCATGTCGAGATTGATCTGGCGGACCCGCGCAAAACCATTGAGGCCATAGAATTGATCCGCGAAAAACTGGATGGGCAGTTGGATGCGTTGGTGAATAATGCGGGGATTWCGCCTAAGGGGCCGAATGGTGAGCGACTGAACACGATTGATACCGACCTGATGTCTTGGGGGCATGTGTTCCACGTTAATTTCTTTGCCCCCGTCGTTTTGGCGCGTGGCCTGAAGGATGAACTGGCCGCTGCCAAAGGGTCCGTGGTGAATGTGACTTCGATTGCCGGATCACGGGTGCATCCGTTTGCAGGCGCGGCCTATGCCACCTCCAAGGCGGCACTGGCGGCGTTGACCCGCGAAATGGCGTATGATTTTGGGCCGATGGGTGTGCGAGTGAACGCGATTGCGCCGGGCGAGGTGGAAACGTCAATCTTAAGCGAAGGCACCGACAAGATTGTGGAACAGCTGCCAATGCGCCGGTTGGGGCAACCCGAAGAAGTGGCGGCGGCGATCTATTTTCTATGTTCGGATGCGTCGTCCTACATATCGGGCACCGAGATCGAAGTGAACGGGGCGCAGCACGTTTAGTGCGCTTGGCCGCTCGCCGCTCCCTTACGGGTGCGTCTGTCTTTAGCGAAGAAATCTGTCAAGCTTGATGAGCTGCGGGTTAAACCAGATCAGCAATGATTGTGCGCAAAATGGCGATGCCTTCGCCTTTTTCCGACGAGGTCAGGATTAGTTCAGGGTAGGCAGCGGGGTGTTTTGTCACCGCTTCGCGCACTTGTTTCAACACGGCGGCGCGGTCTTTGTCTTTCACTTTGTCGGCCTTGGTCAGCACCACTTGAAACGTGACGGCGGCACGATCCAACAGCGTCAGGATTTCCTCGTCCACCGTTTTCACTCCGTGGCGTGCGTCAATCAGCACGAAAGCACGGCGCAGGGTTTGGCGGCCTGACAGGTAGGATTTCAACAACCGCTGCCATTTTTCCACCACGGGGATCGGCGCGTTGGCGTAGCCATAGCCGGGCAGGTCGACCAGAAACGGGCCGTTCAGGGTGGTGAAATAGTTTATTTCCTGCGTGCGGCCCGGGGTGTTGGACGCCCGCGCCAACCCCTTGCGCCCCGTCAGGGCGTTGATCAGCGTTGATTTTCCGACGTTGGAACGGCCAGCAAAGCAAACCTCGAGCCGGTCGGCGGGGGGCAGACCGTCCATTGCCACCACGCCTTTTAGGAATTCGGTGTTGCCCGCAAACAGCTTGCGGCCGCGTTCCTTGGCTTCACGGTCCGGTTCTTCGGCGGTTACGAAGGGAATTTCCATTACAGCACCTCGAACTTGTCGCCAATGGCGATCTGGCCGGAGGTCACGACGACGCCGTAAACACCGAATTGTTGGTGGCCCCAGTTTTCCTGCAATGCGCCCAGCGTGTCCGCATCACGTAGCCCCGTGTTGGGGTTTGCGGTCGTGGCCATGCAGCGGGTAATGCGCTCCTTGATATCAAGCACGGCTGCGCCGATGCGCACACGTTTACCGACCCAGTCAAATTCTTTCCATGGTTCCAGTCCGTCAAACCACAGGTTGCCACGCCAACGCAGTGGCGAAGGCTCGTAGCCCAGGTTTTCGCCAATCGCGTTGTTGGTTGCGTGGCTGTTTATGCTGATCGAGGGGAAATCTGAATCGGTCATGCCCTGGGCGGTCGCACGGATGATACCGGCAGATGCGGCGCGGCTCGCTGGCATAATGGGCTTGACCCAAGCCAGAAATCTGGCGCTGTCGGTGTCCGGATTGAAGGTGATGTCAGGCAGATCCGGGTGCGTCAGCATGATGGTTCGCGTTGCCTCATTCAGCGTGGCGCGAATGGCCATCAGCGATGGTGCCTTGGCCCCGCGCGAAAAGTTTGAGCAACGCACCCAGTTGCTGCCATCGAGTTTGGCGGCCTCGTGCGGCACCGCCCAAACGCGATCCCACGGCAGGGTTTTACCTGCGGTCAAACTGGCAGTTTTTAACGCCTCGACCCCATGCGCCTTGATCGGGTGGCGCCAGATATGGGTGAGGGTTCCGGTCACTTATCGCCCTTCATCTTTTTCTTGAAGCCAGCCTTGATGTTGCCAAACACGTCGGGTTTTGCCCCTTGCGAGCGCATAATCGTATATTGCTGGATAAAGGTGACGGCGTTGTTGGTGATCCAGTAGAGCACCAGACCCGATGCAAAACTGCCCAGCATGAACATGAACACCCACGGCATCCAGGCAAAGATCATTTTTTGCGTAGGATCGGTTGGTGTCGGGTTCAGTTTTTGCTGTAGCCACATGGAAATACCCAGCAGGATCGGCATCACGCCAATCCCGATAAGTGCCAGTATCGAGCCGGGTTCAGGCGCTGCAAAGGGCAGCAGGCCAAACAGGTTCAGGAGTGATGATGGGTCAGGGGCTGACAGGTCGCGGATCCAGCCGATGAACGGGGCGTGGCGCAACTCAAGCGTGACAAAGATCACCTTATAGAGCGAAAAGAAGATCGGGATTTGCATCAGGATCGGCAAACAACCGGCGGCCGGGTTCACCTTTTCCTTTTTATAGAGCGCCATCATTTCTTTTTGCATTTTCTGCTTGTCGTCGCCGCAGCGCTCTTTTAGCGCTTCCATTTCGGGCTGCAAGGTTTTCATCTTGGCCATCGAGACGTAGGATTTATAGGCCAGCGGCAGCAGGGCGGCCTTGATGATGATGGTCAGGGCGATGATCGAAAAACCCATATTCCCGATGAAACCATTCAACGTGTGCAGCAGCCAGAAGATCGGTTTGGTCAGGAAGAAGAACCAGCCCCAATCGATCGAATCCAGAAAGCCGGTGATGCCTCCTATTTTTTCGTAGTCGCGGATGGCTTCCCATTCTTTCGCACCGGCAAACAGGCGGGTCTCAACGGTGGCGGTTGCGCCTGGTTCGACCGTCTGGATCGGCATACGGGCTTCGGTGGTGTAGATGTCGCTGCCCGGGATGTATTTCGCGACTGAGGTGAATTTCTGACCAGCGGCAGGGATGATGGTTGTCATCCAGTTTTTGTCGGTAAAGCCAACCCAACCCTCGTTTTCAACCTGTATCAAATCAGCGTTTGCGCCCTCGGCCTGAACAAAGTCCAGATCCGGCATGTCGTCATAATTGATTTCTTCCAACTCGCCATCCGACATCCGCACGACGCCTTCATGCAGGATGAAAAAGCCAATCGTGTCAGGCTCGCCGTAACGCGCAACGATGCCGTATGGGAACAGGCGGCGGGTGGCATTAGTGGTGTTTTCAACCGATTGGCTGATCGAGAACAGGTAATGTTCATCAATCGAGATTGTGCGCTGGAAAGTCAGGCCGCTGCCATTGTCCCAACGCAAGGTTACGGGGGTCTCGGTGGTCAGGGTTGTGCCCGCCTCTAGCGACCAAAGGGTGTTTGGACCGGGCACGGCATCGGCAGGCAGATCGCCTGCGGGCGCCCAGCCATAAATAGCATAATAGGGTTTTTCTTTGCCGTAAGGAGACAGGAGCGTGACCAGCGGGGAATCATCATCGAGCGTTTCACGGTAGTTTTTAAGTTCAAGATCATCAATGCGCCCGCCCAGCAGCGAGATCGAACCGCCAAGTTTGACCGTATCGATAGTAATGCGCGGCGCTTTTTCCAGCGCTTCGGCGTGGGAATTGGTCGGCGCTATGGGGGCGGTGGTGCTGTCTTGTGCAATAACTGAAGGGGGCGTGGCAACGCTTGTGCCATCAGCGTTTTGCGCGGTGGATGGCGGCAGGGTCAAGTCAACCGGTGGGGGCGGTGGCTGAAACCAGACGCTCCACACCAACATCACGATACCGCTAAGCACTACGGCAAGAATTAGGTTCTTGTTTTGATCGTCCATTGTGGGACACCCTGTCACTGAAATTGGTCTCAGTGTTTCAACAGCGCAGGGGGGGAAAGGTCAAGCGGTTTTCCTGTAATTTAAGGTATTATGGCAAATGAATTCACCCTGCCTTGCGCCCGATTTTCGGTGTCTTGGCCAGTTTTTCGTGGTGTTTTCGCATCCATTCCAGCGTATCCTCGAACGGCATCGGCCGAGCTAGGCCGTAGCCCTGAATGTGGCCGCACCCCAGTTGTGCCAGCATTGCGTGCTCGCCGACCGTTTCAACACCTTCACCAAGGGTTTCAAGACCCAACTGTTCGGCCATTGTCAGAATGGCGGAGACCATGCGTTGCTGTTCGGGGTCTGTATCGACTTTCATGATGAAAGAACGGTCAATTTTGATCCGGCCAACCGCAAAACGGCGGATATTGGCGATAGAGGCGTGGCCGGTGCCGAAATCATCCAGATCAATCGCACAGCCGAGCGTTGCCAGCCCTGCTATGTTACGGGTGATAATATCATCGCCCATATAGGCGACAACGGTTTCAAGGATTTCAACGGTCAGGCGTTCGGGGGCCAGATCAAAGCGGTCCAACTCCCAACGGATTTTATCAACCAGCTTTGGATTGCGCAGCTCGGCACTCGAGAAATTCACCCCGACTTGCGGCWCTGAAAGCCCGCTTTCGTCCCATTTTTTCAATGAGGTAAGAGACTGATACAGGATCACTTCGCCCAACCGCTCAAACAGGCCTGCCTGTTCAATTGCGGGCAGGAAATCACAGGGCGGGATTATGCCGCGTTCTGGGTGATTCCAGCGTGCCAGTGCCTCAAAACCGGTAACCTTGCCTGTATCGGTCGAGACTTGTGGTTGGAACCAGGGCAGGATTTGCCCGTTTTCCAACGCCGCGCTGACCTCTTCTATCAGGTCATGCTGAATCTTGGCGTGGCTTTGCATTTCGGCGGAATAGCTGCGGATCGCGCTGGGGCCGTTCAGCCGASCCTCATACAGGSCGTGTTCAGCCGCCTCGAGCATGGTTTCGCCCGCAAGGGTCGGGGCGCGAGAGCCCAGGCAGAACCCGACAGAGCAAGACACATAAACCGTGGTTGCATCAAGGCTGATAGGTCGGCTCACCGCGTCTTGCAGGCGGGCCGCAACCTGAATTAATGATTCAAGATCGGCACGCCGGACCGGGGCCAGCGCGATTGCAAAAACCGCCCCGTCAAGGCGCGAAACCACATCCTGATCGCGCAGAACACCGCGCATCTGGTCGGCGGTGCGGTGCAAAATGTCATTGCATGCCTTATGGCCCAATCGGGAAACGAGGGCGTTGTAATCATCCAGCTCAACCACCAAAGCGGCGGTGTTCAGCCCGCTGTGGCTGCAAGCCAGCATGAACTGCTCCAGCGTATTATCAATAGTTTCGCGCTGCCCCAGACCGTTCAGCCCGTTTTGCACAGGCATCTGCGGCACAGGGCCAGCTCCGCCAAGAAGGGCAATAAACGCGGGCAACATCAGGGCAATACCGAGCAATGCAGTTTCCCCGCCCAGCCAAAACCCGCCCAGCGTGATGGCAGGAATAAACGCCAATGCCTGCGGGCCGTTGATGATAGCGCGTAGGTTTCGGCGAAATTGGGCGGCGGGCAGTCCAGCCATGAGCGGCATCCTTGTGCTGTGCATGGCGGGCCATACAGATTCAGCAGGACGCTACTAGCCTAAGGTCATCGGATTATTAATTCAGGTCAGGAATTTGCATTGCATTTTCATCAAATGTGTCAGGGTCACGCACCAGACCGGCGAAATCAAACAGTTTCGGGTCCAGCAGGTGCGAGGGCCGTGCGTTCATCAGGGCGCGAAACATCACTTGGCGACGACCAGGCGCGTTTTTCTCCCAGCCATCCAGCAGCGCCTTGACCTGTTGGCGTTGCAGCCCGTCTTGGGAGCCACAGAGATCGCAGGGGATGATCGGATATTCCATCGCGCGGGCGAATTTATCGCAATCCACTTCGGCCACATGGGCCAGCGGGCGATAGACAAACAGATCACCCTGCTCATTGAGCAGTTTTGGCGGCATGGTGGCCAAGCGTCCTCCGTGAAACAGGTTCATAAAGAACGTTTCCAGAATGTCGTCACGGTGGTGACCCAGCACAATGGCGCTACAGCCTTCCTCGCGGGCAATGCGATACAGGTTGCCACGGCGCAGGCGCGAACACATGGCGCAAAAAGTGCGCCCCTCGGGCGTTTTGTCCATGACGATGGAATAGGTATCCTCGTATTCGATCCGGTGCGGCACTTGCATTTCTTTCAGGAATTTGGGCAGCACAGTGGCAGGGAAATTCGGCTGGCCCTGATCCAGATTRCARGCSAKCARWTCSACCGGCAGCAGWCCGCGCCAYTKCAATTCATRCARCACSGCCARMAGSGTRTARCTGTCYTTGCCACCCGACAGRCASACCAGCCATTTCGCGCCGCGCTCGACCATACCGTATTGGTCAATCGCCTCGCGGGCTTGACGCACAATGCGTTTGCGCAGTTTCTTGAACTCGGTGGTTGAAGGGGCACCAAAGAATAGGGGGTGGATGTCGTCCATGCTATGCGCCCTTGAAATGATACCCTGATCGTCGCTTACATAGATGCTGCATATGGTGTTGTAAATTGGCGGGTTGAAATGCGTGCTGCCATAGCATTGGGCGGCGCAGCGTTTGATGCATATCATAGCTGAAACGGCAGACTATTTATTATAATTAATCCATAGATCATCCAATGATGAGGTGAAGACTATGAACGAAATCAGCAGCTATACAATGCAATTAGAGGCAAAGGGAAAAACAGCCAGATTGCGGTTCGTTATATCTGTGAATGACGACAAACAGGATTGGCGCTGCAATCCCGGTGATTTTCTGGGTGCGGCCAAGGGCATAGTTAAATGGAAAGGCCGTGCGATCGGCTTGTATTCGGACGACCCGACCCCTTATGGCGTGCTGGAAATCCCGTCTGATGGTCTGGATTCGGTTCCAATCGGGGCTGGATCAAGTGCTTGGTTCGCGGGATTGGGCGAGGGGACATGGACCCTGATCAGTAAAAATACCTATGAAGGTAATTAAGCGGGTAACCACGTTGGCTATGATCTAGTGCTGGCTGTGATCATGGTCACAATCGGTGCCTTTGACCGGGTCATAGCCGCAGCCGCCCCACGGGTTGCAACGGCCCACCCGTTTGGCGGCCATCCATGCGCCTTTGATGGCGCCGTGTTTTTCCAGCGCTTCCATTGCATAGGCCGAACAGGTTGGCTGATAGCGGCAAGAGTTGCCAACCCACGGTGAAAACAGCAAGCGGTAGGCGCGCACGGGCAGGGCGACGATGTGGGCGAGCGGGGTCATTTGGCGGGTCCGTGGATGGTGGTGAGCGCGTATGTCAGATCATTGACCAACTCTATATAGGCACGATCATTGGTTGCACCAGCGCGACCGATCAGCACGTAGTCCCAGCCCTTATGGCCCAGCGTGGGCATTACCTCGCGCACAATCGCCCGCAGGCGGCGCTTGGCACGGTTGCGTTTCACGGCATTGCCTACCTTTTTGGAGCAGGTATAACCGACGCGGATCAGATCGGGGTCAGTTTCATCGGGTTTGCGCTTGCGGGCTTGCAGAACCAACCCCTTGGTCGCTTTGCGCACTGCCTTTGATGCCCGCAGGAAATCGGCGCGTTTGGTCAGAGTGACCAGACAAACGCAAACCGCCGATGGCCCGCGCGTGGTGTCTGGCGTATTGCCTACCACGGGTGCCTTCGGCGGTGTCATATTGTTTTACCTAGCTGGCAGCGCTTAGGCGCTGAGTTTGGCGCGGCCTTTGGCACGACGTGCGTTCAGGATGTTGCGGCCAGCTTTGGTTGCCATGCGTGCGCGAAAGCCATGGCGGCGTTTGCGAACAAGGTTAGATGGTTGAAATGTGCGTTTCATCGCCCGTCTCCGTTTATAGCGTGTCTGATATGACCTGCACCCATAAAGGATTCGTAGGCCAAAAATGCTTGAAGTCCGTCATTTAGGGGGTTGTCGGGGGTAAGTCAATTCGTCAATCGCACCAAAAGTGCAACAAATCCGGCAATTGTCCGGTTGATATGTTTCAATAAAGGGCAAAACCCCCGAGTAAAGTGAAACATCCCATCACCAGTGATCAAGGCGGCGTGATCGGGCTACTTATTTGCAGCGCTTGCCTGCATGTTGTGTTGCAACGGGGCACGGCAATGGAAAAGGCAAGATGAGTGACATGACAGACACACAGAAAAGCGGGATGATGCGGTATTTGCCGCTGATTGCTATTTTCACAGCGGCGGTGATCGGCGCATTTACCCTGCGCGACTATCTGTCGTTCGAGGCGCTGCGTGACAACCGCGAGGCGCTGATTGCGTTTCGGGATAATAACTATGTGGTCACCGTGCYGGTGTTTATGGCGGCTTATATCACGGTCGTTACCTTCTCGCTGCCGGGGGCGGCGATTGCCTCGATCACCGGCGGGTTCCTGTTTGCCACCTTCCCCGGATCCTTGTTCAACATTATGGCAGCGACCACAGGTGCGACGCTGATTTTTATGGCCGCCCGCTGGGGGCTGGGCGAGAAACTGGCGGCCAAGATGGAGGCGGGCGAGGGGGCGGTGAAAAAGATCAAGGACGGGATTGATGAAAACCAGTGGTCGATGCTGTTTTTAATCCGGCKSRKRCYKRYTRTRYSKTTYTTTGTGGCCAATCTGGTGCCCGCGATGGTCGGCGTGCCGTTGTACCGCTTTGTGATCTCCACCTTTCTGGGGATTATCCCTGGCGCGGTGGTTTATACATCTGTCGGGGCGGGTCTGGGTGATGTGTTTGCCCGTGGCGAAACCCCGAATTTCGGCATCATATTCGAGCCACAAATCCTTCTGCCCATTCTTGGCCTGTGTGCGCTGGCCGCATTGCCAATGCTGCTGAAACTGATCCGGAAATAGGAATTAAGTAAATGAAAAACATCAAAACGGATATCTGCATCATCGGTGCAGGGTCGGGTGGTTTGTCGATTGCATCAGGCGCGGTACAGATGGGCGCAAGCGTGGTTCTGCTGGAAGGGCACAAGATGGGCGGTGATTGTCTGAATTATGGCTGTGTGCCGTCAAAGGCGCTGCTGGCTGCTGGCAAGATGGGTATGGCGTTTGGCAAGGCCAAGGATCATGTGCGCAACGCGATTGATACCATCGCTCCGCATGACAGTGTCGAGCGGTTCGAAGGGCTGGGTGTGAATGTGATTGCGGAGTATGGCAGTTTTCTTTCGCCAACCGAAGTGCAGGCGGGCGATACTATTATCACCGCGCGACGGTTTGTGATTGCCACGGGATCGTCGCCGTTTGTGCCGCCAATTCCGGGGCTGGAAAACGTGCCCTATGACACCAACGAAACCATTTTCGACAACCGCAGCAAACCCAGGCACCTGCTGGTGGTTGGCGGTGGCCCCATCGGCATGGAAATGGCGCAGGCGCACCGGCGGCTGGGCTGCAAGGTAACAGTGATCGAGGGCATGAAGGCGATGGGCAAGGACGACCCTGAAATGGCCGCAATCGTGCTGGACAACCTGCGGGCCGAGGGCATCGAGATAGCCGAGGATGCGATGGCCAAGGAGGTGCGCGGCAAGAAGGGCGCGATTGAAATCGAGGCGCAGGATGGCCGTGTGTTCAAAGGCACGCATCTGTTGATGGCGGTGGGTCGTAAACCCAATATTGACCGTCTAAATCTGGATGCTGCTGGCATTGAGCACCACCGCACTGGCGTCAAGGTCGGGGACAATCTGCGCACCACCAACCAGCGGGTTTACGCGGTGGGCGATGTGGCTGGCGGGCTGCAATTCACCCATGTCGCGGGGTATCACGCCGGTGTCGTGATCAAATCCATGCTGTTCGGCCTGCCATCCAAAGCCAAGGTCGCGCATATCCCGTGGGCGACCTATACCGACCCTGAACTGGCGCAGGTTGGGCTGACCGAGGCGCAGGCGCGTGAAAAACACGGCGGCAAGCTCGAGGTTGTCCGGTTTGATTTCGCAGGTAGCGACCGCTTGATTGCCGAGGGCAAGGCCAAGGGGCTGATCAAGGTGATGGTGGTTAAGGGACGGCCTGTGGGCGCGTCAATTGCAGGGCCGTCTGCGGGCGAGTTGATCGGCCTGTGGGCGATGGCGCTGGCCAACAATATGAAGATGGGTGCGATTGCCGCGACGGTTCTACCTTACCCGACGGTGGGCGAGGTGAATAAACGCGCGGCAGGCGCATATTTCACCCCACGGCTGTTTGAAAGTGCTAACGTCAAACGTGTGGTTGGTTTTGTTCAAAAGTTCTTGCCGTAATTCGGCATTGACCCACCACTGAAAAGGACTGAAATGTTTCCAAATTCGCTCTCTGGTCGATTCATGATCCTGACGACGGTTTTTGTCATGCTGGCCGAGGTGATGATCTTTGTGCCATCCGTGGCGCGGTTCCGCGAGGATTACCTGCTGCTGCGGCTGGAAAAGGCCCAGATCGCGTCGCTGGCGCTGTTGGCGGACGATATGATCGATGATGCGCTGGAGGCCGAGCTGCTGCAAAATGCGGGCGTCTATAATGTGGTGCTGCGCCGCGATGATATGCGACAGTTGATGCTGTCGTCGCCTTTGCCAGACGCGGTTTACTCCACCTATGATCTACGAGAACCGCAACCTGCCAAATTAATTGGTGATGCGCTATGGCGGCTCTGGGATACTGAGGAACGGGTGATCCGGGTGATGGGCGAGCCGGTGCGCGGTGCAGGCCTGCTGATCGAGGTGACGATGAACACAATGCCCCTGCGCGCAGCAATGATCGAATACGGGCTGAATATTTTGAAACTGTCGGCGGTCATTTCGGTGGTCACTGCAATTTTGCTATTTCTGGCTGTGCGTGGATTTTTGTTAAAGCCGATCCACCGTGTGGTGCGACACATAAAATCCTATGCCGAGGCCCCAGAAGATCTGCGCCGGATCATCGTGCCATCGGCAAGCGTGCTGGAATTGCGCGAGGCAGAAGAGGCTCTGCAATCCATGCAGACGCAATTGACCGGATCGCTAAAACAAAAGGAACATCTCGCGCAAATGGGCGGGGCGGTGGCCAAAATCAGCCATGATTTGCGCAACATCCTGACCACCACACAGCTGTTCGTTGACCGGATGGAAGGCTCTGATGATCCGATGGTGCAGCGGGCCGCACCCAAGCTGGTGAATTCAATTTCACGCGCGGTCAACCTGTGTGAAAGCACATTGGCCTTTGGCAAAGCAGAAGAGGCGGCCCCCGCGCTGACCCGTATGGCGCTAACGGGCATAGTGGACGATGTGATCGATGGTGAACGGCTTGCCGTCGAGGGCTATGACATCAGCTATAGTGAGGATATTCCTGCCGAAATGATTATTCGGGCCGATCCCGAACAGCTGTATCGGGTGATCTCGAATATTGTGCGCAACGCACGACAAGCGATTGTCGCCACGGGCAAAAGCGGAGAAATCTCAATTCGTGCCCGTGAGGATGAAGACAACTGGTGGATCACCATCATCGATACCGGCCCCGGCCTGCCCCCCAAAGCCCGCGAGCATTTGTTTACCCCGTTTCAGGGCGGGGTGCGCAAAGGTGGCTCTGGTCTGGGTCTGTCGATTGCGGCGGAACTGGTGCGCGGCCATGGCGGTGTGCTTGAGTTGCGCAAGACTGACAGCGATGGCACCGAGTTTGCAATCTGTCTGCCCAAGGGTGAAGTCGATTTAGATACGTTAGAAGCGTGATTTCCCCTTGCAAACCATCGCGCAGACCGCTAAATCGACGACTGGTTAGCACCCGTAGCTCAGCTGGATAGAGTACCTGACTACGAATCAGGGGGTCACACGTTCGAATCGTGTCGGGTGCACCATTTTACATTTTTCATCAGATAACCCAAAAAATTCAAATGGAACAGGCACTTGCGGCGTTCGAAGTCCTGTTTTGCGGGAGTAGGAAATTTGCTCTGCAAATGCCAGTCTTAGCACGGTTCTCTTGAGGGTTAAGGGGCCCAAAGCCCATAGTTTCCAAGGGTTTGCGATAAACTCTAAAGATAGTTCGAACATTTCGGTGAAGCTATGCGTAGATTTGGCATTGTTTTTGGTCTTTTCACTTAAAACCAGTTTTTCACGTTCCAGATTTTCAATGCGTTTTTCATAGGCCAAGATCACTGAGCCGTTTGAGGTGGTGATAATCCGATCCAGCAAGCCTTCGATTTGCTTATCCAGCTTGCGGCTTTCCTTGCGGGCATCATGCATTGTGGCGTCAGCTTGGCCTTGGCGTTGATCCCATCTTTGCACAATGTTTCGTTTGTCAGGGCATCAGCCCAAAGGTTAGAAATAGCCGCAACAACGCCCGTGCTGATCCGAATGTGAAATTCATCCCCACGCAATTCTGCCAGCGCCCAAAAGTCTGGATGCTCAATAACCGCAAGCTTAGGCGTCTTTGAAAACGGCTCTCCCATCAATTCATCGTAAGCGTTGTCCCGCCCCCACCTTCCGCTCCTTGCCTTGATCTGCGATTCCGTCTGTAGGTTTTGGATTTTAGGAAGGATTTTCTCCATGGAGCACTC
>NVTS01000071.1 GCA_002732995.1 Marinosulfonomonas sp. | reverse complement strand
TCAGCTTGATTGGCAAAACTTAGGATGTCGGCTTTGTTTTTCTCCAGGTCCTGACGATCCGTTGAGACACGGAGATAACCAATGGTTTTTTGGGGCTGTTTTTGGTGCATATGTTCAACATTTAATGAAAAGGTGATGATCTTATTTTTATTGTAATGAACATTGGGCATTTAACAATGTTTTTCATCAAAGATATGTGACTCTATAAACGTTCGTTTTTTCAATAACAACTTTTACGGAATCCCCATGCCAAGAATGAATATTCTGTCAGCTGCCGAGCGCACTGAACTTGAAAAGCCGCCCGTGTTTAATAGCGTAGAGAGAAAACAATATTTTGACCTTCCCATAGCATTATTGGATGTTGCCGAAAAGATGCGTAAATGGCCTAATCGGCCCGAACGTGTGATTTCGGCCAAGTTGCACAATTTAGCAAAATCAATCGAATTACGTTGTAAAACCCTACCTTTTTGCAACGCCATTTTGGAATGAATGATTTCAAATGCTTAAGAGTCGCAAAACTTTGATGCAAAATGGTGGCCAAATTCCACGAATTTAGYTSKWMWMWYWRRYSYTYGGWAAWTGTYMYYRKWGTYRKGCKYYTTCGNYRSWKWMGSRYSGAYYARRYYWMKMMWRYWCMKRWGRTSRRWYWSKYWCCWKWGYYRSKRYMSRYSCGATACTTCCACCTTGTCTTCACCCTGCCCAAACCTATCGCCGACATCGCGCACCAGAACAAACGCGAGCTCTACAATCTGCTGATGCGGGCAAGTGCCAACACGGTGATCAAGATCGCAGCTGACCTAAAGCACCTTGGTGCTCGGGTCGGCATCACGTCAGTGCTTCACACTTGGGGCTCAGCGATGACGCACCATCCCCACGTCCATATGATCGTGCCCTGCGGTGGGTTGTCACAGAATGGCTCAAAATGGATTGCCTCTCGCAAGAATTTCTTCCTGTCCGTGCACGTGCTTTCACGCTTGTACCGGTGTCTCATTCTGGAAGGGCTGGCCAAGCTGCATGATGCCGGTAAACTGCATTTCTTTGGCAGTCACGCTAATCTTGCTGACAAGACTGCGTTCAACGATTTCCTCGAACCTCTACGCAAAATCGACTGGGTGGTCTATGCCAAGGAACCCTTCACCGGACCTAAAGCCGTATTGGCATACCTGTCGCGCTATACGCACAGGGTGGCAATATCCAACAGTCGTTTGATCCGTATGGACGACCACGCGTCACCTTCCGCATCAAGGACTACCGTGTAAACGGTCCCGGCCGACACACCACCATGACCTTAGCTAAGGACGGGTTCATCCGCAGGTTCTTGCTCCATGTGCTGCCAAGGGGCCAACGCCGCATCCGTCACTACGGATTCTATGGTAATGGCAACCGCGCCGCCAATATTGCGCGGATCAGACGCTTGCTCGGGGCYAAARMSCCRRACCSKGAWCGCGCCAATGACGACAGCAYCGGMGATACCGATGAGCCGCCCCGTGTCCTYGSMCTGCCTTGTCCATGTTGCGGTGGACGGCTNGGTCATCATCGRCACAATCGCRCCRGCACAGCACCCCAGARCACCGCCAACACCAGCCAGGGCCGCAGTATGAAATGCGCGCCCTGCACATCAAAAACTACACCCTCAGCCGCATGCTACATTACCTGCGGTCCCATACGTATGCGCCCATCCATGCAACGGCTGCGCCACAGCCGCCACAGCCGCCACACGCCATGGCGTTCGGCACATATCGACCAAAAGACTGCAAACCACCTGCTCAGTTCGCCACCTGGAACTCCCAGATCCTCGTGCGAGGGAGCAGAACCAAGGCACGCACGCCTCACAAATCCCCATAACGACAACTGACCCACCAAGACCAACCCCGCAATTTCCCGCTTGAGCGCTTCCCCGACGCCAAGCAACGATCCGCGTCACTCAAACCACGCGCGGGGCGTCCGGGAAACCTGCACCATTCCCGCCCTTTGATTGTTTGATCAAATGTTTCCCATCCCACCCCTTACCGCCCGAACCAGCGTTGGGCGAAGCGGGTGAAGAGACCCGGTTTGGGGGCGGCGTCGGTTAGGGATGTGCCGATTGCTGTGCCGCCATTGGTTGGGTCCAGCGGATTACGCCCGCCGATCGGGGCGTTTTCCTTGAATTGCAGGCGGTGCAGGTCGGCGTAGATGCCGCCACCTGCAAGCAGTTCTTCGTGGGTGCCTTGGTCGACCACGCGGCCACGTTCCATCACCACGATTTTATCGGCGGACTGGATGGTCGACAGGCGATGCGCGATGACCAGTGTGGTGCGTCCTTTGGACAGGCGTTCCAGTGCTTTTTGCACCACGGCCTCGGAGTGGGCGTCGAGTGCCGAGGTGGCCTCGTCCAGCAGCAGGATCGGGGTGTCGCGCAAAATCGCGCGGGCAATAGCGACGCGCTGGCGTTGGCCGCCGGACAAGTTGGAGCCGCGCGGGCCGGCGGGGCTGTCCAGACCGTTTGGCAGTTTTTCGAGGAAGTCGGTGACGTGAGCGGCATCAAGCGCATCTTTGAGTGCGGCCTCGGTGACATCGGTGCGGCCCAGCAGGATGTTTTCACGGACAGTCTCGTCAAACAGCAGCGCGTCCTGGGTCACCACCGAGAACATGCCGCGCAAATCGGACAGGTCCAGCTGGTTGATCACGGTGCCGCCGATGGTGGTGCTGCCCGATTGTGGTTCAACAAGGCGGGTCAGCACGTTGAAGATGGTGCTTTTGCCAGCCCCCGATGCGCCGACAAGGGCGGTGGTTTTGCCAGATTCGGCAATCAGGGTTGTGGCGTTCAGAACAGGGGTGTCGTCATAGGCAAAGGTCACGTTGGTAAGTTCCAGCGTGGTATTGCCTGCGGCCACGGGGGCGGCGGGTTCGGCGGGGGATATGATTGTGGGTTTTTCGTCAAACAGCCGGTAAAGCCGCTCCAGACTGGCGGCGGCGACCTGCCAGATACCGGCGATGGAGCCAAGGCGGCGCATCGGTTGGAACGCCAGCGTCATCGCGGTGAAGAAGCTCATGAATTGGCCGACGGTTTTTTCGCCCGAGATAATGTCGTGGCCGCCAACCATCAGCACCCCGAAAAAGCCGATGCCCGTGATGATGTCGATCATCGAGGGAATCATCGCGCGGCCCGCGGCGGTTTTGATTTCGGCTAATACGATCCGGTCGATGATGCTGGTAAAGCGGCCCAGCTGGTATTGTTCCAGCAGGTTCAGTTTGATCGGGTTGATGCCGTGGAATACTTCGTCCAGACGGGTGGAGCGCTCGGAAGCGCTGATCCGCATCTGGTTGGATTTTCGCCTTATGTAGCGTTGCAGGATATAGACTGGCAACACCAGTAAGGGGGCGCCAATGATCGCCACCGCGGCCCAGAGCCAGTCGATCGACACAGCCACCCCCAGCAGCACAACCAGCGAGACAATATCGCSYMYGMCMMCCGAAATAATCACCGACCAGACGGATTGGACGACGACGGTATCGCCCTGCACCCGTTCCATCAGCGCGCCAGGCGGGTTTTTCTGGAAGAACACCGAGTCGAGCCGCATCAAGTGATCGAGCAGGTCGATCTGCATTCTGGTCGAGGTTTTCTGGGCGATGCGGGTCAGGATGGTTTTCTGGCTGACATTGGTGATGGCGCGCATGAAGAACAGGCCGAATATGATGCCGCCGACCCACCAGATCGCATCTGCATCGCCGCCAACGAACACATTGTCGAACATCGGCTGCAACATGTAGCTGAGGACGCCCAGTGACGAGCCCTCTATCACCATCAGCACGAGGGCCGCAAGCATCCACCAGGTGTGGGATTTCAGGTAATCATGCCAAAGCCTGCGCATCAGCGTGCGGGAGGTGTATTGGTCATTGGTGGGGGATTTTGTCACGGTTGCCAGATCCTGTGGGGCAGTTGTTTTATCGGTTTATCCTGCCATGCGCGGGCTGGCAAGCGCCACTGGTGTTTAGAGGAAGCCCAAGCGGGCTGCTTTATGTCTTGGGCCTGCGGTCCTGATATGCCTGAACCTGTAGAACGACTATTGCGGAATAGTGGAAATGTTTTCTGGCCGATACGGTAGGATTGTTTCGGTAACGATTCCCAAGCGCTTTCAGTCTAACTGCTCGCTAGGTCAGGGCCAGTTAATCCTAAAAACAGAAGGGGGAATTGACGGGTGCAAGGTAAGGCAATAGCGTTCGGGAAAAGCAACCGGAGTATTCCCCGCATGTCCCTGTCCCATGGCCGCCCCTATCTTGCAATACCTGGCCCGTCTGTTGTGCCGGATCGGGTGCTGCAAGCGATGCATCAGCCCGCGCCCAATATTTACGGATCGGCCATCGAGAGAATGGTCGAGGGTATCGTCACTGATCTGAAGGTGGTGGCCCGCACCGAGCATAATGTGGCGATCTATATCTGTAACGGGCATGGCGCGTGGGAGGCGGCGCTGGCCAACGTATTGTCGCGCGGCGACAAGGTGTTGGTGTTGGCGACGGGGCTGTTTGGCCTGGGCTGGGCCGGTATTGCGACAGGGTTGGGGGCCGAGGTCGAGGTGATTGATTATGGCAACCGCTCAGACATTGATATGGCGCGATTGGAGGCGGCATTGCGCGCCGATACAGGTGGCAAGATCAAGGCGGTGATGGCGGTGCATGTGGACACGTCCTCATCGGTTCGCAATGATATTTCCGGTGTTCGCGCGGTGATGGATGCGGTGGGGCATGGGGCGTTGCTGATGACGGATTGCATTGCATCCTTGGCGGTGGAGCGGTTTGAGATGGACGCATGCGGGGTCGACGTCATGGTCGCGGCCTCGCAAAAGGGGCTGATGCTGCCGCCTGGTCTGGGGTTCGTTTATTTCAACGATAAGGCGGATACGGTGCGCGAGGCGGCGGATTGTGTCAGTTCGTATTGGGACTGGCGGCCACGGGCGCGGCCGGACGGGTTTTACCAGTATTTCGCGGGCACGGCCCCGACGCATCATTTGTTCGGCCTGCACGAGGCGTTGAAAATGTTGGTGCACGAGGAAGGTGTGGAGGCAGCATGGGCGCGCCATGCCAAGCTGGCCAAAACGGTTTGGGCGGCATTTGAGGCGTGGGGGGTAAAGGGGCCGGTGGAGTTGAACATTGCGGATGTGGATATGCGCAGCCATGCGGTGACGGCGGTGCGCATTGGTTCGCCCTTGGGCACGGCCCTGCGGGACTGGGTGAGTGAGCGGGCAGGCGTGACGCTGGGCATCGGCATCGGCATGGCGCCGCCGGGTGATCCGGCATGGCACGGGTTTTTCCGGGTTGGCCATATGGGGCATGTGAATGCGCATATGGTGTTGGGGGTTTTGGGGGTGATCGAGTCCGGCATGGTGGCGCTGGACATCGAGCATGGCGAGGGCGCACTGGCRGCGGCGGCCAAGGTGGTGGCGGAGGCTTAACCCATCTGGCCGAATACATTTTCACGATGGTATCGTAGATAATCAGGATGGGGATGGTGCCGCGGGTTTCTGGGTAAAATCAATTTTTGATCTCTTGCTATGAGGCGCACCACCGTTTCTTTAGGAACCTTGTTATGTGAAATGAGGATGCGCTGATCATCCGCAACAGAAATGAGGCCGCGATCAAACATCCAGTGTAATGTTCCTGAAAGGGCAAGGCCGTTGCGAATGATGTCAGGGCCACCATCTTTGACGGACCTGATATGGGCAGCTTCGACTTCGGGTCGACCGCCGCCGTTTCGCAGTTCGATCCCGGAAATGGCGCACCGCCCGCCATAGGCCGCTTTGACTTGCCGCTGAAAAGAGGGGTCGCGATATTGTCGGGAGGTCAGGATGTCTGGCCGGAAACTGGACATTGGGGCGGGCCCAAATGGAGCCTGCATTTCGGCAAAACCATAAATGGTGTCGGGCTGGTTCTGATCGGCTTGTCTAGGTAAGGTCTCGGGCCCGGTCAGTTCTTGCATCCCGTGATTGACGATGGAGGCAAATTCAAGTTCTGTTAGGCGGCGGACGGCAGAGACATTTGCGCCGCCTGACATAGGTCTGCCGTCGTCAGCACGAAGGGAATGCTCAAATGCGAGGCCATCTGGGGCAGCGCGTTTCACTGTTTGTTCAAAAGACCATTCCGAGGATGGTTCCAGAATTGCGAAGTAATGATCTGGTTTGTGCGGGTCCGGGATGACATCGAGAACCTTCTGCACTGATACATACCCGAACGCGCCCTTGTTCTTCCTGCTCTCGTAGAAAATCACCCAGTCGCCGATTGTTTCTTGAACAATGCGTAAATAGCGCTTGGGGAAATGGTAGGCCTCGCCAGGGCGGTCATCGTAGACTGAAACGGGGTTTTGGATGAATACGGCTTTGCTCATATTGAAATATGATGCGGTTTGTCTCTGGAGCGCAAGGCAATTCAGGGTGGGAGCATTGCCCACACCCTGTCGTTGGGTTTTAAGTCTTGTCTGCCAATGCTTTGCACCAGCTTTCCATTGCGTTTGTGGCCAGCGGCATCGGTGGCTCCATGAATGCGATGTGAAAGTGGCTGCCCATGTCGGTGACACCGATTGAGCGCGGGCGCACCGCCATAACGTGCGGGTTGGGCAATTTTATGCCGAAACAGAAGATGATGTTTTTGGCGCCGATGATTGCATCCGCGATGTCACCATCAATGGATTTTGTGTGGCTTAAGTGGTCAAAAATGCCGATGAAAGCGACCTTTGGGTGGGCGTCGATATCGAGTTTTAGGGCGGTCAGGATGTCGTCAACCGAGGTGTGGCTGGTTTCGGATTTTGGAATTTCCAGATCGAAGGCCGGGTATTTTTCCATCAGGATGGATTGTTTCATCGGCTGCGTCCTTTGGTTGGGTCGGGACGGCTGGAATGGCATTGCCGGTTCGCATTGGCGATGTGGCAGTTTGTCCAGAGGGGGTAAGAGATTCCATGCCTGCGGCGCGGATATTTATGGAACAATGATTGGGTTAGGCAAGCAGTTTCATGAAACGGGCGCGGCTGATGTTGGCGCCGCAGGCCAGCAGGCCGATGTTCTTGCCCTCGCAGTGGGGTTTTAGCGGGCCAAGCGCGCCGGTGAGCGAGGCGGCGCAGGCGGGCTCGACCATCAGTTTTAGCGTCCCGTTCATCAGGCGCATGGTTTGGCGCAAATCGTCATCACTGACGCGGACGATGTCGGTGACGTTGGCACGGGTCAAGGCGTAGGAATAGGGCAGGGCCGTGGGAGAGCCGAGGCTGTCGGCGATTGTATCAACTTTATCAAGGGATTGGGGGGAGCCTGATTGGAAGCTTTGGTACATACTGTCGGCGCCGAAGGGCTCGACGCCGAAGATTTCGATCTTCGGGTTCAGCAGTTTTAGCGCTGCCGACATGCCGGAGATCAGGCCGCCGCCGCCGACCGGCAGGATCACGACATCAAGGTTGGGTGCGCCGGCGAACAGTTCGGCGGCGCAAGTGGCCGCACCGAGCGACATATTGTAGCCCTCGAACGGGTGGATGATGGCGCGGCCCTCATCCTTTGCGATCTCGTGCATTTTGGGGAACACCTCAAGGATGCTGTCGCAGAGAACCAGTTCGGCCCCGAGCGCGTGGCAGCCTTCAATACGGATCGGATCAGCCGTTTTGGGGATGGCGATTTTGGCCGAGGTGCCCGCAGTTTTGGCGGCCCATGCCAAGGCCAGCGCGTGGTTGCCACCGCTTGCCGCCGTGACACCTGCGGCGCGTTGGTCGGGGGTTAGGGCTTCGACTGATAAAAGGTTTCCACGCGCCTTGAACGAGCCTGCCTTTTGGAACAGCTCCAGCTTCATGGTGGCGGTGCTGCCTTTGGGTAGCAGCTCTTCTAGCCCCGTTTGGCGTAGCTCCAGCGTGGGGGTGCGGATGATCCGGCCCGCAATTTGCTGTTGGGCGGCTTTGATTTTTTCTAGCGTAATATCAGTCATTCAGGTGTTCCATGGGCCGTGGTGATCGCCGTCCTTGTCCAGCCGTCTAAAGCCGTGTTCGCCAAAGAAATCGCGCTGGGCCTGAATCAGGTTGGTGCTGCCGCGCGCCGTGCGGATGCTGTCGAACCACGCCAAGGACGCGGACAGGACCGGCACGGGGGCGCCGTTATTGATGCCAGCCGTGACCACGCGGCGAAGGGCGCCGATGGAGGCCGCAAGGCGGGTGCGGATGGCGGGGGCGAGGATCAGTTCGTTTTGCGGCAAATCAGAATGAAACGCATCGGCCAGATCGTCCAGCAGGGCCGAGCGGATGATACAACCCGCCCGCCAGATTTCGGCGATGCGGGGCATGTTCAGGTTCCAGTCGTATTCATCGGAAGCGGATTGCAGCACGCGAAACCCTTGGGCGTGGCCGAGGATGCGGGCGGCGATCAGGGCGTTTTCCAGATCGTCCGCGCTGGGCAGATCGGTTTGCGTGGTGTCTGGGTTGAGCAAGGGTTGGGCTGCTATGCGGGTTTCCTTTTCCGACGACCACGAGCGGGCGCCCACGGCGGCCTCGATCGCGCTGGCGGACTGGCCGAGCTTTAACGCCTCGATTGCAGCCCAGCGGCCGGTGCCTTTTTGACCCGCCTTATCAAGGATCAGATCGACCATCGGTTTGTTGGTTTCAGGGTCAACAGCTTGCAGCACCTTGGCGGAAATTTCGATCAGGTAAGAGTGCAGCGGGCCGTCGTTCCAGCCTGCCAGAAGATCGCCGATTTTGGCGGCGGGCCAGTTGGCGACGTCGCGCAGCAGCGCATAGATTTCAGCAATCGCCTGCATGTCGGCGTATTCAATACCGTTGTGCACGGTTTTCACAAAATGCCCAGCACCGTCGGGGCCGAGGTGGTCAACGCAAGCGTCACCTTCAAATTTGGCGCTGATCGCTTGCAGGATTGGTTTGAGCTGGATCCAGCTGTGGTCCGTGCCGCCGACCATCATTGATGGACCATGCCGCGCGCCACTTTCGCCGCCCGAAACGCCCATGCCGACGAAGTGCAGGTCCTGTTTGGCCATCAGGGCGCTGCGACGGCGGGTATCAACGAAATTGGCGTTGCCGCCGTCGATGATGGTGTCGCCTGCGTTGAGCAGCGGGGTGATGGTGTCGAYCATCATATCCATCGGTTTGCCGGACGGGATCATGAACAGGATCACGCGGGGGGCTTTGAGGCTCTGGACGAAATCTTTGAGGGTGTCGTGGGGGTGCAGGTTTTTGGCGAGAGCTCCGGCTTCTTTGATAAAGGGGGCGATCCAGTCCGCCTCGCGGTTGGTCACCGCCACCTGAAAGCCGTTATCGGCCATATTCAACGCCAATGCGCTGCCCATTGTTCCCAGCCCGTAGACGCCGATTTGTGATTTTGACATGATATGTTCCTTGTTGTGTTAGCGCAMWYWTWSRYYRACKTYRKRRKGAAATCCAGCGCGTCACGGGCATTTGATGCGGGCAGCGGTGAGCGCCTTTGGCAGGGCGGTTTCCAGCAGATCAAGGTCGGCTGGCGTGCCTGCGGAAATGCGGATGCAACGGTCCTGCGGGGCGACAAATGGCATGCGGATGAAAACGCCAAGTGTGGTCATTTCAGCGACAATGGCGCGGGCAAAATCGCCTGATTTGCCACAGTCGATGGTGACAAAATTGGTGGCCGAGGGCAGGGGTGCCAGACTGTTGGCGTGGGCGATGTTGCTGATGCGCATGCGGGCGGCGTCGACTTTGGCGAGGGTTTCTGACAGGTAGGTCTGGTCCTGTAGGGCCGCGAGCGCACCGGCTTGTGAGACGCGGCTCATGCCGAAATGGTCGCGAACTTTGGCGAAGTTGGCGATCAGGTCAACATGGCCAATGGCGGCACCTACGCGAGCACCGGCCATGCCGTAAGCCTTTGAGAAGGTGCGCATATGGATGACATTCGGGTTGTCGGGCTGCATTGGCGGGGCGGTGCCTTTCGGGGCGAATTCGACGTATGCCTCGTCCAGCACCATCAGGCAGCCGTCGGGCAAACGGTTGATCATATCGGTGATCACATCGGCGCTGTGCCATGTGCCCATCGGGTTATCGGGGTTGGCGAGGTAGAGCAGTTTCGCGTCAACCTCGGTGGCTTTGGCTATCAGGGCGTCGGGGTCTTCCATATCGTTTTTGAACGGCAGCTGCACCAGTTCGCCGCCAAAGCCGTTTACGTGGTAGTTGAAGGTCGGGTAGGCACCGGCTGAGGTCACCACTTTGTCGCCYGCCGCGACGGTCATGCGCACCAAGGATCCAAGCAGCCCGTCGATGCCAGCCCCGATGACGATGTTGTCGATGGTGACATTATGGTGGGCGGCCAGAGCGCTGCGCAGATCGTGGCTGGCGCTATCGCCATACATCCAGGTTTCGGGCACGGCCTCCTGCATCGCCTTGATTGCTTTAGGCGAGGGGCCGAATACGTTTTCATTGGCTCCAAGGCGGGCCGCAAAAGGACGGCCAAGGGCGCGTTCCTGCACTTCGGGGCCAACGAATGGCACGGTGGAGGGCAGAGAGGTGATCAGCGGGGTGTATCTGGGTCCAGTCATGGGGGATTGATTGCGCAAAATGCACGGGGCGGCAAGGGGATAGGTTGAAAATGTCCGCGCCGTCCTTATATGMGAATCACTCGCAACTACCGATAGGTGATACATGCCGATCAAACTAACCMGTCGCGGATTTCTGGCAACCACCGCAGCAGCCGGTGTTGTGCGCAGCGTGCCGACATTGGCCACCAAAACCGGTGGTCGGCGGATATTGAAGATCGTTTATGACAAATCGCTGGGCATGATGCGGGCCGTTGAGCGGGTGGTGTATCATTAATCGGGCGCATAGCGCTAAACGGTCAACGCCCTGCGATGCACTAAAGCAAAACAGGGCGTCTTCCAAATGGGCGGTCATCGGCGTCCCCGCCTGTACCGCTTTTGCAGTTTGGCTGCTTATGGTTTCCAAATGGTTTACGTGTTTCCAGTTAAATAATATTGTGCATCAGAATTCGCCCACTCTTGGGGCGCATTCTGTTTCATGGTAACTGGAAACGCGCTAAAATATCCGCGCCGCAGGCAAGAAAATTTTTATGCCTCCGGCGGGGATACTTGGACCATTTGGAATTAGCCCATTTCTGCAAGTCGATCCATCGCAGCTTTTAGTTTGGCCGCTTCTTCTTCTTTCTGGGCCAGCAATTCGCGGCTTTCGGCGACCACAGTGTCGGGGGCGCTTTCGACGAACTTGGGGTTGTTCAAGCGGCCGCGCAAGCCTCCCATATCCTTCTCCAGTTTGCCGAGCGATTTTTCGAGGCGGTCTTTTTCAGCCGACACGTCGATGATGTCGGCCAGCGGCAGCGCGAATACGCCGCCTTCGACCGCGATGGTGACGGCGCCTTTAGGCAGGGCCGCCGTTTCGGTCAGCGTTTCTACCCGCGCAAGGCGTTTGATCAGCGCCTCGTTGTTGGCCCAAGCGGTGCGGCCAGCATCATCCAGATTTTGCAACAGCATCGGGATTTTCGCGCCGGCTGGCACGTTGACCTCGGCCCGCACCGAGCGGATTTTGTCGACCAGATCGGTGACCCAACCCATTTCGCGGTCCGCATCGGCATCGACCAGATCGGCGGCGGTGTATTGTGGCCAATCCTGATGGACCAGCATGTTTTTGCGGCTGCCGGTGATGCCCCATAAGTCTTCGGTGATGAAGGGCATGATCGGGTGCAGCATGATCAGGGATTGATCAATGATCCATGCCATGGTGGCGCGGGTTTCCTTGATCGCGGCGGCATCTTGGGAGAAGAATGTCGGTTTGGTGAATTCCAGATAGCGGTCGCACAAGGTCCCGCGCACAAACACGTAGGCGGCGCTGGCGGCGTCGTTGAAACGGTAGGCGTCGAGCGCTGCGTTATAGGCATCAAAGGCTTTGGCGGCTTCGCCGACCATCCATTTGTTCAGCGGCAGTTTGACGGCGGATGGATCGAAATCGGGGTCGGGGTGGCATTCGTTATATTGCGCGAAGGAGGCGGCATTCCAGAGTTTGGTGCCGAAATTGCGGTAGCCCGCGACGCGTTCGGTGGACAGCTTCAAGGATCCGCCGAGGGAGGCCATCGAGGCCATGGTGAAGCGCACGGCGTCGGCGCCGAATTCGTCGATCATGTCTAGCGGATCAATGACATTGCCCAGGGTTTTAGACATTTTCACGCCATTTTCGTCGCGCACAAGTTGGTGCAGATAAACGGTGTCAAACGGCACTTCGCCGGTGACCTCGAGCTGCATCATCATCATGCGGGCGACCCAGAAGAACAGGATGTCCTGACCGGTGATCAGGGTGGAGGTGGGGAAGTATTTGGCCATCTCCGGCGTGTCGTTTGGCCAGCCAAGGGTGCCGATGGGCCAGAGGCCGGATGAGAACCAAGTGTCTAGGACGTCGGGGTCGCGCCAAAGAGGAACAATCTGGTTGTCCTTATTTTTCAATCCATTGTAAGCAGTAGTGATATCTTCGATTTTGTCGGCATCAAAAAACTGAACTTCTTTGCCATAATATTCTTTGGCTATGTCGCGGATCTCGTCTTCGGATGATCCGCAAAATTGATGCGTCGGCCCGTTGCGATGAAATGGAAAAGCTACCTCGAAATTACCATTTTCCATCTTAGGCCCATACCAAACCGGTATCTGATGCCCCCACCAAAGCTGCCTTGAAATGCACCAAGGCTCGATATTGTTCATCCAGTGGAAATACACCTTTTCGCCGCTTTCCGGCATGATTTCCACGCGACCATCCTTGACCGCATCACGGGCGGGTCCGGCCAGTTTGGCCGCGTCGACATACCATTGATCGGTCAGCATCGGTTCCATCACCACCTTGGAGCGATCGCAAAACGGTTGCATGATCTTTTTGTCCTCGACCATGATCATCAGGCCTTCGGCGTCAATATCGGCAATCACTGCTTTGCGGGCCTCGAAACGGTCCATGCCGCGATAGGCGTCGGGCACGAGGTTCAGCGCGTCGATCTCGGCATCCTGCCAATCGGCACCTTCGGAGATTTCCTTGGCGCGGGTGGCGGCGGTCTCGTAATCGGCACCATCGGCACGCATTTGGGCTTTGGTGTCCATCAGCCGATACATCGGGATGTTGCAGCGTTTGGCGACGCCATAATCATTGAGATCATGTGCGCCGGTGATTTTCACCGCACCGGAGCCGAAATCCATCACGGGGTATTCATCGGTGATGATCGGGATCAGGCGGCGGTGTTCCTTGGGGCCAACCGGAATTTCGCAAAGCATGCCGACGATGGGCGCATAGCGTTCGTCATCGGGGTGCACGGCGACCGCGCCATCGCCCAGCATGGTTTCGGGCCGTGTGGTGGCGATGGAAATGTAGTTGCGCATTTCACGCAGGGTGACGTTGCCGTCCTCGTCCTTCTCGACGTATTCATATTCCGCGCCCCCTGCGAGCGGGTATTTGAAGTGCCACATGTGGCCGTCGATCTCGATATTCTCGACTTCGAGATCGGAAATTGCGGTTTCGAAATGCGGGTCCCAGTTGACTAGCCGTTTGCCACGATAGATCAGGTCTTTGTTATAGAGATCAACGAATACTTTCAGCACGGCGTCGTGGAAATTTTCATCCATCGTAAAGSCGTTGCGGTCCCAATCGCAGCTCGCGCCGAGCCGTTTGAGCTGATTAACGATGGTGGAGCCGTATTTCTCTTTCCACTCCCAGACCTTCTCAATGAACGCCTCGCGGCCCATTTCGGCGCGCGACGGCAGGCCCTGTTCGGCCAGCATTTTTTCGACTTGCA
This sequence comes from Marinosulfonomonas sp., assembly GCA_002732995.1. Lineage (GTDB taxonomy): Bacteria > Pseudomonadota > Alphaproteobacteria > Rhodobacterales > Rhodobacteraceae > Profundibacter. Next base: position 1,122 of record NVTS01000071.1, on the reverse strand, counting down.
GCTGGGTGGCGATGCCGGCGTGGTCCTGGCCGGGTTGCCACAGGGTGTCATCGCCGCGCATCCGGTGCCAGCGGATCAGGATGTCTTGCAGGGTGTTGTTGAAGGCGTGACCAATGTGCAGCGCGCCGGTGACGTTGGGCGGCGGGATCATGATGCAGAAGCTGTCGGCATCGGGCTTGGCGTTGGCACCTGCCTTGAAGGCTCCGGTGTCTTGCCAAGCCTGAAAAATACGTGCTTCGGCGGATGCCGCGTCGAATGTTTTGTCCATCGCCATTGTGGTCTGCCTTCGCATCAAAATCTGGTTAGGCGAGGTCTAACGAATGATGCGGGCAAGGGGAAGGGCGTGTGTGACGGGTGCCGGAATTAGCTGCGGTTCGGGGCGTCGGTTTGCAGGGGCACGCGAACGCCAGTGTGGGTTACGGCCGCGTCATAGGGGGGGCGGGTGAAGACCTGTCGGGTCATATTGGTGAAGAATTCGATTGGCAGGGTGTCGTAGTCCGGATCAAAGCTGGTTTGGTCCCGGAATTCGCAGAATTTTACGCAATCGTCATAGTAGATGTGGCCCGCGTAGGGGTCGCGTTTGTTCGGGTCGGCGCCGGCGTGGGTGCCGTAATAGGCCAGCTGGAAATCGCCGTGTTCTTCCACCACCCAATCGATGTCGGCCCCATCATACCATGCCCGTGTGGCGGATTGCAGGGAATGGCCAAGGCGGCTGATTTTGCAGCCGGACAGCCCTGCGTCCAGATCGACCAATGCGGTGAGCAGCCGGTCAGCGGTGCCTTTGGTGTATGCCACCTCGTGTTTGGTCCGCAAGTCATAGTCTTCCTTGTCGCCATCCTTCATTCATGGCTATTTCAATTTCTTTAGGCCCCGTGGACATTCATCTTGATGCGATCAGGGCAGCTACCAGATTCCAGTTTGCGATATAACTACTGTTGGTTTTATCGTAACGCGTTGCAATACCACGGAATTCCTTAATCTTGGCGAAGTAATTTTCAACCAAATGCCGCCAGCAATAGACTTCTGGGTAATCCCCCCGAAAATTAGTGGTGTTCACAAGTAGAATTTTCTCGACATAATAATCTGAGGAGATTTTGATGAAGAAGACACGATACAGCGACG
>NVTS01000070.1 GCA_002732995.1 Marinosulfonomonas sp. | reverse complement strand
AAGACGCAGCCTATCGATACCTATCGTGCTCAAAAGCGAGGAGGTAAGGGGAAGGCCGCTACGTCTGTGAAAGATGAAGATTATGTTTCACACCTTATTGTCGCCAGTACCCATGACACCATTCTTTGTTTCACCGATCGCGGAAAAGTGTATTGGTTGAAAGTTTATCAAATTCCACAATCCGGTCCAGATCACCGACACTGACCAGACCCGCGATTTCGCGCCCGTGCCGATAGATCAAAAACCGTTTCCCGCCCATCTGCACCCGTGACATGTAGTGGCCCAGATGTTTACGCAGCTCTGTGTTCGTAACAAATTCCATACCCGCACCCCTTTGGCATTCCGCCCGATCCCGAAATGGAATCATGCGTTTCAAGGCCAGAAATGTACCAAATGTACGAATACCAAACCGTTAGGCCACCGTCCGGTGACGGGCCCAAAACCGTTGCATTCTTTATTTTAGGTTAAACTGCGGCAATCCGCCCTAGGCGCGTTCGGAATATTCCATGCTGATCGTGTCGACGATAATATCCTCGTCCTGACCGATAAACGGCGGCACCATCACCTTGATCCCGTTGTCCAATGTCGCCGGTTTGAACGACTTGGCCGCCGTTTGCCCCTTCACCGCAGGCTCGGTTTCGGCCACCTTGCAGGTCACCTTTTGCGGCAACGTCGCGCTCAGCGCTTCTGCCTCGTGATACTCGATCACCACCATCATGCCGTCCTGCAAAAATGCGCGCCGCTCGCCCAGAATGTCGACAGGCAGCTCGACCTGCTCGTAGGTGTCCATATCCATGAACACCAGCATATCATTGGATTCATACAGAAATTGCTGGTCTTTTTGCTCCAGCCGCACCCGCTCCACCTTATCCGCCGCACGGAACCGTTCATTCAATTTGGACCCGTTACGCAGGTTTTTCATTTCAACCTGCGCAAACGCGCCACCCTTACCGGGCTTCACATGGCCGACTTTCACAGCCAGCCATAATGAATCATTATGTTCCAGCACGTTACCGGGGCGAATTTCGTTTCCGTTAATTTTGGGCATTGTCTCAAAACCATGTCAAAAGGTTGAAGGAACTTTGACAGCACCTATATATTGGTGACCTAGCGAGGGCAAGACGACTATATGCAGAACGCGCCATGCATCCAGCGCATGGCAGCTATGCAAAAACACGGTAGCCGAATCGGTTTAGATCGGGCATAAGGAACGTCACGCCAAAAAAGAGCAAGAGCAAAAGGAACAGTAATGCGAGATTTCGTAGACGGTACAGCATTCAATCACGAACAGGGTAACCGCTCGCGCAAGCTTTTTGCCGCTGTGGTGTTGGCAGCATTGGATGATGCAATTGCTGATGACAAGAAATACGGCAACGGCCCCGAGCAGATTGCGCGCTGGGCACGGTCACGCGATGGACGCGAAGTGCTGTCTTGTGCTGGCATTGACCCCAATGAACGGGTTGTCACTGGGCTGATGGATTTTGTTGGCAAAGGTGTGCGCACCTCGGTTGCGCTGTCGCGCGAAGAGTCAGAGCGTCGCCAGCAGGCAGAGGCAGCCTAAACAGCCCCACATTATTTCAAAGACGCGTCCTTTGGGGCGCGTTTTTTTGTGGCTAATGGCCTATGGATACGACACCAACCAGTGATAGTTCCCACATACCGGCCAGCAGCACCAGCACCGTAAATATCACGCCAATCACCCTTCTGCCCAGCGCCCTGTGTGTTTTCGCCACAAGACMMNAGACAGGCCAATATCCAGCAGCAGTTCTATCGGCGCGATGACATGACCGTAAAACCGGCTGTCCCAATAGCTGATCGGGCTTTGGCGTATCCAGTTGGACAGCGGCCAGAAATGCCGGCGGGCATCATAATGGTGCACGGTGAAATCTGTTGCCAGATGCAGCAACCCCGCCCCGGCAAACGCAAACAGCCATGCCCGCTTGCTCCACAGGCCAAGGACGAACAGCCCACCCCACAGGATAAAACTGGTATCCTAGGCAAATATCCGCAGCCATTCGGCGGAAAAACAGTATTCCCGAAACACCACCTCGGGCGGCACATTTCACACCAGTATCGCCCACGCCGACATCACATATAGCGAAATATCCGGGGCCAATCCGCCCAGCACAGCAGCAGCACTGATTTTTCATGGCCAGAGCGCCCGAAAACGGCGACGCCCAACAGCAGGTGTGATCGCGTATTCATTATCGGTTGCATCCTGTTACGGCTTGTTTCTTTGACCCTGCATAGGGATAACTGGGGCAATGGCAAAATCACTTATGATACAGGGCGCGGGCTCGAATGTTGGCAAGTCGATGCTGGTGGCGGGTTTGGCCCGCGCCTATGTGCGTCGCGGCCTGATCGTACGCCCGTTCARGCCACAGAACATGTCCAACAACGCCGCCGTCACCGTGGATGGCGGCGAAATTGGCCGTGCACAGGCGTTGCAGGCACGGGCGTGTTGTGTCGAGCCGACCACCGATATGAACCCTGTGTTGCTGAAACCCGAAAGTGACATTGGCGCACAGGTGGTGCTGCAAGGTCAACGGATTGCCACCCTGAAGGCCCGCGACTTTTCTGCAATGAAGCAAACGCTGATGCCGCCGGTGCTGGAGAGCTTTCGCCGCCTGTCAGCAGGTGCAGATCTGGTTTTGATCGAGGGCGCGGGCAGCCCCGCCGAAATCAACCTGCGCCAAGGCGACATTGCCAACATGGGATTTGCCGAAGCCGCTGACGTGCCGGTGGTTCTGGTTGGTGACATTGATCGCGGCGGGGTGATTGCGCAACTGGTTGGCACCCATGTGGTGCTGCCGGATGCGGATCGCGCGCGGATCAAGGGGTTCATCACCAACAAGTTTCGCGGCGATGTCAGTCTGTTTGACGAAGGTGTTGAGGAAATCATCAACCGCACCGGATGGGCCAACATCGGGGTGCTGCCGTGGTTCGCCGACGCGTGGCGACTGCCCGCCGAAGACGTGATGGACATCACCTCGACCCGTGGCGGAGCGTTCAAAATTGCGGTGCCCCGTCTGTCGCGGATTGCCAATTTCGATGATCTGGACCCGCTGGCAGCAGAACCCGGTGTCAGTGTTGAAATCATCGAAGCCGGTCGCCCCCTGCCCGGGGACGCCGATCTGGTGCTGATCCCCGGAACCAAATCCACCATCGCCGATCTGGCCTTTTTCCGCACCCAAGGGTGGGACGTAGACCTTGCCGCGCATGTGCGCCGCGGCGGGCATGTGTTGGGGCTGTGTGGCGGGTATCAAATACTGGGCAAGCAGATCATTGATAAGGACGGGATCGAGGGGAATGCAGGCAGCTATAATGGATTGGGCCTGTTGGACGTGGTGACGGAAATGGTGCCGGAAAAACGGCTGGAGATCAGCAATGCCACCTATCTGCCCACAGGCGATGCGGTGCGCGGATATGAAATCCATATCGGCGTGACGACGGGTGCCGATTGCGCCCGTACGTGGCTGGATATGGATGGGCGGCGCGATGGGGCTACCTCGGCCAATGGGCGCGTAATGGGNTGCTATATGCACGGGCTGTTTGCCGCTGACGGCTTTCGCGCGGCATATTTGGCGGGGCTTGGCGGGGTTGTGGGGCATTCAAGCTATGACGCATCGGTCGAGGCAACGCTGGACGCACTGGCCGATCATCTGGAGACGCATCTCGATCTGGATGCCTTATTGAAAATAGCGGATTAAGCAGCCGCTGGGCCTATTCGAAATCCTGCGCTGCCAGCACGCGGTTGATTTCACGGCGCACAAGTTTGCGCACGTTGCGGGTGATCCGCTCGCCCAGTGCACCCTGCAATTCCTGACGCACAATATCGCTGACCATGTCGCGCAGCATTTCCTCGTCGATCACTGTTTCCTCGTCGCCAAACAGATCGGCCCCCTCGGCTTCAGCTTCCACGGCATCATCCGCAGCAGCCTCGGCACCAACCTCTTGGGCGGTGCCATCGATCCAGTCCTGAACCGGCTCTGACATCACCTCTTCGGCGTCGGCATCCTCTTCAAAATCGCTGCCATCCGGCTCCCACTCGCCATCTTGCTGCCCGATCGCAGCCTCAAGATCTGCTATGGTGCTTTCAAGGGATGGCCTGGCGTCATCATTGTCCTGCGCGGTATCATCAGTCTGCTCTGCCAAATTTTGCCACACCTCGTTCGTGTCTTCGGTGGTGTTTTCCTGATCCGGCTCAGCTTGCGCTGTTTGCGTATCCTCGTCTGTGGAGCGCTCGGTGTGATGAAACTCGACCTGAGTGCCCCCCCCTGCATTGCACGCCTCTGCCTCAACGTCTGATTCCTCTGCCTCTTGTGCCTCTTGTGCAGTGTCCTCTCCGGAAGGCGTATCATCCGGTTCGGAAACACGAAAATCTGCCGTCAAAATCAGCTTTGCAGCCGGTTCATCCGCGACAGCATCTTGCGATTCCGCAACATCGTTCGATACGAGCCGCCGGATAGATGACAGCACATCCTCGATTTCCGCATTGGATACAGGTTCAGACATTATAGATAGATTCCCGATTTAGCCTCGCCCTCACAATAGCGCCAAGGCACGAGTCGCACAATACTTAGGATCAATTCTATTGTTTTCCCAATGCCCGCAGCACACGATCCAGTCGTTTGCCCTGTGTGCTATCGGCCGGCGCACCACTTACAGCATTGTAATAGGCCGCAGGGTCATAGGTTCGGATGCCCAGATTCAGGTGATCAACCGTCAACAAGCCCATCGCGGACAGAAGCGAATATGTTGCAACATACTGGTCGGTGATAGCCGAAATGCGGTTGGCCTCGGCGTCCAGCAGCTCTTGCTCGGCATCCAGCACGTCCAATGTGGTGCGTGCGCCCAGTGTTGCTTCTTCTTTCACGCCGCGAAAGGCAACGCGGGCTGCGCGTATCTGGCGGATGCTTGCTTCCAGTGTCGCCCGTGATACAGCCAGCATAGCCCAGGCATTGCCAACACCCTGCGCCACCTCGTAGCGGGTGATGTGCAATCCAGAGCGTGTGGCATCACGTCTTGCTACCGCTTGGCGATAGAGCGAACTTAACTTGCCACCTTGATAAATAGGTCCGCCCAGGTCCAGCCCGATTGTGGCAGATTCAGTCCCCACGTGGTTAAAATCCAGATTTCCCTTCAGCGAAAGCGTCGGCTTCATCAACGCAHCCGCCCGCAACACGCCAATTTCGGCGGCAGCGATATCGTGCTGCACCTTTTTCATCGCGGGGTGTGTGGTGTAGGCAATCGCGCGGGCCGAGTCGAGCGAACGGGCCGTTGCCGGTGCTTTTGGCGCACCACGCAAGGATTTAGGGTATGTGCCGACAGCCACGCGGTATTCTTCGCGCGAACGGGCCAGATTGCCCTCGGCTGCGGCCAGATTTGCCCGCGCCAGTGCCAGACGCGATTCTGCCAGTGACACATCGGTGCGGGTCACTTCGCCCACCTCGAACCGGTCCTTGGCGGCGCGCAATTGTTCGGTGATCACGCGCACGTTGTTCTGGCGCAAAGCAACAAATTCGTTTTCCCGCAACACATTCATATAGGCGGTGACCGTGCGCAACAGCACGGATTGCTCGACATTGATCAGCCCTTCGCGGGTGGCCAGAACTGTTTCCTTGGCCCCCTCGATCGCCAATTTACTGCTGCCACCATCCAGCAACAACAGACTGGCTTGCAGCCCGGCATTTGCCGTCAGATGGTCGCCATTTGGATTTGTGAAATTCGCATACTGCGACTTGGCATAATAGCTAAGAACCGGGCGCAATGCGGCCACAGCTTGTGCTACATCCTCGTCCGCCACCCGTAGCAGCGCGCGGTTTTGATCCAGCAGACCGGAATGCTTATATGCCGAAATCAACGCATCCGTCAGGGTTTCGGCCCGTGCCGCAGGGGATGCAACAAATGCGAATATTGCGACGGCAGCCGCCAGTATCGGTTTCACTCTATAGCCCACGTTGAACCCTCTTTCTTGTCTTTGTAACTTACCATGTAACTTACCATTCTACCAAAAATGCTCGAACCTTCATAAAACAAACGTTTTATTATGCTCGAACCCTGGCAGAATTGGTGCCGCTGCATTGAACGCGAACCGCCATGCCACATTACCATCAATCTTGTATCCTATACGCGCCATGCCCAGCGCACCTTCCATAAAGATGCAACCAATCCGGCCGCCTTCTTTTAGCTGGTCCAGAATGGCTGCCGGAACCTGCTCGACCGCCCCTTCCAGAATAATTACATCATAAGGGCCGTGTTTGGCGGCCCCATCAGCCATAACACCCTCGATCACGGCGGCATTGTCCACATCATTGCCCGACAGTATCGCTTGTGCCTCGGCGGCCATATCCGCGTCTTCCTCGATTGCGACAACAGCGTCGGCCAGCCGCGCAATCACTGCGGTTGAATACCCCAGCCCGCAGCCAATGTCCAAAACCACCTCGCCTGGATCAATATCCAGCCCATCCAGCAGTTTGCCAAATGTGCGCGGCTCCAGCATCACGCGGGACGCACCGAGCGTCACATTTTCGCTGATATATGCCTCTTCGCGCTTGCTGTCCGGCACATAGGATTCGCGCGGCACTTCCAGCATAGCCTCAAGGATCGGGAACTTGGTCACATCCGACGGGCGGACCTGTGTATCAACCATCATTGTGCGGCGTGCGGAATAATCGCTCATCGTGTAAACCCGTCCGTTTAGTTCGTCTGAATAGGTTTTGCCACAGAACCGCGGCCACAGCAACACACCACAGCCCAACAATGCACCTTGCGCGACGAAATGGCATGGGTTACACGGCCCTTGGCTTCGGCGAGTTGGCGGAGTGGTTACGCAGCGGATTGCAAATCCGTGTACACCGGTTCGATTCCGGTACTCGCCTCCAATGATTTCAAAGGGTTAGCAGGCTCTCGGAAAACGATGTGAGAATGTTTTCACTTATGTTTTCACGTTTCCCGCTTTGTTCCCCCTCCGCGCCGCGCATCCTGCGCCACCTGTGCTCGGGCTTTTTGACGCGCGGCACCGGCATATCTGACCACTGACGCGCGACTCGTGTGGCCGGTTACCGCCATAATCAAATCGTCCGAAAGCCCCAAAGCCGCCAGTTCCGACGCGGTGGTGTGGCGCAACGCATGGATGTCGTATTCCTCGGCCCCGATCTCCTTGCGCACTTTCATCACTGCAAAGGCGGCAGCGCGGTAGCTTACCGGCTGGCTGTCCGGTTGCGACAGGATAAACAAGCCCGTCCGCGGCGTCCGGTCCAGCACAGTGGCAAGTTGCGATGTAAAAGGAATCCACAGATCCTTGCCTGTTTTGCCTTGCCGGACATTGATTCCCCCCTCCTCGATATCCGACCAGCGCATCTTGCGCACATCGCCGATCCTCTGCCCCGTGCCCAAACACAGCTCGAAGATCAGCAACGCGCGGCCATCGGCCTTCTGGCGGTATGCCTCGATCAGGTCCACCGGCCACGGTTTGCGCGGCGGCGTTTTGCTTTTCAGCAGGGAAACACCCTTGGCCGGATTACGCTCGATCCAGCCAAGATCAATCGCGTGTTCAAACAACACCCGTATCACCTGCACCAGATAGTTCGCCCAGCGAATCTTGTCGGCATTGTCCATCTGCATCTGGATTACATGGCGGCGTTGCATCTTTGACGGATCGAGCTTGCCCATCTTGTCGTTGAAATACATCAGGCAGTTGTCATATTCCTTGCGCGTCCGCGAAGCCAGTTTTTCGAACCGGTAGCTGCGCTTGTAGCTGGCAGTCAGAACCGCAAAACTTCTCTTTGCAGGCAGAGGCTTACGCCCCTTTTTTGCCTCGGCATACCGGACAAGAAAATCAGGTGCTTCCGGATCGGGCAAAGCCGTGCGCTCTCCCATACGCTCAAAGTACCAGTATGTTTTTCCCCGCGCTTTTTTCGTGCGCAAATATGGAAGATCAATCCTCTTCAACTCGCAAAATCCACCATGTCAAACCCGTCATCGGGTGGTTCCTTGTCCTTGGTGATAACGCGTATTTCAGGGCCGTTGACAACATAGCCAAACACTTCAAGCCCGGCTTTTTGTGCAGCATTCAACACACGGGCGATTTCCGATTGCGTTGGGGCGCGCAAGGCTTTTGCAGATTCCGCCATTATCCCGCCTCCGACCAGCGGCATGCCCCGCCCTCGATGATGTTGGCTGCCGCCCTCATCCAGTTGCGTGGTAGCTCGTCGAGGCTCTCGGCCATGGCGTGCACGCCGAACACCTGCAGCGAAAGCAGCGCCGGTTCATAAACGCCGGAAACATCCGACGGCAGGTCCCAGCGGCCGCCATGGGCAACCACCGCGCGTTTCAAAATTTCGAGCCGGTGGCGCTGTGCGCTAACCCCGAGTTCCACCAGCAGTTCCGCAATCCGGCCGGTATCAATCCCGTATTCGGTCATTGTCCGCCCGCCGTGGTTGCCCCTGCGCACCGTACGGGCGTGTGGCGGCCACACAGGCGGTTCAGGCCCGACTGGCTGATGCTCTGCCCCCGTGCCGATTTCAGGGCCGCCCAGGCCCAGCGWCGCARRCTYTGCGGATRCCCCGCMTCCGGCGYGGTGACRATTTCCCGCGCGCTTCGCAGCACCGGCAACGTAATCGCCAAGCTTACAGGCGTGATTTTAGAACTGGAATTTTCTTTCTGCATCGGAGCCTCCTTGGGCACCATGCATAACTGGAAGTATTTTCCAGTGTCAAATCATTTCTGGAAATATTTTCGGGTTGTGTTTTGTATTGACCCACAACGCAGGCCAGAACATAGTGCGAACACGATGAAAGTGATTCTTGGAAAATTTATCGAATTCGCTCACGAACACCTGCTGTTCGGCTGGTGCAATGCCTTTGGAGCATCCCTCGATCAGGCTTATCAGTCGCCTGTATTCAGGTTCTTGAGGATGCTTTCGCGCAAGTGTTCCGGCAGCTCGACCAACCGCCCGCGAAAAAGGTAATCCATCGTGACCCCCCATTGCTCTGCTATAGCGTAGGCTGCTTCGGATCTTAGCTGTTTTTCGCCATCCACGGTTTTTGTATAGCTGCTTGGATCAAGACCAAAACTGCTGGCAAAATCCTTACGGCTAAGGTCCAGCGCGTAGCGTAAAGCTTCGAGCCGGCGACCAACGCCGAGCATGTCGATCCGGGGCATGTTATCTTTCTTTTTCATACCCCCTAGTTGGCGTGAAATAGAAATAAATTCCAGAGATTCTTTATTCGGCCATTGACACATCGAAAATAATTCCAGTATCAAGTGAATATGGAAGCTATTTCTAGTATTCGCGATCTCGTCAACCTGTGGTCCACCCGCTCCAGCCTTGTCGATGATCTGGGCAGGTTATGCCCCGGCCTGAAGGTGACCACACCGCAGGTCCACAAATGGGCGTCTAACGGGTCAATTCCGGCAAAGTATCATTTTTTGGTTCTGATGGCCGGTCGCCAACGTGGGTTTTCGATAACCGCAGATCTGATCGCCGAACTGCATGCCCCGCCCGTCGAGGATGCGGCGTGATGGACAAAAGCCCCCCGATCCGGTCTGAATTCACCCCGCCCAGCGCCCCGCGACTGATCGAGGCTAATGAGCTGCCGGATTACCCCGTTGATCGGGAAGAACGGCTCGAGGGGCATTATTTTACCAAATTCTGGCATGACCGCTGGCTGAACAGCCAGTTGCACCTGACAGCCACGCTGGAGGTGCAGGCCTGTGCGCTGAACCTGTTCTTTCTGTCAAAAAAGCAAACCCCCGTGGGCACCTTGCCGGATGATGACGCCATACTGGCAAAACTGCTGCGGATTGATCTGGCCCTGTGGCGCGATCTGCGCACCCGCCGTATCACGCCCCTGCATGGCTGGTCCCCTTGTCGCTGCGGCGATGAAATCCGTCTAAACCACCCCGTGGTCACCGAAGTGGTGCTGGATGCCATCGCTCGGCGGGAAGCCCGCGAGACCTCGAATTCCCAGAAAGCCGTTTACCAGCGATTGCGCCGGTTGCGCGAGGCGTTGGGCGGGTTGGGCTGCGGCAAGGAGGTTCTGGCAGACGATCTGCTGATTGAACGCCTTGATGAATGGCTGCTGCACCATTGCCACGGACGGCGCACCCATAGCGCCTATGCCCGCGCATTGCAGCACGCCGCCGCCGACGGATGGTTCGCCAAAGGAGGTAACCGGCGGATTTGAAACGATAATTAGTGTAGGTGGAACAGTAACGGAACAGTTCCCCACTGTCATTTATCAAAAAAGGTACAGTTCTGCGTAGATAAGACAAGATAAGAATAGAATAGAAAAGAAACTCTGTTCCACCCAAAACCGCCGCCGTGCCTGTGGATAACTTTGGATTGCATAGAAAAAGGAAGATTGGCCGATGGCGCATGAACCAAGACACAGCGTTTTGAACGACTGGATCAATCGGGCGGAGCTGGCGCGGCAATTGTCCGTCACCACCGACACGCTGGCGCGCTGGGCGACGCAGGGCATCGGCCCGCCCCGCATTCGCATCGGGCGCAGGGTGCTGTACCGGCGCGCTTCGGTTGAAAAATGGCTGGCGGAGATGGAAAGGAAATCGGCATGCAGGTGAAACGCAAACTCACGCCCAGCGATCTGGAGGATATGTTCGAGGAGGCCGCCCGCACCCTGCGCCGCCTGCCCAACCCGCCGGGTTCAGGGCCGAAGGGATACGGCTCTGCCTGGCCCGACTATGTGCAGGACGCCCGCCACGCCTATGGCTATAACGAGGTCCGGATGCGGGTCATCCCCTCGACCGCCGATATCGCGCGTATGGAGGCGTGCCTTGACTGGCTGCGGCTGGTGTCGCCCGAGGGCGCCAAAATCATCTGGCTACGCGCCGAGGGCCACCGCTGGCGCTATGTCTGCATTCAGGCAGGCTGCGTGCGCCAGACCGCCTGGCGGCGCTGGGTGGCCGCGCTGGCGACGATTGCGAAGAAGGTGAACATTTAAGCCCTTAAATCAAAGCCAAAACTGGCTCCAAAATTTTACCAGCAGCCCTCAAGAAAAAATGGGGAATTACAAATCAAGACCGCTCAACTTGGTTTTTCTGCGCAATACGTCCAGAAATTTGATTGTCCAATCGTTGCCTCAGCTTAGAACCCTTCGCAACGCTTCGAGCCGCCAGTAACTCGTTGAGTTTCTTCCACTGTCGGTTTGGCAATTTGGTTTTTCCTTCCGTAACTATCACGCCAGTAATATCGGCTGGCGCATGTATCAAACTGACTTCTTTCGCGGCCTTAATTTTATGCCCATGTTTATGAATTGCTTTTTTTATTTCCCATATCGCGGCCTTGGGCACCATATCCCCAGATATGGTAATATCATCAGCATATACCCCGTGTTTCAATGATGCTTTTTTAACGATGCTTTCGACCTCAGCCCACATATCTAGGTTTGAAAAAAATGCTAATATTGGGCTGCACGGAGACCCCTGCGGCAGTCCTACGCGATCTGTGTCAGTATCTAGAATTGTCGTTATATGGATCAGAATAGCCGTAACATCGGGTGAGCATTCCAACTTTGAGGAAAAGAAATGCGCCACATTGTTGCCAGAGCAACTCGGAAAGAAATTTTCGATATCCAAAAGCCAATATGCTTTTGCGCCTTTATGATAAGCTGCATTGTCGACATATGAGCGACCTTTGACGGGACTAAACAACCACTCTGGAGGCGTAATTCTAGAAAGCAAGTTTGCGATCCTTGCCTGTAGAGATTTTAGGCGGTGATCTGGAATATCTATAGGACGGTATTTGTCGGCACCCACTTCGTCAGGTGGACTTTTCAGCCAAACGTCGCCTTTTTTGCTTTTCCAACATCTTGAATAGAGATCTTCCCTTTGGGAGATTTCAGAAAGGGTTTTAGGTGACACTCGCAAAAGCTGCGCTAATTTTTTCCGACTTCGAAGTCGGAAAAAGGGGCTATCTCGCAACGAATACGTGTTTATTGTTGTTTCTTTAAGCATTGGCTTTGCGCTCAACAAATTTCAGAATATCCAAGACTTTTGTCGCAATTTTAGCCTTCACTTTCCCACCATCTTTGGCGTCTGGAATTTTTTCGGCAAAAAACATAATAGACGAAACAGGGACATTGAATTCTGAAGCATAACGTTCGATTAGGTCAAGAGACGGGCTTTTAGTGCCTTTTTCTATTTCAGATATATGAGATTTGGAAATGCCAAGTTTTTCGGCCATTTCAAATTGCTTAAGGTCATGAAAAACCCGTAACAGTCTGAGAGCTTCGTTTATCATGGTCCTGCCTAAGTTAGCCTTTCATTAGATATTGGGTTAGCGGTCTAATCGAAGAGCTCAAGAACCCAAAGCACCAACCGGTAAATCCGGTAGATGATGAAACCCATCCTTACGATGAGCTTCCAAGTTAGGGGGCGTTGAAGTTTCCTCCAAAACCCACGACGCAATTTTTGGAGTTTCCTCCGCAATTTGCGCCACCGCCGCCGTTGGCGTGTGTCGAAAAAAGCCATAGACTTTCTCCTTTCTGGTTGCCTTGGCCGTAGGCCCGTTATGGACAAACTAACCAAGGGTTCTCACCAACCAGAAAACGGAACCAACGACTTACACCCTTTACCTAGACGCGATAGCTGTTCTCGGCTATCGCGTCTGCTTCGCCCGTCGTCCGCGCTCTCCCCGTCGCCGGGGCCTCGCGGCCTGCGGATGAAACGGTAGAGAGTTCTCTACTCTCCGCGCCTAGACTAAAAGTCAAAGCTAGATTTGAGGACTTATTCCGTATTCACACAAGGCATATATAGGGGCAAGGCAATCCACCGTCAAGATTAAATTCGCTTTTAGCGAATYAAATTTTAATTCAGTACTGAAATGGAGCAGTTGTATCATTTCAACCCAGCCTGCAACACACTGCAATCAAACTATTTTTTTCTAACAACACACCGTTCAACCGGCGCAACACGTACCCAAACCGTCAAAACCCGTCGAACTTCTGGCGCGACATTTCCGGCCTTTCCATGCCATAAAACCCATACGCTCGCAGAGACCTGCCAGCCCCCCCCTGCCTTGGGTCCTCCGTGGCCCTCACTGTATGCGGGGGGGCTTGGCGCGATAGGTCTCTAGCGACAAAGGATTTTTTCGGGTCCGCACTTTGGGTCCGCGGGTCCGCACCGTTGAACAACCCCTGCCGCACCCCTCGGGCCTGACAAACGTCGGGCCTTTTTTTCGGGCGGCGGACGGAAACAGGAATTCGCACATGCCCTTGAAGATCAGAATGACGCCGGTGGCGCAGCTCGTGCCCTATGCGGGCAATGCCCGAACGCATTCGGAGCAGCAGATCACCCAGATCGCGGCCTCGATCACCGAGTTCGGTTTTACCAATCCGATCCTGACCGGTGCCGATAATATCATCATCGCGGGCCATGGTCGCCTACTGGCGGCGCAAAAGCTCGGGATCGACAAGGTGCCGGTGATTGTGCTGGAGCATCTGGACGAGGCGCAGCGCCGCGCGCTGGTGATCGCCGACAACAAACTGGCGGAAAATGCCGGCTGGGACGAGGAATTGCTGCGGCTGGAACTGGCCGCGCTGGATGATCTGGATTTTGATCTGGATCTGACGGGGTTTTCGGACGAGGAGCTGGAAAACCTGCTGGGCGATCCGGATCTGGCGCTGGGCGAGGCTGAAGGCGAGGATGACATTCCCGATCCGCCCGAGGATCCGGTCAGCCGACCGGGGGATCTTTGGGTGCTGGGCAACCACCGCCTGCTTTGCGGGGATGCCACGGTGGCCACCGATGTCGAGCGGGTGCTGGGCAATGTGAAACCGCTGTTGATGGTGACCGATCCGCCCTACGGGGTGGAATATGATCCGGCTTGGCGCAACAAATCCGGAGCTTCGGCCACGAAACGCACCGGCAAGGTGCTGAATGATGACCGCGCGGATTGGCGCGAGGCCTGGAGTTTGTTTCCGGGCGACGTGGCTTACGTCTGGCACGGCGCGTTGCACGCAGCCACCGTGGCCAAGAGCCTCGAGGCGGCGGGGTTCAATGTTCGTTCACAAATCATCTGGGCCAAGGACCGGCTGGTTTTGAGCCGTGGTGACTATCACTGGCAGCATGAACCCTGTTGGTATGCTGTGAAAAAGACAGGAAAAGGCCATTGGGCGGGGGATCGCAAGCAGACGACGCTCTGGCAGATCGCCAACAAGGATCAGGACGCGGACACGGTGCACGGCACGCAAAAGCCGGTGGAGTGCATGCGCCGCCCGATCCTGAATAATTCCAGCCCCGGTCAGGCAATTTATGAACCGTTCATGGGCTCCGGCACGACGCTGATCGCGGCCGAGACAACGGGACGGGTCTGCCACGGGATCGAACTGAACCCCGCCTACGTCGATGTGGCAGTGGAACGCTGGCAGCAATTCACCGGCCAAGCCGCAACGCTGGATGGCACAAATCAGACTTTCGCCGAGCTGGCAGACAAGAAACGCTGAGATCCGTGAATGAGTTGGCTCTATCTTCCCGAAGCGGCGACCCCGCCGCCGCAGACGCTTGTCTGTTCGGCCTGTCGCTCTGCGCCGGAGCYGGYGGGATCGACCTCGGYCTCACCATCGCATGCCCCGGGTATCGAACTGTGTGTTACGTCGAGCGGGAAAGTTATGCTGCGGCCACCCTCGTGGCGCGGATGGAAGACGCGGCCTTGGATACGGCACCTGTCTGGGACGATGTTGGAACCTTCAACGGCCGCCCGTGGCGTGGAGCGGTGGATATCCTCACTGGCGGCTATCCATGTCAACCTTTCAGCATCGCGGGCCAGCGCAAGGGGGCGCAGGATCCCCGTCATTTATGGCCACACTTCGCGCGGATCATTGGGGAATGCCAACCCGAATGGGTGTTTCTGGAAAACGTCGCCAATCACCTCAACATCGGATATCGCGAGGTCCGATGCGAGTTGGAAGAATTGGGCTACGGCGTTACGGAAGGATTGTTTACGGCGGCAGAAG
>NVTS01000069.1 GCA_002732995.1 Marinosulfonomonas sp. | reverse complement strand
TGTTGAAAGGGCGTGTGCCGGATGCRGAYGCSGAGGTGTTGRSGAACGCGACSSRGGYGGGGCTGGTKTGYCTKGGYAARACSCAYATGWCGGAGYTGGCRTTYTCSGGSCTGGGGNNNMWSMMYGWYRYSRMRRRSMCGCCSMSSRWYWMKRAYGMKSMTGCGSTTKYRGSYGGWKSRTCTTCGNNNGGGGCGGCGACGTCTGTGGCGTTTGATTTGGCGGCTTGCGGCATCGGGTCGGATACGGGCGGATCAGTGCGGATCCCTGCGGCGTGGAACAATCTGGTCGGGTTGAAAACCACCTCGGGCCGGTTGTCGCTAAAGGGTGTTGTGCCCTTGTGCGAGAGTTTCGATACGGTCGGGCCGTTGTGTCGCACGGTTGAAGATGCGGCGTTGATGTYGGCGGCGCTGGAAGGTGGCAAGCCTGCGGATTTGGCTGGGGCGACGTTGAAAGGCAAGCGGTTGATGATATTGCAGACCGAAGCCATGCAAGGCGTGCGCGACGCGCCGATGGCGGCGTTTAGGGGCGCAGTCGAGAAGCTTAGGTCCGCAGGGGCCGTGGTGGAAGACGGGATCGCGCCCGAAGTGGCGCAAGCGCTGGCCCTGTCGGCGGTGCTGTTCACAACCGAGGCCTATGCGCAGTGGCACAAGGAAATCGAGGCCGCACCGGACAAGATGTTCGGTGCAATTCTGGAACGTTTTCGGGCGGGTGCTACGTTTTCGGGTGTCGAGTTTGTCGAGGGCTGGATGAAGCTGCGCGAATTGCGCGAGGCCTATCACGCGCGGGTGGCCGGATATGATGCGGTGATCATGCCCACATCGCAGATTTTGCCACCGAACCAGCACCTGTTGGCGACAGATCACGCGTATTATATTACCGAAAATCTGCATGCATTGCGCAACACACGGATCGGAAATTTGATGGGTTCTGCGGGGTTAAGCTTGCCCACGGGCACTGCATCTTGTGGTATCATGTTTATCACCCCCCCAATGAGCGAAGAACGCCTGTTACGGTTGGGGTCAGCAGCCGAGGCCGCATTGGCCTAAATGCCACAACGACACCACCCAACTACGTATTTTCCTTGGGTTTTTCTGGACGCAGCCGCAGGGCTGGTCTAGA
Source organism: Marinosulfonomonas sp. (assembly GCA_002732995.1). Classification (GTDB taxonomy): domain Bacteria; phylum Pseudomonadota; class Alphaproteobacteria; order Rhodobacterales; family Rhodobacteraceae; genus Profundibacter. The sequence continues at coordinate 13,963 of NVTS01000069.1, read as the reverse complement.
TTCATTTCAAACGGGGCGAAATGACTCCGGCATTTGAGGCAGATATGGACTTTCCTGAGCGGTTTTCGAACCTTCCAGAGTACGCTTTTCCGCGTCTTCGCGGGCTTCTCGACGCGCATGCGGCGGGCGGCGATGTTGTGCATATGACGATTGGCGAGCCGCAGCATGATTTTCCAGACTGGATTTTGGAAATCATCGCCAAAAACAACCACGAGTTCAAAAAATACCCGCCGAATGCCGGATCACCTGAATTGCTGGCGTCGATTTCGGCGTGGCTGAAACGGCGGTTTGGTGTGGATGTGGATGCCGCAAGCGAGATTTCAACGGTGAATGGCACCCGCGAGGGGCTGTATAACGCGGCGATGGCGCTGTGTGCTGAAACCAAGGGCGGCAAATCGCCGGTCGTGCTGACGCCCAATCCGTTTTATCAGGTCTACGCGGTTGCCGCGATGTCGGTCGGGGCGAAACCGGTTTWTGTGGCGGCCACTGCCGAAAACGGATTTATGCCGGATTATGTGGGTTTGTCTGATGAGGTGTTGAACCGCACGGCGATTGCCTACATTTGTTCGCCCTCTAATCCGCAGGGTGCCGTGGCGTCGCGCGAATACTGGCAGGATTTGATCCGGCTGGCCGAGAAATACGATTTCCAGATTTTCGCGGATGAATGTTATAGCGAGATTTACCGCGATACGCCGCCAGTCGGTGCGTTGCAGGTGGCGCGTGAAATGGGGGCCGATCCTGAACGGGTTCTGATTTTCCATTCATTGTCCAAGCGTTCCAACTTGCCGGGGTTGCGCTCGGGTTTCGTTGCGGGTGGGCCAAAATCCATCGCGCGGATCAAAAAGCTGCGCGACTTTTCCGGCGCACCCTTGCCGTTGCCGTTGCAGCGGGTGGCCGAGAAGGTTTGGGCCGACGAGGCGCATGTGGAGATGAACCGTGCGCTATACGTTGAGAAATTTGACATCGCCGACGAGATTTTCGGTGATGTCGAGGGCTATCTTAGCCCTGAAGCCGGATTTTTCCTGTGGTTGCCGGTGCAAGATGGCGAAGCGGCGGCATTGAAATTATGGCAAGAGACTGGTGTGCGGGTTTTGCCCGGCGCGTACCTTAGCCGCGAGATTGACGGACAAAACCCGGGCCATGGTTACATTCGTGTGGCAATGGTGGCCCCAAAAACAGAAATGCGGCACGGGCTAATGCGCCTGAAACGCTGCTTGTATACGTGAGGAAAATGTAAACATGGCATCCTATTCGGCAAAACAGCGCGACCCATTACTGGATTCCAGATTGCAGGCGGCGATTGAACGACGCAGCAAGGAATTGATCGGCATCGGTATGGTGGTGCTGGGTGTTTTGGTGGCGATGATGCTGGCGTCCTACACGCCGTCTGATCCAAACTGGCTGGCCGCATCCCAAGCGCCGGTGCAAAACTGGCTGGGCCGCTTTGGCGCATCGATTGCCGCACCTTTGTTCGTGATTGTTGGCTGGGGCTCGTGGGCGATTGCCATTATTTTGGTGGTTTGGGGGGCGCGGTTTGCCACCCATAACGGTACCGAGCGCGCCCTTGGCCGCCTGATTTTTGCGCCCATCGCGATTGCGCTACTGTCTGTTTATGCGTCAACCCATGTCCCGTCTGCGGATTGGACCCACAGCTTTGGTCTGGGCGGGTTGTTTGGCGATATGGTTTTGGGTTCTGTGCTGGGTATGGTGCCGGTCAGTGCTGCCTTTGGTTTGAAATTTGTAGCGGTCCTGATGGGCGTGGCGATGCTGTCTATGCTGTTGTTTGTAATGGGTTTCACCATGCCCGAGATAAAACGGTTTGTGCGGTTCCTGCTGGTCGGGATTGTCATGGTCTATGCCGGTTTGATGACCTTATTGGGCAAAAGCGCGCGTGGGGCGGTGATTGTGGCGCGCATGGTTCAGGAAAAGAATGCAGTGCGCAAGGAACGGATCCGCGCTGATGCCGAAGAGGCCGCTGCCGAGGCCGCTGCTTATGCCGCTGTGCCAACACCTGTGTACCGTCCCGCATCAGTGGTGCGGGCCGAGCCGCCAGTTGTGCAGCAGTCGCATGCATATCAAGCAGTCGGGGATGTGCAGGAAGTGCCGGAGCAGCCCGTAAGACAAGGTTTGCTGGCGTCATTGATGAACCGTCTGCCAGATCCTGAGCCAGAGCTGATCGAGCCTGCACTGGCACCGGATGTTTATGCTGAGGAGATCGGCGAGGACCGGATCAAGGCACGGATTTCGGATGCGATTAGACAGCGTGTGCGCCAGGTTCCAACGCTGACAGCCGCGCGGGCCGAGCCACAAGTGACGCGGCGCAGTGGCCGGCAGCCGCTACTATTGAATGCGGAACCTCCGCTGGAAGCACCGCAAATGCAGGCGGACGCAATTGCTGCGCAAGGCCCGATGATGTTTGAACCAACAGCGGAGCCCGCCCCGGTGGTGCAGCCCGCAATGGCCCAAAAAACCGTGGTGCAAAACGGGGTGCGCAAAGCGTCGCCTACATCGCGTCAGGCCAAGGCCGAAGCACAACCCAGGTTGCAATTTGAAGACAAGCAGGTGGCCTATGAGCACCCACCCCTGTCGTTGCTGGAAAGCCATGTGGACATTCAGCGCCACCAGTTGTCGGACGAAGCGCTGGAGCAAAATGCGCGGATGTTGGAGAATGTTCTGGATGATTACGGCGTCAAAGGTGATATCGCCAGTGTGCGTCCCGGCCCTGTGGTGACAATGTATGAGTTGGAGCCAGCGCCCGGTTTGAAAGCCAGCCGTGTCATCGGTTTGGCCGATGATATCGCGCGCTCCATGTCGGCGTTATCAGCACGGGTTTCTACCGTGCCGGGCCGCACGGTAATCGGTATCGAGCTGCCGAATGAGCGCCGTGAAAAGGTGATGCTGCGTGAAATCCTGTCGACCCGCGATTTTGGCGACAGCAACATGCGTTTGCCGCTTGCCCTGGGCAAGGATATCGGTGGTGATCCGATTGTTGTAAATCTGGCAAAGATGCCGCACCTGTTGATTGCCGGGACCACGGGTTCCGGTAAATCGGTGGCGATCAACACGATGATCCTAAGTCTGCTTTACAAGCTGACGCCTGCGGAATGCCGTCTGATTATGATTGACCCCAAGATGCTGGAGCTGTCGGTTTATGACGGCATCCCGCATCTGCTGTCCCCTGTTGTAACGGATCCGAAAAAGGCCGTTGTCGCGTTGAAATGGACTGTGGGCGAGATGGAAGAACGCTATCGCAAGATGTCGAAAATGGGGGTTCGCAACATCGAAGGCTATAACAGCCGCGTCAAGGCAGCCCTTGCCGCAAACGAGACGTTCAGCCGCACGGTGCAGACCGGATTTGACGATGAAACCGGCGATCCGATTTTCGAGACTGAGGAATTTGCCCCCGAATCCATCCCCTATATCGTGGTAGTGGTCGACGAGATGGCCGACCTGATGATGGTGGCTGGCAAGGAAATCGAGGCCTGCATCCAGCGCCTTGCACAAATGGCGCGCGCATCAGGTATCCACCTGATTATGGCCACGCAACGCCCGTCGGTGGATGTGATCACCGGCACGATCAAGGCCAACTTCCCGACCCGGATTTCGTTCCAGGTGACCAGCAAAATCGACAGTCGCACCATTCTGGGCGAACAGGGTGCCGAGCAACTTCTGGGGATGGGCGATATGYTGTWTATGGCSGGSGGYGCSAARATYACCCGKGTSCACGGBCCSTTYKKYWSKGATGARGAGGTCGAGGAAATCGTCAATCACCTGAAGAGCTACGGCGCGCCGGAATATGTGAGCGGTGTGGTTGAAGGACCGGACGGTGATGCCGAAAGCAGCATTGATCAAGTGCTGGGGCTGGGTGGTAATACCGATGAGCAGGATGCGCTTTATGATACAGCGGTGGCGATTGTGGTCAAAGACCGCAAGTGTTCGACCAGCTATATCCAGCGCAAACTGGCGATTGGATATAACAAGGCGGCGCGTTTGGTTGAGCAGATGGAGGATGCAGGACTGGTCAGTGCCGCGAACCATGTGGGCAAGCGTGAAATCCTGATTCCGGAACAGCATTAAGTTGCTTATTGAGCAGTGAATGATGGTCAGGGCTGGAATCCGTCTGATTGATGATTAAGTAGGACATATGAAACATTTACGCCTTTTGATCATGCCGATGTTGTGGATTGCGCTCGCAGTCCCCGCATCGGCGGAGAAGATTTCGCTGAACCAGCTGTCAGCCTATCTGAACAAGCTCACCACGGCCAAAGGCGGGTTCACCCAAATTAACAATGACGGCACCATTTCAACCGGCACGATATTTATCAAACGCCCGGGGCGCATACGGTTTGAATATAACCCGCCTGACAAAAGCCTTGTTATGGCCGGTGGCGGGCAAGTTGCAATATTTGACGGGAAATCCAATCAGGGGCCGGCGCAATATCCGCTAAAACGCACGCCGCTTAACCTGATCCTGCAAAAGAACGTCAATCTGGCGCACGCCAAAATGGTTGTCGCCCATACGTCAGACGGCAAAAGCACAACGGTTGTGGCCCAAGACCCCAAACACCCTGAATATGGCCAAATCCGCCTGCTGTTCACCGCAAACCCGATCGAGCTGCGCCAATGGGTGATTGTTGATGGCACCGGTGGGGAAACCACGCTTGTTCTGAACGAGATGACCAAGGGTGTTCAGCTGCGCTCGACCCTGTTCAACATTGTGTTCGAAGCTGAAAAACGGGGCCTTTAGCCCCGCCTTTACAAATTTATCAGGATTTACCACATGCGCGGAGTTGCTGGCGGTAATTATCTGATCGCGTCTCGATTTCACCTGCGATCCTGACAAGCCACGGTTTACTGCGGTAAGTGCCACGCGCGTATCCGCTGCGCCCGTCGTGATAGGCCAGATATTGATTGCGGGCATCGGTTTTTGCAATGCCCAGCCGTTCATTCGATTGCGCCAYATACCAGCCCATGAAATCGGTGGCATCGCCAATGTCGTCACGTTTGGCACCATTGCGGCCCGGGCCGGCTTTATATTCTTTCCACGTCGCATCCAGCGCTTGAGAATACCCGTAAGCCGAGGATTGGCGCCCCATCGGGATCACACCCAGAACATAGCGAAGCGGGGTGCGGGCGTTGCCGATGAATTTGCTTTCCTGATACATCGAAGCCATCTGGACATGCACAGGGATGCCCCAGCGACGCTCGGATTTACGCATGGCTTTCAGATATGTAGGGCGCTGATCAAGGATACTACAGGCATCATCCAGATTGCGCGGCGCGGAATAGTTTCCACCGCCCCCGCAAGAGGCCACAAGAATCGTCAATACTGTCGCGCGAAGAAGTCTGCTCATATGCCTCTCGCTTATATTTTTTATCTTATTGCGCCCAGCTTAGCGCATTTTTTCGGGGGGGTAAAACGTCAAATTGCCCAATCACAGCAGAAAAACCAGCGTCAGCGGGATTGTGACCACAGAAAGCACGGTCGAGACCACCACCAGCCCCGCCACCGCATCGGAATCCGCGCCGTATTTTTCAGCCAACATGTAGGATGTCACCGCCACAGGGGTCGAAACCTGCATCACCAATACGGCGAACGCAACGGGTGGCAGCGCCAGCCAGCGGCCCACAATCCATGCCGCCCCTATGCAGATCACCACCTTGACCAGCGACAGCCAAACAGCCCGGCCCATCCGCCCCGGTTTCAGGCGTGCAACGGCCACGCCCAGTGTGATCAGCATGATCGGGATGGCCATTTGGCCAATCAGTTCCAGCGTGTTGGTTATTGGTTTGGGGGCCTCCCATCCTTGCCACATGAACAACGCGCCCAGCAGGGTGGCAGCGACGATGGGCTCTTTCAGGGCTTTCATTGGTGATCCCCCGCCTGACACCAGCCAAACCCCGAAGGTGAACGACAGGATCGCCATGATGGCAAAAACCACGACGGCATAGCCCAACCCCGTCTGCCCGAACGCAAACAACGCCAGCGGCAGGCCCAGATTGCCGGTGTTGCCGAAAATGACAGGGGCAAGGTAGGTGCGGTGGCTCAAACCGGTGAACCGGATCAGCAAATACGAGGCCAGCGTAACGGCACCATATGCGGCAAGTGCCGCGAGCGACAGGGTGGCCAGTGCGGCGGGGTCAATCTCGGTTTGCATCAGGGATGTGAAAATCAGGCATGGTACCGACAGGGTCATGGCCAGACGTGTGACAAACTCGACCCGATACTCGAATCCCGACTTGACCCAGGTAAATCCGATAGCCCCCAGCAGGAACACAGGTGTTACGATTTCAAGAACTGTTAGAAATTGGTCCACAAACTGTTTCCTTATTTTGCCCCAAATCACATGGACAAGACCCTGATTTACGCATTAATAACGATGCACGGGGGCTGTAACGCAATGCTAAAATCACACGCTAAGTATCATTTGGGACAAGTTGTGCGTCATCGCAAGCATCCTTTTCGGGGTGTGGTGTTCGATGTGGACGCAATGTTTGCCAATACCGAAGACTGGTACGAGGCCATTCCCGAAGAGGTGCGCCCCAACAAAGACCAGCCGTTTTACCACCTTCTGGCCGAAAACGACCAAAGCTATTATGTGGCTTATGTGTCGGAACAGAACCTGATCGCGGACTACACCGGCGAGCCGATCAGCCACCCCGATCTGCCCGACCTGTTCGGTGATTTCGAGGATGGGCAGTATCCGTTGCAGTTTCAGCTAAATTAGCGCGCATCCAATCAAATTAGCATCATGCATTCATCCGCCAACCCGAGGCAGCGTGTGCAGATGCAAAGGCGTTCGGGTTGGCGGATGAATACAAATGGATTGGATTTGCATTAGTACCCCAGCGCACAGCCGTCTTTGCGCGGGTCAGACGCACCGATCAGAACGCCTGCATCATGGTCAATCCGGATTGCTTGTGCCCCGCCAATAGCCCCTGCGGGGATGGTAACGTTGTGGCCCATATCGGTCAGTTCCTGACGCACGGCGTCGGTGTATCCACGCTCCACATTCATCACGCCTTCGTCTGAAAAACAGCGTGGAGCGTCGATCGCGGCCTGCGGGTGCAGGCCAAAATCAACCATATTGGTCAGGAATCGTGTGTGCCCGTTGGGCTGATACGCCCCGCCCATCACGCCAAACGGCATGATCACGCGGCCATCCTGTTTCAACATGCCGGGTATAATGGTGTGCATCGGGCGTTTACCCCCGCCTGCCTCGTTCGCATGACCCGCCGTCAGGTTGAACCCTGCACCACGGTTCTGGAACAATATCCCGAACTTGTCCGAGGCAAGGCCAGCGCCAAAGGCGTAATAGGTGGAATAGATCAGCGACACCGCCATCTGGTCCTTATCAACCACCGTCAGGTAAACCGTGTCTTTGTGGATGTTTTCCGACAGGGCTGCAGGCGCCTCCATCGCGCGTTTTGGATCAATCAGCGCGGCCAGTTTTGCCGCGACCACGTCCGCCAGCATGTGGTCCAGCCGTGTGGTCATGGCCGCATCTGCGATGAAGCGGTTGCGCGCATCATAGGCCAGCTTGGCGGCTTCGGCCTCGATGTGGGCGCGCGCGGCACCGAACGGCTCCATTGATGGCAGATCGAACCGCGACAGGATGTTGTTCATCAAAATTGCGGTGGCCCCTTGGCCGTTTGGCGGGTGTTCGACCAATTCATAGCCTTTGTAAATGCCACTGACGGGGGTGGTGTAGTCACTGGCGGTGGCTGCGAARTCATCCAGTGTGTGGCTGCCGCCCATTGCCTGCAAGGACGCCACCATATCCTCGGCCACTTCGCCCTCGTAAAATCCGCGTCGCCCCTCCATAGCGATGCGGCGCAACACTTCGGCCTGCATCGGGGCGCGAAACATTTGGCCAGCGGTCAGGGGTTCGCCCTTGTTCAGATAAAAATCACGCGCCGCCCCTTGCAGCCGTTTGGCGTTTGCGGCCCAGTCAAATGACGCACGCGGGGCGGCGGGCACACCTGCCTCGGCGTAATGGATCGCGGGGGCAAGGGCGGCCTTTAGACCCAGATTACCCCAATCTTTGGACAGGCGGCAAAAGGCGTCGATTGCGCCGGGGATGGTCACCGACTCGACGCTGCCCAGCGGCATGGTTTTATGCCCATCGGCGCGGATTTTTTCAGCAGACAGTCCGGCGGGTGCGCGGCCAGATCCGTTCRGGGCGATCACATCCTCGCTATCGGCGGGTTTCAGCAGCACAAAACAATCGCCGCCAATCCCCGTGCTTTGCGGCTCGCAAAYGCCCAATAAAACGGCGGCGKCGATGGCGGCGTCCACCGCATTGCCGCCCGCCTCGAGCATTTGAACGGCGACTTTTGCCGCTAATGGGTGCGATGTGGCGCACATTCCGTTGCTGGCATAAACGGTTGAACGGCCGGGCAAGTGATAATCGCGCATGGTTTCCTCGCTTGAATGACAAACGAAAGTCTAGGCTGCCTTTGGCGCAATTCCAATTCTAATTTTAGGGGGGGGGTGGTAAACCTCGGCGTCGTGAACTGGGTGGGGGCTGTTAAACACGACGCCGAGGGAAGCTATATGCAGCTACCCGTATCTTATCGCCCTTAAATCTGTCTTGGATTGGGGTAGAACATGGCTTCTTTGCGGCTTTTTCGCTTTTTCGGGGACTTTATGCCTCAAAGTGCGCATGCCCGACGGAAATACGGAATGTGAGCCGGTTTTTGCCGCTGGATCGGGTGTATTCCAGATCATGGGCCAAATCCCGAATCAGAAACCAGCCGAATCCGCCTTCGGGCAAGTCGCCAACAGCGCAATCCAGGGATGGATTCCCGCCCAGAGGCACCATGCCGTCCGGCATCGGGAGGCCATCATCACACAGCCTGCAAGACAACCCGTTTGGCATAGGCGTGATCCCCAACTCGATCATGCCATCGGGGTTGTCGGCAAAGGCATGCTCGACAATATTGTTCATAACCTCGGCCAATACCAGTTCGACCGTGCCGGCTTCCTCAGGTGATAAGTCCAGAAAACGAAGGGCTGCGAGGGTATCGGCAAGCGCCTTGCGCACCGCAATAGCGGTGCCTGGAAAGGTAAGGTGCAGCTCGGAAGCATGGTTTTGTTGTCGGGGCATTGCTTGTGCTTTGTGCTTTAGTTGGGTCAGGTGGTCAGGATACATGCGCAATGTCGGCAAATGCGGCGTTTGCATCGGTGTGGATGGCAAAAATGCTGTCCATGCGGGTTAGGCGAAACACCTTATCAACAGTCGGGGTAAGGGCTGCCAGTTCCAGTTTCTGATCGGGGGCCAGCAGTTTCATGGTGGCGACAATTGCACCAAGGCCGCTGCTGTCGATAAATTGGACGCTCCCGAGGTCAAGCACCACACGGGCAGGGCCATTTTCGCAGGCTTCGCGCATGTCATCCTTGAACTGGATGGCAATCACAGCATCAATGCGATCCATCAGGGCAGTGACAATGATAGCATCGTCGCGGTTTACGGTTTCCAGTTGCATCTTTTACTCCGTCGTAGTTCGATATGGGCAGGGTAATGGGCAATCGTTACCATTCGGTATGCGAATGAAAATTATAAAGGATAGAGCCATGAAGAATGTCGTCATCGCAGGAGCCGCCCGCACGCCAATGGGTGGTTTTCAGGGGGTGTTTGCCGATGTGGACGCACCCGTTTTGGGCGGTGTCGCGATCAAGGCGGCGATTGAGGGGGCAGGGGCCAAGCCATCGCTGATCGAAGAGGTTTTGATGGGCTGCGTGTTGCCCGCGGGGATCGGGCAGGCGCCGGCACGCCAGGCCGGATTTGCGGCCGGATTGGGCGAGGAGGTGCCCGCAACCACGCTGAACAAAATGTGTGGATCAGGCATGAAAACCGCGATGGTGGCGTTTGACCAGATTGCGCTGGGCGCGACCGGCATCATGGTGGCGGGCGGCATGGAGAGCATGACCAAAGCGCCGTATTTACTGCCTAAAATGCGCGCTGGGGCGCGGATTGGCCACCAAAACGTAGCTGACAGCATGTTTCTGGACGGGCTGGAGGATGCCTATGACAAGGGCCGTTTGATGGGGGTGTTTGCCGAGGATTGTGCCAAGAAATTCCAGTTCAGTCGAGAGGCGCAGGATGAATATGCGTTAAAATCATTATCAAACGCTTTGGCGGCTGAAGAGAGCGGCGCGTTCGAGGGCGAGATTGCGGCGGTGACTTTGACAACGCGACGTGGTGAAAGCGTGGTTTCGGTGGACGAACAGCCCGCCAAAGCGCGGCCCGAAAAGATACCGAAATTGCGTCCAGCTTTTTCCAAGGATGGCACGGTGACGGCGGCCAATGCCTCGTCGATTTCGGATGGGGCAGCGGCGTTGGTGATGGCCTCGGAAGAGGCGGCGAAAGAGCAGGGTTTAACTATTCGCGCCCGTGTTCTGGGCCACGCCAGTCATGCGCAAGCGCCGGGCTGGTTTACCACCGCACCGGTGCCCGCTGCACAGAAGCTGTTGGCAAAAATCGGCTGGTCGGTGGGGGATGTCGAGCTGTGGGAAATCAACGAGGCCTTTGCCGTGGTGCCGATGGCGTTCATGCATGAAATGGGTGTTTCGCGCGATATAGTGAATGTGAATGGCGGCGCTTGTGCGCTGGGGCATCCGATTGGTGCGTCTGGTACGCGGATCATTGTGACGCTGCTGAATGCGTTGGAAAAGCGCGGGCTGAGACGTGGTGTGGCGGCGATTTGCATCGGGGGTGGCGAAGGCACGGCGATTGCTATTGAGCTGGTCTGATGCGGGTTGATTATGATGTGCTGGCCAAGGCTGTCGCGTCGTTAACCAAGGGCGAGAGCGATGTGGTGTCTCTGATGGCAACGGTGGCCTGCGAGGTGCATCACTCGGACGCGCGGTTTGACTGGACCGGGTTTTATCGCAATGTCGGGGATGATCTGCTGAAGATCGGCCCTTATCAGGGTGGACACGGCTGTTTGGTGATCCCGTTCTCACGCGGGGTTTGCGGGGCGGCGGCGCGGACCGGCGAGGTGCAATTGGTGGCGGATGTCGAGGCGTTTTCGGGGCACATTGCCTGCGCATCATCGACCCGAAGCGAGGTGGTTTTGCCGGTGCTCGGGCAAGGCGGGGCGCTGTTGGGGGTGTTTGATATCGACAGCAACCAGCCGGATGCGTTTGATCAGCAAGATGTCGATGGGTTGGCTAATATCCTGATGTCAGTGTTTGGCGACATCTGAAGAATTCCGCCCAACGTCAGCACCCCTGCGGGGCGCGGACTTATGGTCGGCGGGCCTCGCTTCGCTCGGCTGGTTTTGGCGCCGGCGGGCTATTGATCGCGTTTTGCATTTACATGAGTGAAAAATATCAGACGCACCCACTCTTGGGGTGTGTTTTGATTCAGTCTAATGCAAATTGCGCAAGCGAAAAAGAAACCATGATTTTGCTTGCCGGGAATCAGAATGTCAGCAATGGTGAAATTGGTTGTGAAAATTTCATAGATAATTTCAAAACATGTTGCATAATGATCCTGCGCACCCCAAAATACTCGGCGCTGATTTGTGGGCCATTCGCAAGGCGCGCGGGGTGACGTTGGTTGAATTGGCGGACCATTTGGGGCGCTCGGTTGGGTGGGTGAGCCAAGTCGAGCGTGATTTATCCGAGCCATCGGTGACAGATCTGCGCCTGATTGCCGCCGCGCTGGATGTGTCGATTTCGATGTTGTTTGCCCATGCCGCTACCCCCGCTGGCGAGGAGGGCTATGTGGTGCGTAAAGGGGCGCGGCGCAGCATTGGCACCCGTGAGGCTGGCCTGATCGAGGAACTGCTATCGCCTGATCTGACCGATGATTTCGAGGTGATACATTCGACCTTTCAGCCGCACTCGGAAATCACCGAAGCCATCAGCCGCCCGACCCAGGAGGTGGGGTATCTGGTTTCCGGCTGTCTGGACCTGTGGATTGCAGGGCGCAAGTTTACCATCAATCCCGGCGACAGTTTTCGTATTCGGGGCGAGGTGCATCGCTGGTCCAACCCGTATGACGCGCCTGCCGTTGCGATCTGGGTGATCGCGCCGCCGGTCTATTGAAGGCGATATAATGTCGTTTGAAGCATGGAGTGTTTTTGCGTTGTTCTGGGTGGTGTTTGTCACCACGCCCGGCCCGAACGCGGTGAACTGCATCAGCAACGGCATGACGCTGGGGTTTTGAGCTGCCCTGTGGGGCGTGTTGGGGATACTGATGCAGGCCAGCCTGTTTTTGGGCCTGTCCGCGATGGGGGTGACGGCGTTGATCATCGCCTCGCCCACGGGTTTTTTCTGGGTCAAACTGGTTGGGGCCGGTTTTCTGGTCTGTCTGGGGATGCGGGGCTGGATCAATGCAGGCAGGCCTGTGGTGACTGTGCAGGTGTCGGGGCGGCGTATCTATTCCAAGGCGTTTATGATTGCCACGATCAACGCCAAAAGTGTCGCCGGATATCTGGCGGCCTTTAGCCAATTCGTGCAGCCGGATGTGCCGATCTGGCAGCAGATGCAGGTGACCGTGCCAACGGCGTTGGTGATCAGGGCGATCGGTTATACGGGCTATACGGCGCTGGCGCGGGGCCGGGACTGGCCACGATGGGGGCGGTGTTTAACCGGCTGTTTAACCGGCTGTTTCGCCGCGTGATGGCGGTGGCATTCATCCTTTATGGCGGGGTTCTGGGCAGCACTAACATGCCACAGATCGGGAGGGGCTGATGCATAAAGGGTCATGTCTGTGTGGGGCGGTTCAATTCGAGGTGACGGGGAACGTTACAGGATTATCGGTCTGCCATTGCGCCGGTGCCGCAAGCAATCAGGGCATCTCTGGGCCTCGGGGTTTGTGCCGGATGCGGCACTGACGACCACGCGGGATCAGGGGCTGAAATGGTATGCCTCGAGCCAAACCGCCGAGCGCGGGTTCTGCGGCACCTGCGGGGCGTTTCTGTTTTGGCGCAAGCAGGGGGAAGGAGCGACATCGTTCAGTCTTGGATCATTGACTGGGCCAACCGGATTGAAATTGCAAAAACGCATCTTTGTGGCGGATCAAGGGAATTACTACGATATCTCTGATGGTCTGGTGCAAGAGCAATAAAGGGACGAGAGACATGGCAGATTTTCCAAACACTGCACGGGTTGTGATCATTGGCGGCGGGGCGATTGGCACCTCCAGCCTGTATCATCTGGCCAATGCCGGGGGTGAAGAATGCGTTCGAGGTCTGTGTGTTTACCTTTGGCGTTGCGCAGGCAGGCGGGGCGGGCAAGGTGCTGGCTGAATGGATCACCTGTGGCGAGACCGAATGGGACATGTGGTCGGTTGATCCGCGCCGGTTTACGGGGTTTGTTGATGACGACTACTGTGTGGCCAAAGGCGTCGAGGTTTACGGCAATGAATACGCCATGCATTTCCCGCACCACGAATGGGCGGCGGCGCGCGGCAGGCGGTTGTCGCCGCTGCATTCCCGTCTGAAGGATGCGGGGGCTGTGATGGGGGCGTATAATGGCTGGGAGCGGGCCAACTGGTTTGCGCATGATGGTGACGATACCTCGCATGCCGCGACGCAAGCGTGGCTGCGTGACGGGCCTTGGGAGGCGCGTAATCGGAAGTGTTCTTGGCAAACAGGGGTAAACCGGATGCCGGGGGTGCTTCTTGCTGGTATTCGGGCCTTTGTACCCTCTCGTGCATTTACCAATGCACTGCCGGGCGGCGGATAGTCTGCAGGCCCATGATGCCCATCAGGCGGCGCACACGGTGACGGCCAGCGTAGAACCCGTTTCTCGGCAAGTAAGCCGCTATTTGACGGCTGCCAAAAATGGAAACTTGGTGAATATCCTATCGATCTCGCTCATGAGTTCCAGCGTTTCGGCATCAAACCCAACGGGCACATAATAGAGCGATGATCTACTGACCTTCAGCAGCTTGCACTGGCGAGCCAGGCTAAGATCGGTGCGATCCTTGTTGATCATTTCCTTGCG
>NVTS01000068.1 GCA_002732995.1 Marinosulfonomonas sp. | reverse complement strand
AGGTCCAGTTGTGCCTCGGGCGCTATCACTTTTTTGAATTAACATCCCTGAGCATGGCGTTATCCAGCATCTGTTCTGCAAGTAATTTCTTCAGTTTGGAATTCTCACTCTCCAAAGCTTTCRRTTYRCKKKMWYYYGWMRKCTYCATSMMAMYMTMYTYSKWYWTRTWKKYRWRRAARKTCKMYKKSCKSATCCCNNSYYRRYKWCRKRSGKSSRMKKWYCGTTCTNCCAGCCTCTTGCTCTTTYAARATRCCAATAATCTGTTCKTCYGWRAAWCGWTKCTTCATTTGTCCGTCCTTTTGTTGGGTGGACTCTACATCATTCTGGAGGAGTTTTAGGGGCGCAGGTCAAGGTTAAATGCGGATTGCCTTAGATTGCGTTTGGCCGAATGATTGGCAATTCAGCCACCGCATCATTGGCTTCGCGCTTCAGTTCATCCTGAATTGCGAGGATTTCCCGCTTGATCACTCCTGCCAGATGGGCCGTGATCCGCACTTTCTGGGTTTCGCCACGATGCTCGGCCACCACAGCACGTTTGCCGCCGTATGCTTTCAGATCAGCCTTTATCAGGCGTGGGTCGGCAATCATTGCACCGGTTTTGGCATCTCTCAGCGTCAATATAAATTTGATCGAATGGATGCCGCCAACCGTATAGCGGGCACGTTCGGTCAGGGAATGAAAGCGTTTGACCTCGATATCGACATAGATCGCTTGTGCGCCGTTCATATCTTTTACACCGCGCGTCATGCCCTCTTTGAAAATCGCGGCGACCTGATCATGGCGATCACCGTAAAAATCCCCGCGCCAAACGATATCGGCGGACGGAAAATAGATATTGGCCTCGGATACGCTCAAAGTGTCGGGCACAGATACGCGCACGTCACGGACGCTGAATGTCGTGGCGGCAATGACCGTCTCAACAGATTTTGTGCTAACAAATGGCGCGTTAATCGACTCGTTTCGGCTTACCGTGCTGGTTTTGGCACAGGCCGACAGGCCAAACACCAATGCGGCAATCAAGATGATTTTAATCGGTTTCATGTTCAATCCTCCAAGGCATTCGCCTTCGTTCAATCGCGGGTTTTCCCACATCTGCTCGGGATCAAGCTGTCCTTAAATTGGGGCGGAATTATGATAAATTTTATGCATTAAAGCGTTCTTCTTGCGTCAAACAGGCGAAACCCTGTGCTTTACTTGTTCAACCGCGCCTTGCGCCCGCCGCGTCWTTTTGCGTGCGTCGTGCTGCCCAGCCCTTCTTTTAGCACCGTTGTCATCGGATGATCCGGCGCATCCTTGCCGTAAATCTCCAGCACGTCCCTGATCTGCGCCTGCATATCCGCYGTTTGCGCAACCCCCAGCACCCAGTCCAGAAATATGGACCGGCATTCGGAGGCCGAAACCCCGTCAATGCGATAGCTTTCCCTGATCAACCCTTTCGGGTCCAAATCATTTTTTGTCATCTGCGCTTCCTTGGCGGCGATGTTAACGCTGAATCGGCGTGTTCAAAACATCTTCCACGACCATATGGGCGGCTTGCGCGACGGCTTCAAGCGTGGCCCTTAGCGTCTCAACGCTTTCCTCGCCCATTTCACGCAGCACAAAGCTGCGCCCGCCCTCGCCAATCTCGTCCATATCCAGTGCGCCTTCGGTCAACAACTTGGCAGCGCCGCGCAGGCACCAAAACGCATCATACGTCGTTTGCAGCGTCTCGCGCCCCGCACCTGTTAACCACCCTGCCCGCACACCAGCCGCCAATTGTGTCCTAACATCATGCGCCGTGTCCCCAGCCAGCAACGCCGCGGTTTGCGCCACCAGTTCGATGTCCTGCATCCGGCCTGCGCCCAGCTTGGCCTCCCAGATATTAACCGCCGGTTTTGCCTCGGCCAGACGTGCGCGCATATTGGCCACATCAGCCAGCACGGACACGCCCTTGCCCTTGTCCATTATCAACGCAGCGCGAAATGCCTCGATCGCCTCTCCAAGCGCCGCATCCCCCGCCACAACCCGCGCCCGAGTCAGCGCCAGATGTTCCCACGTCCATGCCTCATCCTGTTGATAAGACTGGAAAGATTGTAGCGAAGTGGCCACTGGCCCTTGCCGCCCCGACGGGCGCAGGCGCATATCAACCTCGTAAAGCCGACCCTCGGACATTGGCGCGGCAAGGGCCGTAACCAGCGCTTGGGTTAACCGCGCATAATAGGGCCGCGCCAACAAGGGGCGGCGCCCGTCCGACCCTTCAACCCCGTCCGCATCATAAATCACGATCAGGTCCAGATCGGACGTGGCATTCAACTGCCCCGCCCCGAGCGACCCCATGCCCATCACCACAGCACCCTTGCCCGGCTGTGCTCCGTGTTTGCTGGCAAAATGCTCGCAAATCGGGCTCCACAATGCGGCCACGCAAGCCTCGGCCAGATCCGCATATTGCCGACCCGCCTCTTGCGCATCAATCAGGCCGCGCAGATGGTGCACGCCGATCCTGAAATGCCATTCCTTTTTCCAGCGCCGCGCCGTATCCAGCTTGCGCTCGTAATCGTCAATCTGCGTCAGTTGTGCTGTCAATTCCTGTTGCAGCGCCGCCATTTCGGGCCAATCGGCAAAGAACGCACCGCCCAGAACCGCATCCAGCACTTGGGAATTGCGTGACAGATGGCGGGCCAAGGCAGGAGCGGTTGCGCAGATGTCGATGATCAGATCGATCAGCTGCGGATTTGCCTCGAACAGGGAAAACAGCTGCACCCCGGCGGGCAGACCTGCCAAAAAGCCGTCAAACTGCACCAAGGCCTCGTTTGGATGGCCCGCCTTTTGCAGCCGCGCCATGATGTCGGGACGCAACCGTTTAAAGATTGCCACGGCCCTGTCCGAGCGCATCGCAGGATAGCTGKGCCAACGTGCGATTATTTCCTTGGCGCCATCGGGTAGCGGTGCGGTGTCGCCTTGTTTCGTGGTGCTGGGAGCAAAGAAGCCTTCGGTCAATTCATGCACCTCGGTCAGCTCGTCCATTAGCCGTGCGCGCAGTTTGGCGGTGTCGGATTGGCCGGTGAATTGGGCCAGCCGGTCAAACTCTTCCGCCTGTTTTGGCAGCTCATGCGTCTGGGCATCATTGACCATTTGCAACCTATGCTCGATCTCGCGGTGGCTCCGATAGCGCTCAACTAGCAGATTTACAACATTTTCAGGAACCCAGCCTTTTGCCGCCAAGGCCCGCAACGCAGGCACTGTTTCCCTTGATCGCAAGTCAGGATCCCGCCCACCGGCGATGATCTGGCGGGTCTGGGTAAAGAATTCGATCTCGCGGATACCACCGCGCCCCAGCTTCATATTGTGTCCCTCCAGCGTGATCGGCCCACCCAGCCCTTTGTGCTCGCGGATACGCAGGCGCATATCGTGGGCGTCCTGAATGGCGGCAAWATCCAGATGCTTGCGCCAGATGAACGGGATCAGCCGTTTCAGATATGCCTCGCCCGCCGCAATGTCCCCCGCACAGGGCCGCGCCTTGATGTGGGCCGCCCGTTCCCATGTGCGCCCAAGGCTTTCATAATAGCGCTCGGCGACCTCCATCGACAGACAAACCGGCGTGGTAGAAGGATCAGGGCGCAGGCGCAGGTCGGTGCGAAACACGTAGCCCTCGCCGGTAATGTCGGACAGCATCGCCGACATACGGCGACTCACACGGATAAAACTGGCGCGGGCGTCGAAATAGTCATCCTCGCCAAAGCGGCTTTCGTCAAACAGGCAGATCAGATCGATGTCCGAGGAATAGTTCAATTCACCCGCCCCCATCTTGCCCATTGCCAGCACCACCATACCGCCCGCCGTGGCCACATCATCCGGCCCCATTCCGGGCAGTTTGCCGCGTTTAATTTCAGCCCCGATCAGCGCCTTGATCGACACATCCACCGCCAAATCTGCAAAATCGGTCAGGGTGCCGGTGACCTGCTCCAACGGCCAGATCCCGCCCAGATCGGCCAGAGCTGTTAGCGCGGCCATGCGGGATTTTGCCTGTCGTAACAGGGTGTTAAGCTGATCTAGTGGTGCAGCGCTCAGTTCGGCAAACAACTGCTCCACAGCTACCTGCGGGTCATCAAACGCCCCGGTCAGCCATTCAGCTTGGCGCGTCATGATGGCGGACAAATACGGGCTGCACCCTGCCGCCCCTTCAATCAAGCTGCGCAATTGCGGCCCGACATCGGGGAAATGCGCAGCAACCTCGATACCCCGCATCGCATTATGGGGAATCGGGGTGCGAGTGATTTGGGATGCAAAACTCATGGCGCAAAGATGCGTGGGCTTGGGCCGAAGGGCAAGCTACATTTGCGCCTAATCTTTGGGCCGCGCCGCTGTGTCCTGACTAAAGATATTGCGCCACCCCTGCGGGGTCTTGCACCAGGCCGATGAAACATACATCGTTTCGGGCTGATCACGGCCAACGCGCATGAAATCCGCTTTATAGGCCAGCAGCCGCACCCCTTCACCCAACTCCAGCAATCGGGCATCCGACAGGTTATAATGCGCCACCGTCGGCCCTGCGCTCAACTGCCCAACATGGCTGTCCTTGTCCGAGAATCCTGTGTCATAGACCCCAAGGAATCCGTCGTCCAACATTCTGTCATCCACAGATGCGTCCCCCGTGACCAGCGCCTGCCAGACGGTTTTCTCCAGCTCCAGAAACGGGTCAATATCGTCGTGTTGCATCTGTTTTATACCGCCCATCTAATTGCGCTTCTCATAGATACATGAATACTTGCGTTAGAAAACAAGGGAATCCCACATGAGCAAAAGTCTGAAACGGGTGATACGGGCGCTGGATGCGGCGGGCCTAGATCTGATGCCGGTTGAAATGTCGGATGGTGCGCGCACGGCGCAGGCCGCAGCGGATGCTGTCGGCTGTGAATTAAACCAGATCGCCAAATCGATCATTTTTCGCGGGGACGTCAGTGGCGCGGCCATTCTGTTTATCACCGCGGGCGGCAATCAGGTGTGCACGGATAAGGCCGGCGCCATTGCGGGCGAGCCGTTGGGCAAGGCGGATGCGGCATTGATCCGCAGCCAGACCGGATTTGCCATTGGCGGGGTGTCCCCCGTCGGACATCTGTCGCCGATCCGCGCGTTTTTTGACCCGAAACTGCTGGAATTCGACGTGGTTTGGGCGGCTGCGGGCACTCYGCACCATGTTTTTCCAATTAATCCGGCGGATTTACAGCGCATTTCAAATGCACAACATACTGAATTTACATAATAATTATAGATAATGTAAATATTTTACATTTACTCTTGAAGGTTACGCCATCAATGACAACATTGGTGATGTGAAAGACATTCACATTGTAACGTAACCTTCAAAACGGAGAACCACATGAGCACCGTCGCCGCATGGCCGCATCAGGCAGAAACCTGGCTGGATGAACGCGGGAAACCCGCATGGATCATTGCCATGGTCCTTGGGTTTATTTTTTTCTGGCCTGTTGGCCTCGCCCTTCTTTTGTATATGATCTGGAGCAAACGCATGTTCGCTGGAAACTGTCGCAATAGCCGCCGTATGACCCGCCACCAATTCCGCCATGCCACACAATCGTCTGGCAACACGGCGTTTGACGCCTATAAGGCCGACACATTGCGCCGTCTGGAAGAGGAGCAAGGCAAGTTCTCGGAATTTTTGCAACGCCTGCGCGATTCCAAGGACAAATCGGAGTTCGATGACTTTATGGACGAGCGCGCCAAAAAGGCCAAAGACACCGACGATACGGTTGATGCATAAGTAAAATGCGGCCCCTTGCTGGGGGCTGCCTTAACTTCGTTTACCAAAGGGGCTTGGCGCATCGCTTTGCCGTTGTTATCTTAAAGTTGAATAAAATCAACGGACCGAAATAAACCGCATGCGCCACAGTCTACCCATTGCCCCGCAGTTTTATGTGACGGCCCCCCAGCCCTGCCCCTATCTGGAGGGGCGGATGGAGCGCAAACTGTTCACGTCACTGCAAGGCGAATCCGCAGAGAAACTGAACAACGCCTTATCGAAACAAGGATTTAGACGGTCGCAAAACGTGCTGTATCGCCCGTCCTGTGCCGAATGTTCTTCCTGTTATTCCGCCCGCATCAGGGTCGCCGATTTCACCCCGTCCAAAAGCCAGCGCCGTGTGCAAAAGCGCAATGACTGGCTGACGCGCAACGCCATATCGCCCTGGGCCACCGAGGACCATTTCGCCCTGTTTCGCCGTTACCTTGAGGATCGGCACGCCGATGGGGGCATGGCCGACATGGATATTTTTGAATTCGCCGCGATGATCGAGGAAACCCCGATCAAAAGCCGGGTGATCGAATACACCTATGACCCCGCCCCGGATGAGCAAAAGCGCAATCTGGCGGCGGTGTGTCTGACCGATGTGTTCGATGATGGCCTGAGCATGGTTTATTCATTTTTCGAGCCTGAACTGACCAAAAACTCTCTGGGCACCTACATTATTTTGGACCACATCAAAATCGCCCGCGCCGCTGGCCTGCCCTATGTTTATCTGGGGTATTGGGTGCCGGGCAGCCCCAAGATGGCCTATAAGGCCGGCTATAACGCGCTGGAAATTTACCGCCGCGGCGAATGGGTGCCACTGGATGATCCTGATAATTTTGCGCCCGAAATGCATCCGCTGGCGGTTGATCCGATTGCCGAACAAGTGGCGCAAATTTCGCTGCCAGATATCCTGCCCGCCAAACAAGACTAAGCCCGCCTAGTGTTGCGGGCTTGTCTCGGAAAGTATTTGCTCTGGTCGATGGTTAGCCCGCAAATAGGTTCGGCAGGATCGTCACCACGGATGGGAACGTCCACAATAAGGCCAGCCCCACCACCTGAATCAACACAAACGGGATGATGCCACGGTAGATGTGCCCTGTGGTGACGCTGGGTGGCGCAACCCCGCGCAAGTAAAACAGCGCGAAACCAAAGGGCGGCGTCAGAAACGAGGTTTGCAAGTTCACCGCGATCATGATGGTCACCCATTTCGGATCAAACGTGCCGCCGTAGATCACCGGCCCAACAATCGGGATCACGATGTAGATGATTTCAAGGAAATCCAGCACGAAGCCAAGGAAGAACAGCACGATCATCACGATAATGAACACCTTCATTTCATTATCGAAACTGGTCAGGAAATCCTGAATATAWKCYTCGCCRCCRAAYGARATGATCACRAGGTTCAACAKTTGCGAGCCGATCAGRATGGTRAACACCATGCTGGTSACYTTGGCGSTTTCGCGCACAATCGGKSTYAGRACYGCRYYKCKRWACAGCACCMMACAGCCAWARAGCAGGCCGWACATSGCRAACAGATAGGCMSMYTTGGCAAMGAKAAAGGCRAKRAYATCYTCSAMYGGCACCKYWTYGCGGCTCATYCGYAGATCAAAGTTYACSCCGAYCARGATCATGATRAMRATCGCGAAGGTCGCCAKCASAATMACYTTGCCSGWGCCGCCTTCGTCTTTCAGCTTGCGGTAGGCGGCCAGCAATATTGCGCCGCCTGCCCCAAGGGCTGCTGCCGGTGTCGGATTGGTGATCCCGGCAAGGATCGAGCCGAGCACCGCAATGATCAAAACCAATGGCGGAAAGACAACCGAGATCAGCTCATTGCGTCCCAGTATTTTAGCGGCAAAGGTGACGCCATAGAGCGTGATCAAACCCGGGATCAGCATATAAATCACAGTCCAGCCCGGTGTTGTATCCGGCATGACCAGCGCGATATCCGCGATGAACGCCAGCACCACACCCGACAAACCGATCAGGATCGGACGCGCACTTGCCGATGGCGCGATACCGCGCGCAAACGTCAGGATCAGCGCCATAAAGACAAAGAATATCGCAATGCCCGAGCCGATTGGCGAGGCGGCGGCAATCTTTGCTACCCGTGCCTCGGCCCTTTCCTCGTCACTCAGTTTGCGGCTTTCTTGGGTGCCGCCATCAGCATCAATTGCGGCCTGTTGGGCGACGGCCACGTCCCATTTTTCCTGCCCGTGCAGCTCGATGATCGAGACCTGGCATTGCTCGGACACATTGGTGCGCAAGGATGATGCAACGCCAATGTCGGTATAGCTGTCAATCACTGTGCTTTGCGTGCCAACCACACCCAGACTGCCCAGATACATCATCCCGCCGATCAGAACCACAGGTGCGCCGAGGAACCAAGTGAGGGCGCCGCGACCGGTGATTTTGTCGCCGGATGTTGGCGTCATCGGCACGGGTGGTGCCTTGTGCGGATTTACCATCGCATAGCCAAAAGCGTATAGCGCATAGAGGAACGCCAGCATGATGCCCGGCAGGATCGCCGCCTGAAACAAGGTGCCCACGGAAACCACTGCCGCCTCGCCCAGATAGGTTAAGGCGTCGGAACAGCCCGCCAGCTGCGCCCGTTGTTCYTGCGCTGCGGAATACAGATCGCCCGCCAATGTGCCCAGCAGAACGATCACAATCGAGGGCGGAATGATCTGCCCCAAAGTGCCCGAGGCCGCAATCACCCCGGTGGCCAGTTCGGGTGAATAGTTGTGTTTCAACATGGTCGGTAGCGACAGCAGGCCCATCGTCACCACGGTGGCACCTACGATGCCGGTCGAGGCCGCCAAAAACGCGCCCACAACCACGACCGATACAGCCAAACCGCCGGGCAGCGGGCCAAACACCCGCGCCATTGTGGTTAGCAAATCATTGGCGATCTTTGAGCGTTCCAGCGTGATGCCCATCATCACAAACATCAGCACCGCCAGTAAAACCTCGATCGAGGCCCCGGCCAGAACTTTTTCATTCATCCGGTTAACAATGAAACTGATATTGGTGTTCATCGCATATTCCCAACCGCGCGGGAACACAGATTCGGCGATTGTCGGCAATTCCGGATTTCGGAATATGGTTATTTTATCCGGATGCAGGCCAGTGGCGACAGCCGCATCATAGGCCGCACTAGAGGTGTCARTCGCATGGTGGATCAGCAAGCCCGCGCTATCAAGCCCTACGATAACCGCAAAAGATATAACCGCCGCCCCGCCAATGGCAAAAGCCACCGGAAAGCCGCTAAGGATCCCGCCAAACAGGGACAGAAACACGATAATCAGGCCAACTTCTACGCCATCAAGTCCGAAAAACATAAGTATCTATCCTAGTTTAGTGAGTGCCCTCATAGGCTTCTTCGCCAGCCCCGAGGCTGTCTTTGTCCAGATATTTTCCCGCTGATGCCGGCCCCTCTTTACGCTCGAGATACGAGCGGTAAAAGAAAGCAATCGCTTGCAAAAATACCAGACCGGCAAATGTGATCAGCAGGATTTTGAACAGGAAATAGCCGTTAAACCCGTTCGGGGAAAACCCGATGGTTTCGACATTCCAGCGCATGGCCTGTGATTTTTTCAACAATTTTTCCAGCGTATGCGAGGCCGCCGGTTTTGGCACGATCAGGTGGCGCCACAGATAAAACCAGCCATACATCCAGACCAGCACAGCCGTTGGCATCATGAAAAACAGCGAGCCGAACATATCAATGCTGCGTTGGGTGCGGAATTTGACTTTGGAATAGATCAGATCGACCCGCACATGGCTGCCCTGAACAAAGGTGTAGGTGGCACATAGCGTGACAATCAGGGCATTGTAGAATTTCAACTCTTCGGCCCACCAGCTGACATCTTTGGTCAAAGGGGCACCAAAAGCGAAGCTGATTTCAGCCGCCGTGAATATGCGCTGCATGAAAACGATGATGATCTGCTGCAAAACCATCAGCAAACCGGCCCATGCCACAAAGCGGCCAATGGTATTGGCCAACCCCTCAAGGGCGCGCACGCAGGCCCACATAAAGCTGTTGCGCCACAATCCGTAGATGGTCACCATCAAGAAGGTGGTGAATACGATGAAGAAGAATTCTTTCGAGCCGCCGTAATAAACAAACCGCATGATGGCTTGTTTATCGGACCAGTCCAGCCACAGCCCCGGATGCGTTACCGCATAGCCGAAATTGTAAAATGACATGGCAATGTTCTGAAAGAACCAGACAATTGCGTCCAGCATCCCGTCCCCCGTTAGTTGTCTTTAGTGCTCCCCGTCTGCCATTTGGTTGGCAGATCGTAACAAGCGGGCCTCGCCAATTGCAGCAAGGCCCGCCTGACAATCATCCAGCGCTTAACGCTTAGCTCATAACCCGGTCACGTTGGGCGCGATATGCACCCTCGGATTTCGTGATCCAGCCGGATGATTCTTTCATCGACTTTTCAACGCTTACACGGATTTTGGCGAACATTTCGTCGCCCATGTGGCCGTCCAGCGTTTCTTTGGCAGCCGCACCGAATGCATCCCAGACATCGTCGCCGAAYTCCAGAACCTTGACACCACCGGATTGCAGACGCTTCAGCGCTGCACCGTTGTTGTTCATGAACTGGNCCAGATTCCACTGGTGTGTTTCAGCCGCAGCAACTTCGATGATTTTCTGGTGTGCAGGCGTCAAGCCTTCAAACACGTCGCGGTTGGTCGCAAGCGTCAGAGCTGCACCCGGCTCGTGGAAACCGGCCGTGTAGTAGAACTTGGTGATTTCCTGAAAACCGGCTTTTTCATCTGCCCAAGGGCCGATCCACTCGGTGCCGTCAATCGCGCCGGATGCCAGCGCTTGATACACTTCGGACCCCGGCAGGTTTTGAACGGACGCGCCCAGTTTACCAAGGGCCTCGCCGCCCATGCCAGGCATGCGGAATTTCAGACCTTTGAAATCTTCGGCAGAGTTGATTTCTTTCTTGAACCAGCCACCGGCCTGTGGGCCTGTGTTGCCCGCGATAAATGATTTCAGGCCAAAAATTTCGCCCAATTCATCATGCAGGCCCTGGCCTTCGCCGTGGTAATACCAGTTTGCCATCTCTTGCGGCGTCATACCGAAAGGGGCGGCAGTGAAATACTGGTAACCCGGATTTTGACCGGTGAAATAGTAATCAGCGGCGTGATACATGTCGGCTTGACCAGCAGTCACAGCGTCAAACACTTCAAATGCGCCAACCAGCTCGCCTGCGGCTTTGATTTCGATTTCAAGGCTGCCACCCGACATGGCGTTGATCGAGTCAGCTGCATGCTGGGCCGCATCAAAAACACCGGCAAGGCCACGGCCCCATGACGTTACCATTGTCAGCTTAACATTGCCCGCGGCATATGCCGGTGCGGCCAGAGTTGTTGCAGCGGCAGCGGTGCCACCAAGTGCGGAAGTTCTCAAAAATGAGCGACGATCCATAGAGTTACTCCTCCCATAGAGTTTTGCCCGTCCACTATGGCGGGCTGACCGTTTCAGGTGGGGGGACCATAGCCATAGAATAGCGCACTGAAAACAGTAACTTTGCGAAATGAATGAAAAAAACGGTATTTATTAGGAGAGCCGTCAAATGCTTTGGCGCAGGAACCAGCCTGAAACACCTATGGGTTTGCTATTTATTCGCCCACCGCAGCAAAAACGTAACAATAAACCCTAAACTGCGGCATTCACGACACATTATTCACACTTTTCACTATTGACGCCCCATTCGCGCACTTCTAAGGTCTTGATCACACCTAAAGGAGCCACCAAGGGAAGCCGTAACATGAACGTCCTACGAGTGATTGAGGAATATTGGCGCATGGGTCTGTAAAGACAACCATATCGGTATCCCATGCGCCCCCGAAGATCGGGGGTTTTTTTATGGCTGACGTAAATAGAATATAGACGGAGAGAGAAAGATGACACGTCAAATATCTGGCGCAAAGATGATCCTGCAAGCCCTGAAAGATCAGGGTGTGGATACCATATTTGGATACCCTGGCGGTGCCGTCCTACCGATTTACGACGAAATCTTTCAGCAAAACGATATTCGCCACATTCTGGTGCGCCACGAGCAGGCCGCGCTGCATGCCGCCGAGGGCTACGCGCGCTCCACCGGCAAACCCGGTGTGGTGCTGGTCACGTCCGGTCCCGGTGCGACCAACGCGGTAACCGGCCTGACGGATGCGTTGATGGACAGCATCCCGCTGGTGGTTTTGACGGGACAAGTGCCCACCTTCATGATTGGCAACGACGCCTTTCAGGAGGCCGACACCGTTGGCATCACCCGGCCCTGCACCAAACATAACTGGCTGGTCAAGGACACCGACAAATTGTCCGAGGTGATCCATCAGGCGTTCCATGTGGCCACGACAGGGCGCCCCGGCCCCGTGCTGGTCGACATCCCGAAGGACGTGCAATTCGCCCAAGGCACCTACACCCCGCCAAAGAAAACCGACAACAGCCGGTATGCGCCACAGATCAAAGGCGACATTGAGGCCATCACCGGGCTGGTCGAACTGATGGAGCAGGCCGAGCGTCCGATCCTGTATACCGGTGGTGGCGTGATCAATTCAGGCCCCGCTGCCAGCCAGTTATTGATCGAGCTGGCGCAAGCCACGGGTATCCCTGTGACCTCGACCCTGATGGGGCTGGGTGCGTATCCGGCCTCCGGCAAAAACTGGCTGGGCATGTTGGGCATGCACGGTCTGTACGAGGCCAATCTGGCGATGCACGGCTGTGATCTGATGATCAACATCGGGGCACGCTTTGATGACCGTATAACCGGGCGGGTTGATGTGTTCAGCCCTGATTCCAAAAAGGTGCATATCGATATCGACCCCTCCTCGATCAATAAAATCATCACCGTCGACATTCCGATCATCGGCGATATTGGCCATGTTCTGGAAGATATGCTGAAAATCTGGAAATCCCGTGGTCGCAAGATCAACAAAGGCGCCCTGAAAAAATGGTGGGCGCAGATTGACGACTGGCGGGCGGTGGATTGTCTGGCGTATGAGCAGGTCGGCAAAACCATCAAGCCACAATACGCGCTGGAACGGCTTGAGGCGCTGACCAAAGGCATGGACCGCTACATCACCACCGAAGTGGGCCAGCACCAGATGTGGGCGGCACAATACTTGCATTTCGAGGCGCCGAACCGCTTGATGACATCCGGCGGGCTGGGCACCATGGGGTACGGCCACCCCGCGTCTTTGGGTGTGCAACTGGCCCATCCCGAAGCACTGGTGATCAACATCTCGGGCGAAGGATCGTGGCTGATGAACATGCAGGAAATGGGCACAGCAGTGCAGTACCGCCTGCCCGCCAAACAGTTCATCCTGAACAACGAGCGTCTGGGCATGGTGCGCCAATGGCAGGAATTGCWGCACGGCGAACGGTATTCAGCCACGTGGCAAGAGGCCCTGCCCGATTTCGTCAAACTGGCCGAGGCGTTCGGGGCCAAGGGCATCCGCGTTAGTGACCCCGCCGATCTGGACGCGGCGATCATGGAGATGCTCGATCACGACGGGCCGGTGATTTTCGATTGTCTGGTCGAGAAACACGAAAACTGCTTCCCGATGATCCCGTCGGGGGCTCCGCATAATGAAATGCTGATGGGCAATGCCGACACCCAAGGGGTGATTGGCAAGTCCGGCGCGGTTCTGGTTTAAGAAAGGTCGACAAATGTCTGCACTAAATATCAAAAAAGGGTCATCGGCCAAATCGGCCTACGACCTGAAAAACCCGAATTCCGAAGTGATCGAGAGCCACACCCTGACGGTGATGGTCGACAACGAGGCGGGTGTTCTGGCCCGTGTGATTGGTCTGTTCGCAGGGCGCGGCTATAATATCGAAAGCCTGACCGTGGCCGAGATCAACGAGGAATATCACACCTCGCGCATCACCATCGTCACCACCGGCACGCCGCAAGTGATTGAACAGATCAAAGCGCAACTGGGCCGGATCGTGCCTGTGCATTCGGTGAATGACCTGACAGTCGAAGGCCCCTATCTGGAACGCGAACTGGCCCTGTTCAAAGTATCCGGCACCGGCGATAAACGGGTCGAAGCCTTGCGTTTAGCCGATATTTTCCGCGCCAATGTGGTGGACAGCACGCTGGAAAGTTTCGTGTTTGAAATGACCGGAACGAGTGAGAAGATCGACGCGTTTGCCGATCTGATGCGCCCTCTGGGTCTGGCTGAAACGGCCCGCACCGGTGTGGCGGCTATTTCGCGCGGCGCAACGTCATAAGGTGGTAAAAGAGGCCCCGTTGAAGGCACTGGGGTGGGGCCTCTTTCATATTCCCAAAGCATCTGCATACCCCAGGAATGGATCACATGTGCCCACCGTGAATGATGGTTATCAGGGAACGAAATAACAATGGGCACATGCGAATAGGTTATTTAGCCCTAGCTTGGCAACAGCCCTGCATCCGTCGCCACTTTCATTTCATCTGCATCCACAGCGCCGTCCGAATTTGTATCAATGGCCGTGAAATTTTCCTCGGTCATTTCCGGATAGGCCGCCAGCAGCTCGTTATATGACAGCAGCCCGTCGCCATCCGTATCCATTTCGCTCTGGGCACTAAGGGCAGTTGCAGAAAGGGCGATTACAGTCACGGTTTGAAGTACGATCTTTTTCATTGTCATAGTCTCCTTGGGGATTACCCCGGTTACGTCCGAAGGTGCGTTTTTGCGCCTTCACCAAACAAGAGGCCACGCAGCGCGGTTTATTCCCGCAATCTGGCGCAACATGCGAAACCCCGCCAAACACGCAACCCCCTGCCGACGCAAAACACCGTTCCTTGCGGGAACCTGCCCAAAAAGCCCCCCGAGACCGAACCGGCAACAATCCCCCAGCTTGTCCCTGCCCCGTTACCTCGCCAAGTTGCAGGCAGACCAAAACAGGAGGCCACCATGACCAATACCCCGCATGAGCTGACCACACTGATGCCCGCTCTACAGCGCCTTGCGCGTATCCTTGCCCCAAGTCCCGATCTGGCCGAGGATATGGCGCAAGACGCCCTGCTGCGGGTCTGGGCCCGCCTGAAAAAGGGTGGCGAGATCGATGATCTGCGCCCTTACCTGATGACGACACTGCGCAACGCCAGCACCCGCCCGCCTGTGCAAGATCAAGAGCTGACCGACCAGAACACCCCCAGCCATCCCGCCGAAATATGGAACAGGTTTGCCTGCGCCGATGTGAACGGTGCCATATCGCGCCTGCCTGATGAGCAGGCTGAATTGCTGCGCCCGCTTGTGATGCACGGCAGCAGTTACGCCGACCTTGCCAAAGCGTTCGGTCTGCCAATCGGCACCGTGATGTCGCGCATATCGCGCGCCCGCGCACATTTGCGAACGGATCTGGAGCTGCCCAAAGCTCATGTGGTCGAGGCATTGCTGGAAAAACAGTAATCGATGCGCCGATCACACGGCTGCGACGTAATTCCAAGGTAGGAGATCATCTATCTGGCTTTGTTTGTGGCCGTTGACGATGGCCGAGAGTGTTG
>NVTS01000067.1 GCA_002732995.1 Marinosulfonomonas sp. | reverse complement strand
CCCGGCGCTTGCAACACCGCAAGATCGCTGCATAATAAAACCAACCAGATGAGCCGGATACTCGCTTAGTTCACGCTGCCTCTGGAACCAAAAACTCTGGCGACGGACACCCTTCGACATACATTGAGCCGATAAATTCAATGAAGGATGGGCTATTAGAATTTCGTGCAGGCATTGGATTTCCTTTCTGCCTACCCACATTCGGGTGGGTGGTTTCTTCTGGTTTTGGCTGTAGCCCCCTTAAAAGGGGCACTTCCAGCCCTAGGGGGTATGGGGGGTGGGAACACCCCCTGTCGGAACGGGGTTGGTAATAGGGTTGGGGGACGGGTTGGAAGGGGGCTGGAATGGCTGATTTTCGGGGTGGAACAGCGTTGGTTCGTCGGATTTGACTTCAAGGTGATTGCGACGCTTGGACGGGGGGCCAGTTTCCACCATCACAACCCGACTATCGGCAAGTAGCTTTTCCATAGCATTCTTGAACGCACGTTTAGTTATACCTTCGCTTTCTGGGTGAGCCGCAAATACCCTTGGCGCATACGTTTGCCCGCCCGACGCATTAACTCGACGACCTTGTTCTGTGAGCTGGCCCAATAGCTTGACGAAAATGCTTTTGGCCTTTGCAGTCATTTCGGCACCTGTGGGAACGTCCACGCCCAGAAATATACCGTTATGCCATAGCATTGCGATTTCACCACCGCTTCGGCCATAGTTTGCCTTTTTGGTACGCAGAACCCGATTATCCGGGCTTGGCTCATTTCCTGCACTGTCCATAACGCGGGACAAATACAAACGTGACCGAACGCTATTGTTCCATGCTGTCGAGCCACTTGTACCTGTGCCAGTCGCCATGCCAGAAACGGACGGATGGGAAAGCAAAAGCACCGCACATTCATGCCGGATAGCAAGGCCACGCAACATGCCTATAAACTGACGGGCCTGCGCCCTATCGTTTTCATTTCCGCCGAAGAAGTCTGCGAGGGTATCAAGTACCAGCAACGCAGGCCGTTCAGTTCCTATGCGTGCGTCAATCGCTTCAAATAGGGATGTTTGCTGTAGTACCCCGGATCGGTCAAATGGGGCGGACAAAAGTGCATTTTCACCCGCAAGCGAAAGAAGGGTTAGACGACCCATTTTGCCCACATCGCCAATCGCTGTAAGGCGACGGTGTATTTCGTCGGTATCGTCTTCGGCGGAAATGTAAATTGCATTGCCCACATTGACGGCCTGCCTAAGCCACGTTGTATCGCAGGCGGTAGCCACTGCAAGTTGGAGTGCAATCAGGCTTTTTCCTGCGCCACCATCCCCGCTTAACAGCGTTACGGTGCCCGACGGGATCATACCGGGAACATGCCAGCGGCGGGGCGGAACAGGCTTGCCAGCAAGTGAACTCGCAGGAAACCATAGTGGAGTGGTTTTCCATGTCTCAATCCATTCTGCCAATGTTTTCCCATTTACCTTCATGGTTTTGGCCATTTGCTTGCCATGCTCAATGGTATTTGCCCGTTCCTGCCGTTCTTGATCGCCCCTGTCTGCCGCACGGGCATATTCATTCACCCAAAGGCGACCAACCCTATCGCTACGGCTTTCCCGCCCGTGTGGTGCGGCCTGTGTTACCAATGGGCTTGCTTCAACAATCCGGCGTATCTGTTGTTCATCGCTGGAAAGAAAGCAAAGTGCGTGAAGGACCGCGTGATAGGCCACCGACCAATCGGATATGTCTTTGTTATCGAAATACGCCCGGTTTCGAGGGCTGCGTTTTAGCTTTTCTATCAGGTCTGCGTCGTCCATTTTGACTGTTGGACTGGCATTGCGAAGGGTTGCTTGCTGTGATGTGTATTTTTGTTGCCCTATTTCGCCGCATAATTGGTCAAGTTTCTCTTGTTGTTCGACTATCGGCACATTGCGCACTACGTCACCTGTAAACGTGAAAAAACGGCCCGATGAATAGATTTCAACGCCTAAACCGCTGTTGCGAACACCCGCACCGGGAACCGTGCCCTTGCAAATAATGTGCAACCCACGTCCCGACGGCGAAAGTTCCGAATAGCTATCGAACGCGTCGTAAATCTTTTGCTGCCCTGTGCTTGCTTTACTGCCTTCGGCTACGTCTAAATCTATGCCAAAAAAGGGATCATTTTCTGTGAATACAAAACCGACACCAACCCCACAGTTTGCCGCTAGCGCTTCTTCATAAGTGCCCCATGTTGATGGGTCTGCGACACTCGCTAGCTTCCCCGTGTGGGGGTTGATTGGGCGCTTGGCTGTATCATGGCAAACCCATTGTCGATAAGCGCGCATTTCTTCTGGGGGTGAAATCTTGGCCATTTGGGGTGCGCCTGTGGGTAGTGCATGGGTTTGGCGATGCAAACCTCGCAATGAGTTATTTTAATTTGGTTATTTCAATAGCTTGATTGGACGGGCTTGCGGAATCTCTATCCGCCACTACGCTTTACGGCCCTGCTTTCGCGCCTTCACAATTTCTACGACCAGCGCTCGAATATCTTCGTCGCTATGCCCCGCAATTCGGGCCTGCATCCATGTTTCTAATTCTGTATCGGGCCAGCACGCAAACCGCGCCCCAAGCTTAACCGGGGGTGGGAATAATCCGTCGTCAATTTTTGCATACAAGGTACTGCGTGCCATGCCTGTTGCATTTTGCACGTCGATTGGGCGAACGAAAACGCACCCACCAACGGGTGTGGCTTCAATAGTCGTTGCAATGGCGGTACTGTTTGTCAGGGCGTTCATAGTTGGGTTTCCTTGATTCCATTGTTGTCTGGAATAAGACTACCCAATTAATTGGCATCCTGCCGCAATCAGAAGGTGCAGGAAGTCCGGTGCTTATTGCACCTCATTAATGCTGAATTTGACACCGATTTCATCTCTTGCATTGTCTAATTTCTTACGGGCATCTCGAATAAGGTCTTTTGCCTGCCGTTCTTTGACATTGGCCAATTCACAAACATCATACATCAATTCCTTTTTCAGCAGTTTGCTTGGAATCGCGCGTTCTTTTTCATCGTGTAAAATGATTAGCATGAACAAGTCAAAGCTGCGGTACTTCGGCAATCGCTGCGCCTTGCCCGTCAGCCCCAACATTTCCGCCAGCGTTTCGCCTCTTTTTGACTGCCCTGCCTTTGCTGCTTTAGAAAGCGCGTTTGCCAAGTAGGTTGCTAGGGCTGTGGGCATTGCTTGATTGGATCGTAGATAAATTGAAGCTTCCAACAATAACTGTGCCGCCGCATTTGGGTTGGTTGCTGCTTCGTGCAGCAATACAGCAATCTGACGTTCTTTTGTGCCAGCTTTCCCCATCATGCGCCCCACTTTCGCATTTTGAGCACATCGGCATTTTGAATCTTACTACGGTCTACTCCGCAATACTTACCCCAATCCGCCATAAGCCTCTGTCGCTTAGCCATTAGATCACCACGGGCATATGCCGCTTCGGCTTTGTCYTTRAKSCYRTGRGMWARKGCSKSTTCKATMACYTCGCGSGGRWRSSCRGTKGTTTCGCCCGCCCAATCTCGGAACGTAGAACGGAAACCATGCTGCGTTAAATCGCTACGCTCCATGCGTTTTAAGACTTGTCGCATAGCCCCGTCCGATAGCTTGCCACCACGCGGGGCAGGAAAAACAGCGTCACTTCCTTTAATGCGTGGTAGAGCGTGCAGGATGCTTATTGCTTCGTCACATAATGCGACGCGGTGTTCCTTGCGGGCTTTCATCCGTTCGGCGGGAATAATCCAAACCTTTGCATCAAGGTCAATTTCTGCCCACACGGCTTCCCGCACCTCACCAGAACGTGCCGCTGTTAGGATGCTGAATTCAAGCGCCTGCGCCGCAAAACCTTCACGCTTACGCAGTTCTATGATAAATGCGCCAAGTTCTGCGTACGGTAACGCTGCGTGGTGTGATACTTTCTTTAGCTTTGTGGGTTTTGGCAAAAGCTGCGCCAGATTACCCTTCCAACTGGCAGGGTTTTCACCTTCCCGGTGCCCGGCCACCGTCGCCCACGAAAGAACATTCTCAATTCTACCACGTAGACGCGACGCTGTTTCGGTCTTCGTATGCCATATAGGTTCCAACACCCGCAAAATATCGTCTTTGCCAATGTCGGAAACCTTCATACCACCAAGCCCTTTTACGTCCTTTGGGGTGGATGCGTAGGTTTCCAACGTGCTTTTCCATTGGGCGGCGTGCTTTGGGTTTTCAAACTCTACGGTTTTCATCGCCAGATATTGTTCAACCGCTTCTGCGAATGTTAACCTATGCGCCTCTTTTGCGGTTTGCCTATCTCGTTCTGTGCCTACTTCGATAGGGTCTTTTCGTTCGTGCTTTACCAATCGGTAGTATTCGTCGGCAAGGCCGCGTGCCTGCGCCAATGTGACGGTAGGGTATCGCCCCAATCCCATGCTGCGCGTTTTGCCGTTAAGCGTGAACCGGAATTCCCAAGATTTAGAAACGCAGATTTCACCCTTTTTGTTTGTCCATTCTGTAGACTGAAAATATAGCCCGCGCCCGTCAGCAAGGCGGGTTCGTGCCTTCACGGCTATCAACTGTCTGTCGGTCAGGTTGGGCATAAAATCACTTTCCACTGTCTACCCACATAATATGGTGGCTACAGGTAGATTTAACAAGACCCATTAGGACAACGCACGCACGTTAACCTTTTGTTTTAATAGATAACTGTGGAAATACGTGAACAACGCCAGACCCTACGAATGCGGACTGTCTCTCCGCCATTTTATGTCTCACTGTGCGTGGCACCTCCGACGGGGCGGGCTGACCGCCCGAAGCGCAGTCGCGCTTTTGGGTGGTGATGACCCGCCTTTTGTCAGAATTCTAGATAATCGCGCCGCGCACCTTGGCGGAAACCCATTCGGAAATCACCACCGCCAGCAGGATGACCAGCAGGATCAGGCTAACCTGTGGCCACGCCAGCGTGTTCAGGGAGGACGACAATTGCAAGCCAATACCCCCTGCCCCGACCAGCCCCAGAACCGTGCTTTCGCGGATGTTGATGTCCCAGCGAAACACCGCAATGCCCGCCAATGCCGGCATGATTTGCGGCATGATACCGTAAGCCATCACCTGCCACCGGCTGGCCCCCGTGGCGGTGATCGCCTCGACTTGAATCACGTTGATTTCCTCGATCGCCTCATACAGCAGCTTGGCGCAGAATCCGATTGAACGGATTGAAATCGCCACAACCCCCGCGAACACACCGGGGCCGATGATAGCGATCAGCAACAACGCCCAGATCAGCGAGTTGATCGAGCGGGTGCCAACGATGATCAGCAGCGCGATAGGCCGGATGAACAGGGCGGAAGGCGTAGTATTGCGCGCCGCCAGAAACGCCACAGGGATCGCCATAAACAGGGCGAATATCGTGCCCAGTGTGGCAATATTCAGTGTGTCCCAGATTGGCCCCCACAGCTTGTCGATATAGGACCAGCGCGGCGGGGTGGCGCGCCCGAAAATGTCATCGGCAATGCGAGGGGCGTCCCAGACGAAAAACCACGTTGTGGCCTCGGAGATATAGTTCCAGCACCACAGGAATACGGCAACACCCAATAGCCAGCCAAACCAGCGCACCATGCTTTGGCCCGTGGTGCGACGACGCCAGACAGCTTGTCCATTTTGATCAATCACTGGCATTACTGCACCCTCGCCCTGATAATGCCGGACAGGTATTCAAGCCCCATCACGATCACAATGATAATCAGCAGGATCGCCGCTGCTGTGTCGTATTCATAACGATCAAACGCAGTGTTTAGCGTGGCACCAATGCCCCCTGCCCCGACCAGCCCCAGAATGGCACTCTCGCGGAAATTGATATCGATGCGATACATCGAAAGCCCGATCAGGCGCGGCATGATCTGCGGCTGGATGCCGTAGTTGATCCATTGCGTCCAGCGCGCCCCGGTAGCGCGCACCGCTTCGGCCTGCCCCTTGTTGATGGTCTCGATTTCCTCGGCCAGCAGTTTGGATAAAAACCCGATGGTAGCAAAACTAAGCGTCAGAAAACCGGCCAGCGGGCCAAATCCGAAAATCGCCACCAGCAGGATCGCCACGATGATTTCCTGCAAGGAACGCGACACCGCAATGATGCCGCGACAGATCATATAGACCGGCATCGGCGAGATGTTGCGCGCCGCCCCCAGACCGATGGGGATCGAGATCAGGATACCCACCACCGAGGATGCCACCGTCATGATGATGCTTTCGGTCATACCCTCTTTGATGTCGGTCCAGCGGGATGTGAAATCGGGACTAAAGAACGCCGCAACAAAAGCGCCGCCACGGTCCAGTCCCTGGTAAACCCGCGACCAGTTCACATCGATCGAGTAGATCGCGGCGATAAAATACAGCCCCGCGCCGATGATCAGTAACCAGCGCAGCCATGCCCGTTTCACAAACGGCGGCTTTTTCCACTTGTTGCCAACAAGAATGCCAAGCTCGGTGGTCATATCAGCGGTCATGCGCCATCCCCGTCTTCATCATCTTCGTCAACTTCCTCAATCGTTTCGGCCCAGTCTTCTTCGCCATAGATTGTGGTCAGAACATCCGGTGTCAGCTCCTCGGGGGTGCCGTCAAAGGCGATGGCCCCCGCCGTCAACCCGACGACCCGTGTAACGAACATTTGCGCCAGCGCCACGTCGTGAATGTTGATAATCGCCGCCAAATCCCGCTCCTCACACAGCTCGCAAATCAGCCGCATAATCTGGCGGGATGTTTTCGGATCAAGGCTCGCGGTTGGCTCGTCCACCAGCAACAACGCCGGATCCTGAATAAGTGCGCGCGCAATCCCGACCCGCTGGCGTTGGCCGCCAGACAGCTCGTCAGCGCGTTTATCGGCCATGTGCAAAAGACCAACGCGGTCCAGCAAACGAAACGCTTCGTCCACGTCGGATTGCGGAAATTTACGCAGAAAACTGCGCCAGAACCCGACATAACCCAAACGACCCGACAGCACGTTTTCCATCACCGTCAGGCGCTCAACCAACGCATATTCCTGAAAAATCATCCCCATGCGGCGGCGCTCGCGGCGCAGGCCCGAAGGTTTAAGCGCGGTCAGCTCGACATCGCCCAAAAACACCTTGCCGCTGGTCGGGTTAACCAGCCGGTTAACGCAGCGGATCAAGGTGGATTTACCCGCACCCGACGGGCCAATCAGCGCCAGAACCTGCCCCGCAGGTACTTCCAGCGTCACCGACTTTAGCGCCTGATCGCCGGTCTTATACGTCATCGTCAGCTGTTCCAGCTTCAGCATAGCCCACCCCGTTTTGATATTATTATAGCGGCGGCCACCTTAAGTAGCCGCCGTAATTCTTCTAAATTAAACGATTATTCGCAAGCGTAGGAAACGCCGTTCGCCGCATCGATCTTGCGGATCACTTCCCAGAATTCCTTATATGTCATCGGCAGGAACTGGCCTTCGCCCGACTTGGAGAATTCTTCCTGCAAGCTGGTGCCATCCCATTCAAACGAGGAGAACGCATCCCTGATCGAGGCCTGAAGTTCAGGCGTCAGGTTGTAAACCGTACCAAAACCGGTTGTCGGGAAGGTTTGCGATTTATAGATCGATATGATCTGGTCCTCGGTGATAACACCGCGGCTCAGCATCCGGTCACGCACCGAGTTGGCGATAGAGGCGGCAACATAGTCTTTGTTGGCGACACCCAGGATCGAGTTGTCGTGCTTGCCGGAATAAACCGCTTCAAAATCCCGCTCGGGGATCATGTCAAAATCGGCTTTCAGGATCGCCGATGGCGCCTTGAAGCCAGAGTTGGAGGTCGGCGAGGTAAAGGCCAGCTGTTTGCCGCGAATATCCTCGACACTTTCAATGCCTGAACCAGGGTAGGTCAGAATTTCCATCTCGTAACCAAAGCTGCCATCTTCGCGGCCCATCAGGGTGAACGGGCTAAAGCCGGCGCAGTTCACTGCCAGCGGGTTGGAACCTGTGTTAAAGCCCGCGATATGCAAACGGCCTGACCGCATTGCCTCGATTTGGGCGGCGTTCGATTGAACCGGAAAAAACACGACGCTCTTGCCGGTTTTTGCTTCCAGATGGGTCAGGAAATCGGACCATGCTTCTTTATAGACAGCTGGATCTTCAACCGGAGTATACGCAAAGATCAGTGTTTCGGGGTCAAGCAGCTTGCTTGGATCGGTCGGCGTGTCGGCGATCAGATCACCATCAACATCGCAGAACCGGTCGTCCAGATCACCGCGCGGGCAATCCTGCGCCATTGCGGAACCCGCGCCAAATGTGAAAGCCGCCAGCACGGCCACTGTTGATAAAAGTGTGTTCAGTTTCATTGCATCCTCCCAGATGTGCTTTT
This sequence comes from Marinosulfonomonas sp., assembly GCA_002732995.1. Taxonomy (GTDB): domain Bacteria; phylum Pseudomonadota; class Alphaproteobacteria; order Rhodobacterales; family Rhodobacteraceae; genus Profundibacter. Next base: position 7,085 of record NVTS01000067.1, on the reverse strand, counting down.
TGTATTTCAGTAAGCTAGTGTTGCTAAGGATTTTAGCAAGGGAAAATCCGGCATATCCGACCTCTTATGTTAACAATGTTACAGTCTCGGGGTGTCAAATTTGCTTGCAAATGGTTTTCCATACGCCTAGTTAAACGCACTTTAATAGCGCGCACGAGGCAAAATTGCTTATTTTTATTCTGAATTTAGCCGGGGCAGCTGCCCTTTTGTTGTGGTCTGTCCGGATCATCCGCACCGGAGTTCAACGGGCATTCAAATCTGAATTGCGCACCTGGCTGCGCCGCTCCTCGAACAACCCGCCACTGGCGGCGGGCACGGGCGTTTTGGCAGCAATCCTGTTGCAAAGTTCGACCGCCGTTGCCCTGCTGGTTGCCAACTTTGCCACCAAGGGCACGTTGACGGTCACGGTCGGGCTGGCGATTTTTCTGGGGGCTGATCTGGGTTCGGCCATTGTCACCCAGATCCTGCTGGTGCGCGCCGCTTGGCTGGTGCCGGTGCTGTTGCTGATTGGCGTTGCCCTGTTCCTGAAAGGCGAGAAATCCCGGACCCGCCAGACCGGGCGTATCCTGATTGGTCTGGCACTGGTGCTGGTGTCGCTCGATATGATCCGCGCCGCCACTGATCCGATCCGCGACAGCGCGGCGATTGCCCCTGTTGCCAACTATCTGGCCAATGATGTTTTCTCGGCCTTTATCGTCGGGGCGCTGCTGGCGTGGGCGATGCACTCCAGCGTCGCCGCCGTGCTGATGTTTGTCACCTTCACCGCCCAAGGGCTGCTGCCGGTCGAGGCCGCAATGGCGATGGTGCTGGGGGCCAATCTGGGTGGCTCGTTCATTCCGTATACCTTGACGCTCGGGGCCAAAGCCTCGGCCCGTATCATCGTGWTCGGCAACCTGCTTTTGCGCGGCGGCGGGGCGATTATCGCGCTGCTGTTGCTGGCCAATGCAGCAATCCCGCTTGAATATCTGGGTGCCACCGGTGCGCGCCAAGCCATCAATCTGCATCTGGTCTATAACCTTGTGATTTTGCTAATCGGCCTGCTCCTGATCAAACCGCTGACGCGTTTTCTGGATGGCTTTATTGCCGATCCGATCTCGGACGAGGCGGTGATTGCCGAACGGATCAGCGCACTGGATGAAACCGCGCTTGACACCCCCGAACGCGCGCTGGCCTGTGCTTCGCGCGAGGTGTTGCGCATCGGCGAAGCCATCGAGGCAATGCTGTCACCGGTGATGGGCCTCTTCGAGGTCTGGGATGACGCAACTGCCAAGGGTATCCACACCAACGAGTCCAACGTGAACGCCATGCATTTTGAAACAAAACTGTATCTGGCAAAGCTGCACCAAAATAAGATGGCCGAGGATGAGGCCCGCAACAGTATGGAGCTGTCCTCGATTGCAATTAACCTTGAATCAGCCGGTGATGTGATTTCCAAAAACCTGCTGGGGATGGCACAAAAAATCAACGACAAAGGGTTGAATTTTTCGCCCGAGGGTTGGCAGGAGCTGTGCGATTTCCATGACCGCGTGCTGTCGAATGTGCAGCTGTCGCTAAACGTGTTGATGACCAACAGCGTTGATTCTGCCCGCCAACTGGTCGAGGAAAAAGAAGCGGTGCGTGATGTGGAACAAGAGTTGCAACATCGCCATCTGGAACGCCTGCGCATGGCCGCGACTGACAGCATCGAGACCAGCAATATCCATCAGGAAACCCTGCGGGCGCTAAAGCAGATCAATACAGCCGTGTCTATGGTGGCTTATTCCATCCTGCTGGACACAGGAGAATTGCTGTCCAGCCGCCTGACCGAACAGAACGAAGAGCACAGCTAGAGGCTGGGATGGAAAATTACTAATTTTCCAAATAAAATTCTTTCAAAGAGTTTTACCCGCGAAACCCTGTAGCGACCACGAACTTTTCGGAGCTGGTTGATCGGCTTGCCGGTGGCTTCACATTCGCCACCTTGTCAAACTTCTGCTTTAGCAGCTTTTGCAAATCCCCTTCGGCCCCGCCGGCCAGAACCTTGGCAATAAATGTGCCGCCGACTTCCAACACATCAAAGGCGAAATAGGCCGCCGTTTCACACAGCGCCATGATCCGCATGTGGTCGGTCTGTTTGTGGCCMSAWSYWGMKGCYGCCATRTCKGACATYACMACRTCSGCYTTGCCRYCCAKCCATTSCTKGACCTKMAKRTCKGCRYCATCCTCCATGAAATCCAGCAAATGGATTTCGGCCCCGACGATGGGTTCAACGTCTTGCAAATCGATCCCCAGCAACCGGCCCACCGCCTTGCCTTTGCGGTCCCCCAGCGCATTGACCCGCGGAACGGCCACCTGCAGCCAACCACCGGGCGCACAGCCAAGATCGACCACTCGCGCGCCGGGCACCAGAAACCGGTATTTGTCATCCAGCTCCAGAATTTTATACGCCGCACGGCCGCGATAGCCATCAGCCCGCGCCTTTTTCACATAGGGATCATTCAACTGGCGCTCCAGCCACAGGGTCGAGGACAGCTTGCGCCCGCGTGCGGTTTTCRCTTTGGTGCGCAAATCGCGCTGCCCGCGTCCGCTGTTATTTCCACTATTTCCACCTGGTTTCTTCGCCATTAAATCATTCCATCCTGTAGCGCCCCGTCGGCGCTCATTTGTGCATATAGCAGCCCTTCGCGCAGACCGCGATCCGCAACCGACAGACGGTCAGTCGGCCAGACCCGCAGCAGCGCTTGCAAAATTGCCGCCCCCGACATGATCAGCGCCTGACGGTCCCGCCCGATACGCGGATCAGCACGGCGCCCCTCCGGCCCCATCGCCAGATATTCACGCACCACCGCATCAATCTGCCCCGAGGTCATCGTCAAGCCGTCCACCTTGTTGCGATCATACCGCTTTAGCCCAAGATGCGAGGCCGCAACAGTGGTGACCGTGCCGGACGTGCCAACAATCTGGAACCCCTCTTTGGCCTGCTCGCTCTCGAACGGTGAAAACCCCGCCAGGTTTTCCTCGAAATGACAGGACATCAGCGCAAAACGTGCCGCGTCATCCTTAACGTCATCAAAGATGTCACGCAGGGTGGCRACCCCCAAAGGCACCGAAATCCAGTCAACCACACGCGCGTTGGCATCCAGCGATTGGTCCTGCTTGAACCCTTTATGAAGCCGCATGATCGAATTGGCCNGATCCGCATTTGGCACTTTGGATATGTCGATCCAGACCAGCTCGGTCGAGCCACCACCGATATCGACAACCAGCAACTGATCGGTGCGGCTAGACACCAGCGGCGCACATGAAATCACCGCCAGACGCGCTTCTTCCTCGGGCTCGATAATCTCGAGCGTCAGACCGGTTTCACGTTTGACCAACCGGTGGAATTCAGCGGCGTTATGGGCACGGCGGCAGGCCTCGGTTGCCACCAGCCGCATCCGCGTAACCTTATGGTTTTGCAGCTTTTCCTTGCAAATCCGCAGCGCCTGAACCGTGCGCTTGATCGAGGCACGACTAAGCCTGCCCGTCGCCTCGAGCCCCGATCCAAGCTGGACCGATTTCGAGAAGCTATCGRCCACATGGAACTGGTTGCCCCTTGGTTGGGCAATCAGCATGCGACAWCTGTTTGTGCCCAGATCAAGCGCACCATAGAGCGGGGCCGGATCTGGCATTTTGGGCGCGGGGGTATCAACCGCATTCGGGAACGCGCCCGCACCAGACAGACGCTTGGGCGTCATGGTCACGCCCTCCATTTCAAGTTAGCCCCAAGGTAGTCGCGCAAGAAGCGCCGCGCAAGGCATGATCTGGCCAAATTTCACAGCTTCATAACCTTCATGAATATTTTTCAGGCCCACCGCACTGGCCCCTTACCGCCGCCGCGCGTAAACAAGCGTCGCTACATCGCCTCTGAATGTCGAAAACGTGCACCATAACCCGCCGTGCCGCGCGTAATGCTTATGCAATAGAAGGAATCAGCTGAATGCCCGATGTGACCATTGTTTACTGGCGTGATATTCCGGCCCAAGTGATTGTTGGCAAAGGACGCCGTGCCTCCAAGGTGCAACTGACCGAACGGTTCGAGCAAGCGATTGACCGCGCCGCGATGAAGGTCGGGGCCGCTGGAAGCGACGCCTATCTTGCCGAATGGCGCCGTGCCCCGCCCTACGCGGTGGACGGTGCGCCGGATCAGATCGTGACGGATGAGGCCGCCCGCCTAGAGGCCGAGTTCGACAAAGACCGCATCAAAGAGCTGATTGCAAACGACGGGTGGGCCCAGGTCCAGAATCTCTAATGCCAAAATCTCTATTGGAGGCCATCATGGCACTGTTGCAGTTCAAAAAGAAACCACACCCCAGCAATCAGGCCAGCAATCAGGCCAGCAATCCCGAGTTGGAAGCGTTCCTTGCGGGCTACTCAATCGAGGTAATGCCGCGCACCGCTGATAAGGTCGAGGATTTTACCACCCTGCTGCCCAAAGGCACCCGCGTTTACATAGCGCACATCGAGGGCACTCCGATTGAGAATATGGTCACCACCGCGGCTCGTCTGAACGCCGATGGCTATGATGTGATGCCGCATTTCCCGGCCCGCATCATCAAAGACAAGGCGACGCTGGCCGACTGGGTCGCCCGCTATCAGGGCGAGGCCGACGTGAAACAGGCGCTGCTGCTGGCCGGTGGCGTAAATAAACCACACGGTGATTACCAAAGCTCGATGCAACTGATGGAAAGCGGGCTGTTTGACGCCGCCGGTTTCACCCATCTGCATGTGGCGGGCCACCCCGAGGGCAACCGCGATATTGACAAGGACGGATCGGACAAGAACGTGATGGACGCCCTGCGCTGGAAGCAGGCGTTTAACGCGCGTACGGACGCCAAAATGGCGTTGGCCACACAGTTTGCTTTCGAGGCCAAGCCGGTGATTGCATGGGCGGATGCGTTGAAAGACGCAGGCATCGACATTCCGATCCACATCGGCATCGCTGGCCCCGCCAAGCTGCAAACACTGGTGAGGTTCGCCATCGCCTGCGGTGTTGGGGCCTCGCTGAAGGTGCTGCAAAAACGCGCCAAAGATGTGACCAAACTGCTGCTGCCGTTCGAACCAACGGACCTGCTCACCGAACTTGCCGCCCACAAGGCCGCCAACCCCGATTTCAACATCGAGCGGGTGNATTTCTTTCCCTTGGGCGGGATCGAAACAAACGCAAACTGGGCCATCAACCATGGTGGAAAATCCGCCATTCCGGCCAATCCAATCAAACCTTAAGGACCTAATATGACCCGCACTGTTGTCGAAAGCAAAACCAAAACCGCCGTTTTAGGCTTTGATGAGCCATTCTGCGTGATTGGCGAGCGCATCAACCCGACGGGGCGCAAGAAACTGGCAGCCGAACTGGAGGCGGGCGATTTCTCCACGGTGGAAAAGGACGCGCTGGAACAGGTGGCCTGCGGGGCGACCATGCTCGATATCAACGCCGGCGTGGTTTACAATTCCAACCCGAACCCGAATGAAACAGAACCGCCCCTGATGCGCAAGGTTATCCAGATGGTTCAAGGGCTTGTCGATGTTCCCTTATGTATCGACAGCTCGGTTCCCGGCGCGCTCGCAGCGGGGCTTGAGGTGTGCGAAGGCCGCCCGCTGGTCAATTCGGTAACCGGTGAAATCGACCGGCTGGAAGCAATCCTGCCGCTGATCAAGAAATACAACGTGCCGGTGGTGGCTATTTCCAACGATGACACAGGCATTTCCGAAGACCCCGACGTGCGCTTTGAAGTGGCCAAGAAAATCGTGCAGCACGCCGCCGATTACGGCATTCCGGCGCATGATATTGTGGTTGATCCGTTGATGATGCCGGTTGGCGCGATGGCCACCGCCGGAATTCAGGTGTTTGCACTGGTGCGCCGTTTGCGTGACGAATTAGGCGTGAACACCACCTGTGGCGCCTCCAACGTCAGCTTTGGGTTGCCACACCGCCACGGGTTCAATGCCGCGTTTTTGCCAATGGCGATAGCGGCGGGCATGACCAGTGCGATTATGAATCCGGTCCGCCCCGTTGAAATGGAAGCCATCCGCGCCGCCAACATGTTGATGAATCATGACCCGCACGGGGCCGAATGGATCAAGTTTGGCCGCGTTCTGGATTTGGTCGAGGCTGGCACCCCCTTCCCCGAGGCCTCTAAAATGATTGCCGAGGCAGGATCAGGCCGCGGGGGCCGTCGCCGCCGCCGTGGTTAATGTAGTTGCGGTATAATAACCGCAGGAACCCGCTGAAACCTGCCTGTCGGTGAATTTTTGCTGCGAAAATGACGCAAATCGTGATATTGTCCGTGCAATGATAAACAGCCCCGCATGAACGGGGACCTATGAGGCAGTAAGACGAGGGTTTCCTATGCTGAATTCCAAAATAGCCGCGGCATTTGCGGTTGCCGGATCGCTTGCGCTTACAGCATGTGGCGGCACGCAATGGTCGACAAATTACGCCGATGTGATCAATCCGGACGTGTCCAAAGGCTGGAACGTGGTCGCGGTCGAGGTCACGGTGCCCGCAACACTGACGGTGTCCGAGGACAATGCATATGCGCCCAACGCCGATATTGTCTGGCGCGAAGATCCGTTTGGCAACCGTCATGAACAGGTCGATGCAATCATCACCAACGCCGCCAAACGCGGCGCCTCCGGATTGCAAGGCACCCGCGCGGTCAAGCTGTTGATCACGGTGCAGCAGTTCCACGCCCTGTCCGAAAAGGCCCGCGCATTGCTGAATAATTCCGGCGTTCACAACATCATCCTAACAGCACAAGTGGTTGATGCGAAAACTAATAACCCTCTTTCCCCTCCAGACTCCATCGAGGCCGATCTGGTCGCTTTTGTCGGAGATCAGGCCATTGCCGCTGAAAAACAGGGCCTGACCCAGAAAGTGCGCATCACCAACCATGTGGCCAAAGTGATCGCCGGTTGGCTGGGGTCTGGCGAAGATGTGCGCGGCACGTTCACCCGCAACGGCAGATAAGTGAACCACTACCGGCTGACGCCGGTAGCATCCCGTTTGGAATGTAATTCCAGGTACTGCATGATGATCTCGTCGGTCACATTCCCCGATGTTGTCG
>NVTS01000066.1 GCA_002732995.1 Marinosulfonomonas sp. | reverse complement strand
GGCGTGATCAACGAATTGATCCGCGAGATCGTGGTTGAAATGGGCGCCACCGCCATGACCATCACCCATGACATGAGTTCAGTTCGCGCGATTGCCGACAAAGTGGCGATGCTGCACGACGGGGTGATCCAGTGGACAGGGCCTGTGGCCGATATGGACGACAGTGGAGATCCCTATCTGGACCAGTTCATCCATGGCCGCGCCGAGGGGCCGATCGAGGCGGTAAGGTAAATTACATGTCATATTCAGTATATGTTCGCGCAGACAATCCAAATCAACTCCGAAGTGCCTATAGAAATTACTTTAATGATCCCGTAGATTTTGTAGAAAAGATTTCAGTTGAAACATGAGCCCGACACAAAGGAATGGGCATAACCATGACCCTATTCATAAAGATTGCCAACCTGTCACTGATCATCCTGTTCCCCATCGCGTGGTTCGCGCCGATGTTGCGGGCGGGGTTCATGCCGTTCTTTTTCGGGCTGGACGAAATATCGGTGATCACGGGGTTGCAGAGCCTGTGGAAATCCGATGTGTTTTTGGCCTTACTGGTCACGTTTTTCGCCATCTTTGCCCCCTATATGAAAACCATCGGGCTGGCGTTGATCCATTTCAACCTGCTGCATCGCAAGGTGCTGCCGGTGCTACATATACTGGGCAAACTGGCGATGGCCGATATTTTCCTGATTGCGCTGTATCTGGTGGTGGGCAAAGGCATTGGCGTGGGCCAAATTGAAACCGCATGGGGATTATACCTGTTTACCGGCTGCATTCTGGCGTCTTTGGCGATCTCGTTCGCCTCCCAGCGGCGCAAGAGGTCGCAACCATCCGCTTGATGTGGACACAAAGCTAGGGCACAAGACCTTATGGCCAAACAAAATACCTTCACCTGCAATTCCTGCGGCGCGTCCTCGACCAAATGGTCGGGCCGTTGCGAGGCGTGCGGCGCGTGGAACTCGATCACCGAAGAGGCGCCGCTATCGGCGGGCCCCACCAAAAAATCTCTGGGTGGCAAGCGGGGCCGCTCGATCCACCTGTCCGACCTGTCCAGTGACGAGGCCCCACCCCCGCGCACCCTTTCCGGTATGCCGGAACTGGACCGCGTGCTGGGCGGCGGTCTGGTGCCTGCCTCGGCCGTGCTGGTTGGCGGTGATCCCGGCATCGGCAAATCCACATTATTGCTACAGGCAGCTGCCAGTTTTGCCGGTAAGGGGCTGAAAGTCATCTATGTTTCCGGCGAGGAGGCCAGCGCCCAAATCCGGATGCGGGCCGACCGTCTGGGCCTGCGCAATGCCGCAGTGCAGCTGGCCAACGAGACCAACCTGCGCGATATCCTGACCACGCTTGAAGCCGAAAAACCCGACCTTGCGATTATCGATTCGATCCAGACCATGTGGGCCGATAACGTGGAATCAGCACCGGGCAGCGTGTCACAGGTGCGGGCCGCCGCGCACGAGCTGACCACTTTTGCCAAACGGCGCAATATGTCGGTCATTCTGGTTGGCCACGTCACCAAGGACGGCCAGATCGCGGGCCCCCGCATCATTGAACATATGGTCGACACAGTGCTGTACTTTGAGGGCGAGCGGGGTCATCAGTTCCGTATTCTACGCGCCGTAAAAAACCGCTTCGGCCCTGCCGACGAAATCGGCGTGTTTGAAATGACCGGCGCGGGCCTGTCCGAGGTCTCCAACCCCTCGGCGCTGTTTTTGTCCGAACGCGATAAACCGGCCCCCGGGTCGGTGGTGTTCGCCGGTGTTGAGGGCACCCGCACTGTGTTGTGCGAACTCCAAGCGCTGGTTGCGCCGTCGCCCCACTCCCAACCCCGTCGTGCTGTTGTCGGCTGGGATGGCGGCCGTTTGGCGATGATCCTCGCGGTGCTCGAGGCCCGCTGCGGCATCCCGTTCACCGGTCTGGATGTCTATCTGAAYGTCGCGGGCGGCATGCGTATTAGCGAGCCCGCCGCCGATCTGGCTGTTGCCGCCGCACTACTATCGGCCCGCGAAGACACCGCATTGCCCGCCGACACTGTGGTTTTTGGCGAAATTAGCCTATCAGGGGCATTAAGACCCGTTGGCCAGACCGAAAACCGCTTGAAAGAAGCGGCAAAACTGGGCTTTACAGGCGCAATCGCCCCTGCGGGCAGCAAAACCGCAACCGCAACGGGGCTTAAAATGCAGCAGATGTCCGATCTAACGGCATTTGTCGGCGAGATTTTCGGGGCAGGATAAGCCCCGGAGCAGGCGAGGAGAGAAGGCGTGGAAGGTTTTACAATTATTGACGGTGTGGTGGCTGTGGTCATCATCCTATCGGCGCTATTGGCCTATTCCCGTGGCTTCGTGCGCGAGACCCTGTCCATCGCGGGCTGGGTCGCCGCCGCCGTGCTGGCCTTCATGTTTGCCGGACAAGCCGAGCCATTGGTCCGCGAAATTCCGATCCTTGGCGATTTCATCAAGGACAGTTGCGAGTTGGCCCGAATCGCCGCCTTTGCCGCCGTCTTTGCGGTGGGCCTGATCGTGATGTCGCTGATCACGCCGCTGTTTTCATCCATTGTACAACGTTCGGCCCTTGGCGGCATTGATCAGGGGCTTGGGTTTTTGTTCGGTGTGGCGCGTGGCGCCTTGCTGGTTGGCGTCGCCTTGGTGGTTTATGACCGCGTTGTCACCGATCAGGCCGTGCCAATGATCGACGACAGTCGCACTGCACGTATTTTTGCCAAGATGCAGGACAGCATCAACGACAGCATCCCCGAGGATGCACCGGCCTGGGTTGTGTCACGTTACGAGCAACTGGTCGGGGATTGCGGCAAACCCGCGAGTGCGCCGACAGAGGCACCAGCAACGAACAACTAAACTATAATTCACAACAAAATCTAGCGGGGTATGGTCTTTGCGCCATACCCGAGCCTCGCGAAATCACCATAAATTTACTGTGTGCATCTCGCATATGTGAATGATTGTGAGCAGCTCGAGGGGGCTGAAAAGTATATTTTTTACGCGCAAACACATTACCAGCGTATGTATCTATGGCCGCGGGCCCCAGCACACCCGCCGGACTGCGTCTTGCCCTCTTGCGACTGCGGCCCTGACCGCCCTCATCCTGACAAACAGCCCCGCCAACGCCAGTTCACACGGCAACGCATTGGTGATGAGCGGCCCGCTGAATGGTCAGGTGTTCATCATGAATGAAAAATACATGTCGCTGTATTTCTATAGCAAAGACACAAACGGCGTATCCAAATGCAACGGAGCCTGCGCCAAAGCATGGCCGCCAGCCTTAATGCCCGCAGGCACCCAGATGCCCGAAAGCTATTCTCTGATAAGGCGCGGTGATGGAACAATGCAGATCGCCTTTAAGGGGCAGCCACTATATCTGTATGCAAAAGACCGCAAAATCGGCGATACCAAAGGGGACGGGGCACAAGGCTTGTGGGTTTTGGCACGTCCCTAGGGTCACAGGGCAACACCCCAAAAGCATGTGCGCTTATCTATGACGTTTATCTATGACTCTGTGGTGACACAAGGCATCCAACCCCGTAAGAGGGTGGCACGCCTACTGCCATAGGATTCGGAGCGACTGCTGAAATGCACACAATGCCCCCCAGCCACCCGTTTGATGATGATAAACTAAAAGAGGAATGCGGCGTTTTCGGCGTGATCGGTGTGGCCGAGGCCGCCAATTTCACCGCCCTTGGCCTGCACGCCCTGCAACATCGCGGCCAAGAGGCCGGCGGCATCGTCAGCCATGATCCGCATGAGGGGTTCAATTCCGCCCGCCGGTTCGGTTACGTGCGCGATAATTTCACCAAAGTCAGCCTGATGGACACCCTGCCCGGCCCGCTGGCCATCGGCCATGTGCGCTAYTCCACATCCGGCAAAAAAGGCGCGGTGATCCGCGATGTGCAGCCGTTCTTTGGCGAATTTGCCATGGGCGGGGCGGCGATTGCCCACAATGGCAACATCACCAACGCGGCGGCCCTGCGGCGTGAATTGATCCAGCATGGCTCGATCTTTCAGTCCAGCAGCGACAGCGAATGTATCATCCACCTGATGGCCCGCAGTTTTCAGAAAAACATCCCCGAGCGAATGAAAGACGCGCTGCGCCGTATCGAGGGCGCGTTTTCCATCGTTGCGATGACCCGCACCAAACTGATCGGGGTGCGCGACGCGCTGGGGGTTCGCCCGCTGGTGCTGGGCAAGGTTGGTGACGGCTGGGCGCTGGCMTCGGAAACCTGTGCGCTCGACATCATCGGCGCTGAATATGTGCGCGATATCGAGCCTGGCGAAATGGTAGTGATCACCGAGGCGGGCGTCGAGAGCCACCGCCCCTTCGCCCCCGCCAAACCACGGTTCTGCATCTTCGAGCATGTCTATTTCTCGCGCCCCGACAGCATTGTTGGTGGCCAGTCGATTTACGAGACCCGCCGCCAGATCGGCATCGAGCTGGCCCGAGAGGCCCCCGTGGATGCGGACCTTGTCTGCCCCGTGCCTGACAGCGGCACACCGGCGGCAATCGGCTATTCCTTCGAGACCGGAATCCCCTACGGCATGGGCATTATCCGCAACCAGTATACCGGCCGCACGTTTATTGAACCCACCGAAAGCATCCGCAACATGGGGGTGTTGCTGAAACTGAACGTCAACCGTGCGCTGATCAAGGGCAAGCGGGTGATACTGGTCGATGACAGCGTTGTGCGCGGCACCACCAGCCGTAAAATCAAGGAAATGATTCTGGATGCGGGGGCGGCCGAGGTGCATTTTCGCATCGCGTCACCCCCCACCATGTGGCCCTGTTTTTACGGCGTTGATACGCCCGAACGCGAGCAATTGCTGGCCGCCACCATGAACGAGGAAGAAATGCGCGAGCATCTTGGGGTCGATTCATTGCGCTTTATCACGCTGGACGGGCTGTATCGTGCGGCGGGTCAGGCCAAGGGCCGCGACAACGCCTCGCCGCAATATTGTGATGCCTGTTTTTCCGGCGAATATCCGGTGAAACCCGCCGATATGATCGCACAGGGGTTCGAGATCAAGGCGGCGGAATGATTTTCCGCACGGCATTCTAAGAARTAGAGGGCGTGATTCCATATGGCCCGAAGCTACCTTCTTCTGCTCACAATCTTATCTTTGACGGGCTGTGTCCCTGATAAAATCTCGACACCTCCTGTTGATGTGACCCTTAAGGCGGCTGGGAATGTTGCTCGCTCAAACCACATGTCATCGCTAAAGGTCAGGGTTTACGAAAATGTAGGCGTAAATCGAATTTGGATCGAAGAACGCACCGGGGTTTCTTGCTTAATCAGTAGCCCCTTCTACTCTGTGAAAGTTTCAACTCCTGCGTTGATAAAAGTGCCCACCTATGGAACACAAACTCCTAATTTCACTACGACTTGCACATATAAGGGTGAGGCTCTGGAGGCGAGTAGCGGAGGGTGTTTTTTCGAACGCGGCAAAGAGCCCGACCCTAACGCTGAAGACCCGCGCGGGGTGTGTAATCACGCCGACATCACAGTTATATTCGGGAAATGATCCGCCCCCCCTCCCCGCCAACGTCGCCGCTGCCTACGGTAGCTACCCGATTGCGGCCCGCGATGTGCTGCTAAACCTGCGCGCCATGATCTTCCAAACGGCCGCCCTAAATCCGATCATCGGCCCCCTGAGCGAGGTTCTGAAACGGGGCGAGCCGTCCTATTTGACCGAAGTCAGCAAATCTGGCACCACCGTGCGGATACCATGGCACGCCAAACACCCCGACCAAATCGGCCTCTATCTGAATTGCAAAACCACGCTGGAGGACACCATGCGCGAGATCTACCCAGACACCTTMACCTTATCAGCGCACCCGCGCCGTGCTATTTGCGCTGGATCAGCCGCTACCAAATGACGCTCTGGCGTATTGCTGCGAAATGGCGTTAACATACCATCGAAATAAACGGTAAAGACCAACACATGACAAATCCATCCGAACCCGTCGCCCTGATCACCGGTGCCTCCCGTGGCCTGGGTGCCGCCATGGCCGAGGCCTTGGCCCCCACCCATCACATCGTCGCCGTGGCCCGCACCACTGGCGGGCTTGAGGATTTGGACGACCGCATTCAGGCCAAGGGCGGCAACGCCACCCTTGCGCCAATGGACATCACCCAAGATGCCGCCATGCAGCACCTGTGCCGCTCGATCTATGATCGTTGGGGCGGGCTTAGCATGTGGGTGCACGCCGCCATCTATGACGCGCCGCTATCGCCTGCTGGCCAGATCAGCGAGGGCGACTGGGATAAATCCATCGCCCTGAACACCCGTGCCACCGGCATCCTGATCAGCTATATCGCGCCCTTGTTGGGCCAATCGGGCACAGCGATTTTCTTTAATGATCCCGCCCCGCGCGGTGCTAAATTCTTTGGCGCATATGGCGCCACCAAAGCCGCGCAAATCGCGCTGGCCCGCAGCTGGCAAGCGGAATCGGTTAAAACCGGCCCCCACATCCACATCGCCACCCCGGCCCCGATGCCCACCGGCCTGCGCGCCCGTTTCTACCCCGGCGAAGACCGCGCGCCATTGGCCGATCCACACGAGGAAGCGGCCAAGATACTGGCGGAACTGTAGCCTCACCCCTTCTTCTTTTCCTAAATACCTCCGCGCCTCGCTGCATAGAATCTTTTCTGCCACAGACCTAACGGGCATAATGGCAGGGGTGCGACAGAACCTTTACCACACCGCGCCCTTGCCCTATTGCACTTACAGGGCACTAAAGGGCAAAACACATGCGCATTCTGATCACCAATGACGACGGCATCAACGCACCAGGGCTGCTGACGCTGCTGAACATCGCCACCGAAATCGCCGGACCGGACGGCGAAGTCTGGACCGTGGCGCCAGCCTTCGAGCAATCCGGCGTGGCGCATTGCATTTCCTACACCCACCCGATGATGATCGCGCAACTGGGGATCCGCCGCTTTGCCACTGAGGGCTCGCCCGCCGATTGCGTGCTGGCCGGCCTGCACGACGTGATGAAAGACACCCCGCCCGATTTGATCCTGTCCGGTGTGAACCGTGGCAACAACGCGGCTGAAAATACGCTTTACTCCGGCACCATCGGCGGTGCGATGGAAGCAGCCCTTCAGGGCCTGCCCGCGATTGCCCTGTCGCAATACTTTGGGCAAGAAAACGCCGACCTGGATGACCCGTTCGAGGCCGCTGCCGTGCACGGCGTTGCCACAGTGCGCGCGATCCTTGCCGCCACCCCGCCCCAAACCGAGGATTACCGCCTGTTTCACAGCGTTAATTTCCCGCCCGTAGCTGCGAGCAACGTCAAGGGTATGAAAGCCGCGCCACAAGGGTTTCGCCGCGATGTTAAATTCGGCATCGAGCCGCATTTTGCCCCCTCGGGCCGCAAGTTTCTGTGGATCAAAGGTGGCCCACAACACACCCCGACCGAACCTGGCACAGATGCGGCTGTCAATCTGGATGGCTATATCTCGATCACCCCGATGCGGGCCGATCTGACAGCGCATGATGCGCTGGCTGATTTGCAAGGTAGCTTGCCAAAATGAAGAATGCGACGCGCAAAATGCAATTTCTTTTTGCCTTGCGTTCCAAGGGTGTAACCGATGCACGGGTGCTTTTGGCGATGGAAACGATTGACCGTGGGCACTTTGTAAAAGGCCTGTTCGAGAACCGCACCTACGAGGACATGCCACTGCCGATTGCCTGCGGGCAAACCATCAGCCAGCCCTCGGTTGTCGGGCTGATGACGCAGGCCCTAAAAGTGCAGCCGCGCGACAAGGTTCTGGAGGTTGGCACCGGTTCGGGCTATCAGGCCGCGATCCTGAGCCAACTGGCACGGCGCGTCTACACGGTGGACCGTTTCAGCCGTCTGGTGCGCGAGGCTAGCGCCGTGTTTCGCAAGCTGGATCTGACCAATGTCACCGCCTTTACCGCCGATGGCAGTCACGGGCTGCCCGATCAGGCCCCGTTTGACCGTATCATCGTTACCGCAGCCGCCGAAGATACACCCGGCCCCCTCTTGGCGCAGCTGAAAATTGGCGGTATCATGGTTTTGCCCGTGGGTCAGGGGCAAATGGTGCAGAACCTGATAACGGTCACACGCACCGAAACAGGCTATGACTATGACGAAATACGACCCGTGCGTTTCGTGCCCTTGCTGGAAGGTCTGGGCAAAGAGTAAGACAGAATAATAAAGGTCCGGCAAACGGGCTGTGAATTTGAGGATAGAGCAAATGGCCAAACGCCACCCCCCATTGATGCGGGCCCTGATCGCAGGCACCACTCTTACGACATTGCTCGCCCTGACCGGCTGCGATGATTTCGATTTTGACATACGCGATAAATTCGGCGATGCGCCCGATACATCCAGTGCGGCGCGACAGGCGACATCGCCACGCCCGCAAGAGGATAACCGTGGGGTCATTTCCTATCCCAACTATCAGGTCGCCATCGCGCGGCGCGGCGATACTGTGGCCGATGTCGCCATGCGCGTTGGACTGGGAACCGATGAACTGGCCCGCTATAACGGCATCGCCCCCGATACCAAATTGCGCCAAGGCGAAATCATCGCCCTGCCGCGGCGGGTTGCTGAGCCATCCCCTGCTACGGGATCGGCCACCACAGGCCCATTGCAGCCCGAAACCATCGACATCACCAGCTTGGCTGGCGGCGCGATCGAGCGTTCAAACAGCCCCCCCGCGGCCGCACCATACACCCCGTCCGGTGCGGAACCTGTCCGCCACAAGGTCGAGCGCGGCGAGACCGCCTATTCGATCTCGCGGCTTTATAACRTGTCGGTGCGATCCTTGGCCGAATGGAATGGCCTTGGCGCCAACCTGTCGGTGCGCGAAGGCCAGTATTTGTTGATCCCGGTTGCAAATTCGGCCCAAACCGCCGCAGCAAGCAGCACCACCCAACCCGGCAACGGCACCCCGACCCCGGTGCCGCCAAGTTCGACCAAACCCCTGCCCGCCGCAACGCCAACAACTGCGGCTTCCACACCGGCCTCGCCCAATCTGGGCGGCCAAAGCACCACAACCGCGAGCAACGCCAGACTGCTCTATCCGGTTCAGGGCAATATCATCCGCGCCTATTCCGCCAAAAGCGATGGCATTGATATCGCCGCCAAAGCCGGAACGCCGGTAAAGGCCGCCGATGCGGGAACTGTGGCCGCGATCACCCGCGACACCGATCAGGTGCCTATTTTGGTGATCCGCCATGCGGGCAACCTGTTGACGATCTACGCCAATGTCAGCGACATCACCGTGAAAAAAGGCGACCGTGTCAACCGTGGCCAGACCATCGCCAAGGTGCGCGCCGCCAATCCGTCATTCGTGCATTTCGAGGTGCGCAAGGATTTCGACAGCGTCGATCCGATGCCCTATCTGGAGTAATTAGGTCGAGCGCCTAAAGCGAAACGCCCCTGCGCCCGGCCAGATCGGTGAAATACTGCCACGCCACGCGGCCCGAACGGGCACCGCGTGTCGCGGCCCATTCAACTGCCTCGGCCCGCAGAGTTTCCATTGTGATTTCAACACCATATGCGTCGCAATACCTGCGGATCATTTCCAGATATTCGTCTTGCGTGCAGGAATGAAACCCCAACCACAGCCCGAACCGGTCTGACAGAGATACTTTCTCCTCGACCGCCTCAGACGGGTTGATCGCTGATCCACGCTCGTTCTCGATCATATCGCGTGGCATCAAGTGGCGACGGTTAGAGGTGGCGTAGAACACCACATTGTCAGGTCGCCCGACCATGCCGCCATCCAGCACCGCCTTTAGCGATTTATAATGCTCATCGTCATGGGAAAATGACAGATCATCACAGAACAGCAAAAACCGTGTGGGTGCGTTTCGTAACAACGCCAGCAATTGACCGATGCTGGGTAAATCCTCGCGCTGCACCTCGACGATCTTCAGGCTGTGGCCACGCGTCAGCACCGCCGCATGGATCGCCTTGACCAAGGATGATTTCCCCATCCCGCGCGCCCCCCACAACAGGGCGTTATTGGCAGGCAGGCCACGGGCAAATTGCAGGGTGTTTTCCAGCAAGGTATCGCGGGAACGGTCGATCCCGACCAACAGCTCCAGCGCCACACGGTTCACATCGGCCACAGGCTCCAGATGGTCCGGCTCCACATGCCACACAAAGGCATCAGCGGCGTCAAAATCGGGGGCGCTGGCGGTGGGCGGGCTGATCCGCTCCAACGCCGCCGCGATCCGCATCAGCGCCGCATCGCTCACTTGTCGTCGTCCTTGAAATAACCCTCTTCATCTTCCTCGTTCTCATCGAACTCGGACATCAAAGGGTCTTCTTCTTCAGCATCGTCATCTTCATCTTCGTCATCCTCAAACCACAGCCCCTCGGCCCGCAGTTTGGCTTCGCGTTTCTTCTCGACATAAGCGACCAGATGGATCGAAATTTCATAAAGTCCGAAAACGACAACAAACAGAATTATCTGCGTCATCACATCGGGCGGGGTGACAAGGGCGGCCAGCAGCAGGATGCCGACAATTGCGTATTTACGCACATTGCGCAGCCCCTTGGCGCTGACCAGACCGGCCTTGCCCATCAGGGTCAACAACACCGGCAGCTGAAAACACAGGCCGAACGCCACGATCATTTTCAGTGTGATATCAAGGGTTTCGTTAACTTTCCCCTGAAACACAATCGAAATCCCGCCGGTATCACCAGACGCGTTTATAGCATCGGCCCCCTTGTCACCAATAAAGGCGGCAAACACCGAAGACGCATCGGCAAACCCGAGGAAAAAGTTCATCGCAAGCGGGATCACCACGAAATGAGCGAATGATGCACCAAGCAGGAACAGCAATGGCGAGGCGATGATGAAGGGCAAAAAGGCGGATTTTTCGTTCTTGTACAGGCCGGGGGCGACAAACCGCCATAGCTGGCTGGCAATCACCGGGGATGCCAGGCCAAGGCCGAAAACCATCGAAATCCGGATCAGGGTAAAGAAATATTCCTGCGGGGCGGTGAAAATCATCACCGGATTGGGATCGCCCAACTCGCGCATAGTTTGTTCAATCGGGGCCAGCAGGAAATCGAGGATCCAGCTGCCGAACACAAAACAGATGACCATACCAATGATAAACGCCACCACCGATTTGATCAGCCGATCACGCAGTTCGGCCAGATGCTCGATCAGCGGAGCGGTGGAATCCTCAACCTCTTCGGTCATGTTTTAGCGCCTGTTTTGGGTTTTGGTTTGGGCTTGGCAGCCCGTGGCTTGGCAGCGGCCTTAGGTTTCGCTGCCGCTTTTGCTTTTGGCTTGGGGGCCGCTTTCTTTGTCGCCGGCTTTGCGGCTGCTTTCTTTGCAGGTTTCGCCGCCGCCTTGGCGTCGGCCGCCTTTTTTGCCGTCGCCGCATGCATTTTCTTGGCCGCTTCGGTGCGCTCGGTCACGGATGCCGCTTTTTTCGCCTTATCCGCGGCCTTGGTTTCGGCGGCTTTTTTCTTGGATTCGGGTGTCATCGGGTCCCAGTTTTCAAACTGGCTGGCCACATCGTCCAGTGTATCCAGCCCAAGGTTCTTTTTCGAGGTCGCGGCCTTTAGGCCATCCGCCACGTCCTTTACGCCCGCCTGATCCGCCGCCTCCTTCATCGCTGMSYKKWMAYCSMKCGCMAYGCCYTTGGCYTTGCCSRYRWASCGSCCMRSRKTGCGRAACAKCMCSGGCAAATCYTTGGGCCCCACGACGATCAACGCCACGATGCCTACGACCATAAGTTCGGTCCAGCCGATGTCAAACATAAGGGATCCGCCWGTTCAGGTTCAAAGGATAGACGCGCGTTTAAGCGTCGTCTTTCACTTTTTCTTCTTCAGGGGTCACGTCTTTGGCGGCGGTCGCTGTGTCTTCCAGCTCTGCTTTGCCCTCACTTACACCCTTCTTGAACGAGGTGATACCCTTGCCCACTTCGCCCATCAAGGACGAGATTTTGCCGCGCCCAAACAGCACCAGCACAACAACAGCGATTAAAAGCAGGCCCGGTAGACCAATATTATTTAGCATAGTTCTCTCCCATATTCAGGATACCCAACCTCGCTGGGCATAAAATTTACCATCTGTATGTATTGCCTCTGGGGACAAGTTCAAAGGCCAAATGCACATCTTTCCTGCACTTTTTCAAATGAATTGCACCGCGAGATTGCCAACTGACAGATTCATGTCAGTTGGGGGGCGTTATCAAAGGGGGCGAATCAACCGTTTCATCAACCAGCCAAAAGAAAAATATCATGCGATTCTCTCTGCCTGTTCCGGCCCTTATTGCCTTGCCCTTCGCCCCTGCCGACAGCGCGCGTGCCGGTGGTGCCTCGTCTCTTGTTGCGGAAATTGTCACCTTTCGTCTGAATGCAGGTGTGGAGGATGCCGCCAGATCGCTGAACGCCAAAATCGACTTGGTGCAACCCAAAGACCGCGCAGCACCCGCATCCGGCTGCGGGGGTGCGGTCTACCCGCTCAAARATGCGGCCAAAGGGTTCAAACACATGCCGATCTTGCGGGGCGCGATCCGGACGCAGCACAAGGTGCAGATCGCATATAAAAACGGGGCGGCTGAGATGTCTATCCGAATCATCCGCCCGTTGCAGCTGGAATACTGGGGGCGGGTGTGGACCCTTTCATCTTGGTGCGAATTTCGCGCAGGTTTCAGGGGGTTTCGGGTCGACCGGATGCAGGATGTAGCCGTGTTGCCGTCACAGTTTGACGATGATGTGGGCAAAACGCTATCGGATTATCTGCACCAGTTGGGGCAATAGAGGTTGCGCCGCGCTTCGCGCGTCGCCCCAAACGCTTTGTCCCTGCGGGGCAGGTATTTAAGGCAAGAAGAAGGGGCTAGGTGGTCTTTGGAAACACAAAGCAGCGGTCGCGCGGCAGGGTCAGCCACATCACGGTTCCGACTGTGGGCAGAAACACGGACGGCACGGTGGCTTTCAGGATTGATCCATCCGCGTCCATCCTGAATTCCACCAGACTTTCGCGCCCCATAAACCGCGCCCGCACCACGCTGGCCCGTGCCGCCACCCCGTCACGCAGCGTCGGGTTGGGGCCACGGCCGCCGCGATCAAAGTCGATTTTGATGTGCTGCGGGCGGGAGACGATTTCGACGCGGGTGCCGTCCGCAACACCCGGGGCAAGGAACTGGCCAAAGGGGGTTTCGGTCAAGGCCCCTTTAACAACACCCTCTATCACATTGATATCCGAGAAAAAATCAGCGGCACGCTTGTCGCGAGGGCTGTTGTAAATGTTATAGGGCGCCCCCTGTTGCACGATTTCACCATCTCGCATCAGGGCGATTTCATCGGCCATGCGCATCGCCTCGTCCGGCTCATGCGTCACCAGCAGCACCGCCGCACCTTCTTCTTTTAGCAGGTCCAGCGTTTCATCACGGATGCCGTCGCGCAAACGGTTATCAAGGCCCGAGAACGGCTCGTCCATCAGCATGATTTTCGGGCGCGGGGCCAAGGCGCGGGCCAAGGCGACGCGCTGTTGCTCGCCCCCCGACAACTGATGCGGATAGTCCGCCGCGTGGTGGATCATCCCGACCCGCTCCAGCAATTCATTGACCCGTGCCGCGTTACCCGCCTCTTTGCGCGCCAAGCCAAACCCGACGTTATCTGCCACGTTCAGATGCGGAAACAGCGCGAAATCCTGAAACATCAGCCCGATTGAACGCCCCTCGGGCGGCACCCTGAACACCGTGTCGCAGACAAGTTCGCCATCGGCGTAAATCTCGCCGCTGTCCTGCATTTCAACGCCGGCAATGATGCGCAATGTGGTGGATTTGCCGCAGCCCGACGGCCCCAACAGGCAGGTCACCTGCCCTGGCATCACCTGTAGCGACACATCATCCACCACCACGCGCCCGTCATAGGCGCGGGTGATATTCCTGATTTCAAGACGTGGATGCGTCGCTGCCACTGGCCGTTTTCCTTTCAAACCCGATYAAAATCATCGGGATTAAAGGCGGTGGTAGCAGGCGGCGGATACACGGGCAAGGCCCTAGCATCAGGCAAGACCCTAGCAGCAACTGCCGCTGGTGCTGGCATCGCCAATTGCAGGTCCGTCAAACGGGGTTTCGCCGCCGCAATCGCCAAACAGCCCGAAATGCGTGTCCCAATTGCCGATAAACTCGAAATGCGGGGCAAAGCGGCTCTGGTTCAGCATCCGGTAGGTGTTACCACAGACGGGGAACACCTTGCCCGCCTCGATTGTGTGGTGTTTGTCCAAGACAAACGTCTGCGGAGCCTCGGCAATACTGCCCTTATAGATCACTGCCTGACCGTAATCCTCGCATGCAGGCTCCAGCCCGTCCAGCTTGAACAGACGATACGTGGCCGAGGTAAAGCCGATGTTACCGACTTTGGCCTCGATCTGCGGGTTCCCGATGGTCAAAACGCGGTCGGTAACCAGACGCGGGTCAGCAAAACCGGCCCGTTTGGCGATATTTTCAAAGTCGTTCCAATAAAGAGCGCCGGACAGGCATTCGCCATACAGCACCTCGTCTTTTACCAAAGCCTCGGGCATCCGCCGGTCTGCATATACGTCGCTGAAATACATCTCGCCGCCCGCTTTCAATAAACGATGCGCGCCGCGCAGAACGGCCCCTTTATCAAGCGCCAAATTCAGCACACAATTGGACACGATGATATCAAAACTACCCGTCTTGAGCGGCAGATCATCCAGATGTTCGATCAGCCCCTGATGGAATTCGGTGTTGGGCTTGGCATAGCCAAACGCACGCGCATGATAATCCTGATGCGCCCGCGCCACATCCAGCTGTGCCCCGGTCATATCGACACCCACCACATGGCCCGACTCGCCAACCAGCCCCGACAGCGCGTAAACATCGCGCCCTGATCCGGACCCAAGGTCCAGAATACGCATGCCGCGCAACGCATCCGGCGCAATCAACCCACAACCGTAATACTTCGCCATAACCTCGTCATGGATTTTGGCCAGAACCGCCTTTAGGTGGTCCGGGATATCGCCCGCCGTGCAACAGGCGTTGGTTTGCAGATCGGCGCTGGTTTGCAGTATCTCGCCGTAATAGTCCTGCACTGATTGATGGCTCATTGGTTGGTCCTTTATCACGTTCGGTATAGGCCTATTCAGGTGCGGGGGCGCATACAATCGCCCCCACACCAGATCACATAAAATTGAGATGGGATCACATCGTCGCGTTCACCTCGCCGCCATCCAGCAGAATGTTCTGCCCGACGATAAATCCGGCGTGTTGCGAGCATAGGAAAGCACAGGCGGCCCCGAATTCCGCAGCCGTGCCATAGCGCCCGACGGGGATGCTGGCCGAGGCCTCTTTCAACGCCTGATCGAACGTGATGCCTTCTTTTTCAGCCCTCCCGCGCGCCAACGACAGACCGCGATCGGTGGCGTGCATGCCCGGTTGCAAGTTGTTGATCGTCACA
>NVTS01000065.1 GCA_002732995.1 Marinosulfonomonas sp. | reverse complement strand
CGCAGGATCGCCAGAATTTTCGGTTCACTGTATCTTGTCATCTTCATCAAAATCTCCTCGTTCATATTGGCGAGAAAATTCTACTTCCGCATCCCCTTAATCTCGGGGGGGATTACCCATCCGGCAGAATGGTTGCGATGTGACCGGTTTCGAGCTGTGTTTGCCAATGCTCCAAGACRACCGACACGGCGCAAATCCTCATATGGTTTTCATATGCAATTCATATATCTGTTTTCCAATAACCGCGGCAATCCTGAAGGCTGATTGTGCTGGATAAAGATTCTGCCCATTTGGGGCAAATACCCCCTTGCGCCCTCGCCGCTCTTTGCCTAGATACGCCTCACGCCATGGTATGGCCCGTTCGTCTATCGGTTAGGACGCCAKGTTTTCAACCTGGAAAGACGAGTTCGATTCTCGTACGGGCTACCATCATGGCGTTATTTCCCTTAATTTATCGAGATTTCCAGTTTGCTGACCATTCGTTTGGCAACAAAAAAGGCCCCCAACGGAGGCCCTTTCAAATGGTTCAGGGCACCTACCCGAACCGCAGCATTCCAGCCGCTTTATTGTTCGCAATCAAAACAGCCCGTATCAACCAGCCAACCACCCGGACCGGCAATGTCGTCCGGCAACGCGAAAATCATCGCTTCGCGGATCACAAAAACCGTCAGGAAAGCCATACCGATTTGGTCGAATGAAATTGTTGTAAGCCAGTTCATCGTCGTCTCCGATTCTTTATTCTGTGTTGTTTCAAGGTTGTTTTGCCAAAGATTCGGGGCCAAACAATGACTGAAACAGGCCGGAATAAGTTCTTTGCTTAAACATTAAGGAAARCCCGCGACGAAGAGTTTCCTTTTGCCATATTTCTATTGGCCAACTTGAAACCCTACATCGCGCGCCCCAGTAAATCATTTGTGAACACCGTATAGCAGGCCCGCCCTTTGTTCTTTGAGGCATAGAGCGCCAAATCCGCATCCCCCAGCATTTTGACGACATCAGGGGTTTGGTAATAATCCGACACGGTTGTGCCAATGCTCGCCGAAATCCGGCAGTGCCCGGCGTTAAACGCAATCGGCACTTCCATCCGCGCAATGATGCGGCTGGCAATATCGTTCAGCTTTTCAATATCGGTCAGCCGGTGGAACAGCAGCACAAATTCATCGCCCCCCACCCGCGCCACCAGATCTTCATCGCGGGTTTCATCCACCAGAATTTTGGCGACCTCCAACAGCACATGATCGCCCGCCGCGTGACCCATCGTATCATTCACCGCCTTGAAATAATCCAGATCAACCTGCATCAGGCCGAACTTTTCACCTGCCTCAATAAACCGTGCCAGCACATGGTCCATCGCGCGGCGGTTTTTCAGCCCGGTCAGCGTGTCGGTATAGGCCTGTTCCTCGGCAGCGATTTTGGCGCCTTGCAACCGGGTATTCAACTTGCGCGATTCCATCATCGCGGCCGATTTCGCCTCGAGCAGATAGAGCATTTCAACCGCCAGATCCGTTGCCGCGAAATCACCGATTGTCAGATCATAGGTACCAATGGCATCAACCACTGAAATCCCGAAGGACATATCCAGCAACACCCCGTCCCCGCCCGCAAGCGTCACGCCGACGGCCTTGAGCGTGGTCTGGTGCCCGTTTTGCACAGTCAGGTGCAGCTTGGCCCCTTTTGCGCCGATGATATCGGCCACGGTGGTGGTGTTATGCGGGCGCTGCACCTCAAAACAATCAAAGAACGGCAGACCGGATAGATCACGGTCCGGATACAGCTTGGCTATCGTTGGGCCCGCCTGCACGATTTCCCCGTCCGCCGTCAATATAAGATGCATTGGCATCAACAGGGACATTGACGCCGGTTGCAGGCATATATTCTCCATCATGCATCCGCCCTGACCGGGCCAGCCAGACTAAAATTCCGCCCATCCGCATAACGGCTCTCGATCAGGGCTATGGATATTTCCTCAACCCCGTCACCGCCGCCCTGATGTTCCAGCAGCACCAGCGCACCGTAATCATCCGCCATGGCCTGCATTAGGCCGACCATCACCCAGCCGAACCCTTTGTGCGGCCCCTTGCAGAGCAGATTGAAGCTGCCGCTATCGGGACTGCCCTGCAGGCACAGTTTAGGCAGGTCCAATTCCGGCACAGCCAGCCTTGCCCTATCCTGAAGATCAYCCAGCGAATGCAAAAATTCACCAAACGTTTCCCCGCCAAACCGCAACAGGCGGCGCAGGGATTTCACATTGGGGCTGGACACCAGATAAGTGCCCATATCCATCAGCAATGTATCGGTTGATTTCGTAAGTCGCACTGCCGCGGCTTCCAGCACCGCATAGGTCAACGCATCATCATATTCCAACATTGATTCAAATTTTTCAAACCCCAGGTCCGCAGCCTTGACCACATCCTGCCAAACCTCAGTGCCATAGGTATCGTTCAGGAAACACTCCAGTGAACGGTTAATCAGCCCGTGCATTCATCCCATCCTTATAATCATGACGGGACGCTAGGCTTCAGAGATTAACAAAACCCGAAACCCGGTGGAGTGGATAGCTAAAACTCGAAGCATTCCGGTGCATTAAAAATCCGTCGGCGCACCGCCCTCGGACTTGCGCCGCGCCACAAAGTCGGCCAGCTCGTCGCGGATGGCATCGTCCATCGGCGGGGCCTTGAAATCGTTCAGGATTTCCTTGAACTTGTGATGCGCCCGCTCGGCGCTCCACATGCCGCCCGCCAGATCCCACGCCTCGTAATTGCGCCAGTCCGACAGGAACGGCTGATAAAATGCCTTCTCGTAACGGTCCTGCGTGTGCTGGATCCCAAAGTAATGCCCGTCATGGCCAACCTCTTTGATCGCGTCAAACGCAATGTCACTCGGCGTGGTGGCACATATTTCAGGCTCCATATAGCGCTGGATTTGCTGTAAAATCTCGCAATCCATGATGAATTTTTCTGGGCTGGCGATCAAACCACCCWCAAGCCAACCTGCCGCGTGATAGACCATGTTGGTGCCCGATTGCACCGCCGCCCACAGGCTGTTGCTGGTCTCCCACATGGCTTGGCCATCCGGCACATTGGCGGCGCACACCCCAGAGGAGCGCAGTGGCAAGCCATAAAACCGTGTCATCTGGCCAGTCATTTGCGTGGCGCGCATGTATTCGGGCGTGCCAAAGGCGGGTGCGCCCGATTTCATATCGACGTTCGAGGTGAATGTGCCCAGCACACAGGGCGCTCCGGGGCGGATATATTGCGCCAACACAATCACGCTTAACCCTTCGGCAATCGACAGGGCCACCGCCCCCGACATGGTCACAGGGGCCATTGCGCCGGCCAAGGTGAATGGCGTCACCACCACGGCCTGACCCCGGCGCACCATGCGCATATACCCGTCCAGCATCAGATCATCGTGCTTTAGCGGCGAGGTTGAATTGATGTTGGTATATAGCCGCGGCTTTGCCTCGAATTCCTCATGGCTCAGCCCGCCTGCGATGCGCACCATCTCCATCGTGTCCTCGACCCGTTCACGGCCCAAGGAGTAGGCATGCACCACCTTATCGGTGATTTGCAGCTTGTCATGCACCACGTCCAGATGCCGCACCGAGGCGTGAATATCCATTGGCTCGACCGGATAGCCCGCCGACAGGTGGATACAGTTGAAATACTGGGTCAGCTTTAACAGATTGCTGCAATTCTCGCGGGTGCCGGTTACTTTTCTACCCAGCTCCATGTCCCAATAATTTGGCGGTGACGACACATTGAGAAACACCATGTGCTTGCCGCCAATCGTGACCGTGCGATCCGGGTTGCGCGGTGTAACGGTGAACTGCGACGGCGCTTTGGCAACCATCTCCATCACAAAGTCACGCCCCATCCGCACGTTGGTGCCGTTCACCGTGCAACCGGCCTCCTTCAGGATGGCAAGCGCCTCGTCGTTCAGAARCTCGATGCCGATCTCTTCCAGAATGCGCATCGCCCCGTCGTGGATCGCCTCGACCCCCTCGCCGTCCAGCGGTTCGGTCGGGCGATCCGTATTGACCGGAACGCGCCACGGCATCTGCTCAATCGCAGCTGTCGCCGAGCGCCGCGCATTGCCAGAGCGCCCGCCGGAGCGTCGTCTTGGTTTTGATCTCTCAGCCATGTCGCACCTCTTTGCTTGGCCTTAGGGTGGCAAATGCGCCCCCCACTCTGCACGATATTTGCGACTTAGATTGTCGTTTTCGGCCCTCGGTATGGCATTCCCTCCCCCAACCGCTTTACTCGCGCCCGAAAATTTCCGTTAATTGGTGCCCGTTAATTATCGGCGCTCTAACGCGAACAGACATCCCGAATATCAATGAAAGGCACCCTTATACCCGAATTCATCATTGCCTACCGTGGCGGCGGCATCTCGGATTTGAAGAAAAAGGTGCGGCCCACAAGGCCAAATGGCACGCGTGGGTTGAGGGTATGGGGGAAGCCGCCATAAACCCCGGCACTCCGCTGGGCAAATCCCGCACCGTCAGCGCTGACGGGCTTTCGGAGGATGACGGTGATGCCCCGATGAACGGCTATTCCATCGTCAGGGCCGCCGGTATGGAGGCCGCCTTGGAGATCGCCAGCCTGTCCGGTGCTTGACATCAACGGCACGCTGGAAGTGGCGCAACTAATGAAGATGTAAGGGGGGGCGGATTGGTTTTCTTTTGGATAATGGGTATTCGGGGAAATCAGGGAATGGCTGTTATGCGGGACAAAGCTGGCCGTCTCACAGTCCGACCACCCGTTCCTTCGCAAGCGCCCGCGGTCGGGCAATCGACAACACGGTCCGGGCCTGCTGCTGTCTTCCGTCGCGGACGAAACAAGCAGCCAGCAAGAAATCGATCCGGTCACGTTGAGCGTTGGATCCGCCCATCCGGGCGTGATCGCGCATAGCTTCAGAGAAAAGCTCGGCGGCCCGGGCCAAGTGACCATCTTCCATGTCGCGATATGCGGTCGCGAGCGTCCGGGTCAGATCACCCGCAGGGCCCCGTGCTCCATCGATTAGAGCGTTTAGGGCCTGTTGATCGCCGCTGCGCGCGCGTGAGAAATCGCTGCGTGGATATCGGCGAAGCAAAGTCCCGGTTTTGGAAACCATGCCAATGCATAGGCGCTTAAACTTTTCCAACGATCAATCGGGACCTCAATGSCWSSMMRYTSSRCCCGGMAMRMYAATGCAGNRRYGKSWKTKWSMAMAKYYWSMASSGGCSSMTGRSKGWSKWMRKGYWMAAYSWSRMCATSWWGCWMRWKCTMSMYCATRCTCGGATCGCAATTCGTGACCGGGCACATGATTATAATACAACCCGCCCACATTCAGCACTTGGATATRAAGTGCCAGAAGCCTTCGCCAAGCGCCTGRTTTTAGCAACCGGCTGCCNMSSSKRSSYYWCATGNWRGCKCMGCGYGGCAGCCGGTTGCTAAACTTGCGCCAAATGGCGTATCAACCCAAAAGGCTCTGGCTCAGGTCGGATGACAATTCAGGGGCAGCTCACTTGCAGACCACGAAACAGTCGCCGGTTTCATCCACATCGGCACAGGGAGCAACACCCCGCAGGAACGCCCCCGCCCCAAAGTGCCTGCCATCACCGAATGGATCACCACATGATATTTACAGATTTCGCCAAATCCATCAGCCAGCTCACCGATCACCGCTTCCAGCGGGTGCTGTTCTTTGGCATTGCCCTGACCATCGCCCTGCTGTTTGGCATTTATGCGGCCTTTCTGGCCCTGATCAGCACCCTCGCCCCCGAAACCCTGTCGATCCCGTTTGTTGGCGAAATCACATGGATCAAAGACCTGCTGGGCTGGGGATCAATGCTGTTCATGCTGATCCTGTCGTTCTTCCTGATGATCCCTGTTGCCTCGGCCTTTACCGGCCTGTTCCTCGATGATGTCGCCAAAGCGGTCGAGCGAAAACACTACCCGCACCTGCCCAAAACCCCGCGCATCCCTTTTCGGGAAACCCTGACAGACACATTAAACTTTCTGGGGTTGCTGATCGGCGCCAACCTGCTGGCGTTTGTGGTTTACGCCTTCATGCCCTTCTTTGCCCCTTTGCTGTTCTGGGCGCTGAACGGTTACCTGCTGGGGCGGGAATATTTCCAGATGGCAGCCATGCGCCGGTTGGGGCGCGCCGGTGCCATAGCACTGCGCAAACAGCATTGGCGCGAAATCTGGTGGGCCGGTGTGTTGATGGCCGTGCCGCTGACCATCCCGGTGGTGAACCTGCTGATCCCGATTTTAGCAGCCGCCACCTTTACCCATATGGCTCAGCGTCTCTCAGGCGGGGTGAAATGATCAAACCAGTCGAAATCCTCGACCGTTATAACGCCGCTTAAAATAACCACCATCACAATGGACCACAAAACGACGGTGACCGCGGTAACGATCAGCGCCCGTTTCTTTAGTTGCGGGTCAACCGGTGCGGACGCGGGCGTGCCACGTGCCACCTTGCCCACATCGGCTTGTGTTTTCAGGCGCAGCGGCAGCACGATAAACAGCGTCATGAACCAGATCACGGCAAACAGAACAAGGGCGGATGTAATGGCCATGTTTACACCTGCTCCAGCTCAACCAGCGTGCCGGTGAAATCTTTGGGGTGCAAAAACAGCACCGGCTTGCCATGCGCCCCGATCTTTGGCTCGCCTGTGCCCAATACGCGGGCGCCGGAGGCCTTTAGTTTGTCACGGGCGGCAATGATGTCGTCGACCTCGTAACAAATATGGTGAATGCCGCCTGACGGGTTCTTTTGCAGAAACTTGTTGATCGGGCTGTCGTCGCCCAATGGATACAGCAACTCGATCTTGGTGTTGGGCAGCTCGATGAAAATCACCGTGACCCCGTGGTCCGGCTCGTCTTGTGGGGTGCCCACTTTGGCCCCCAACGTGTCTCGGTATAGCGCCGCTGCGGCCTCTAGATCAGGCACGGCAATGGCAACATGGTTCAGGCGTCCGATCATCTGGCGTTCCTTATTCGCTGTTCATTAAGGTTCCGACTTATCATTGAAACACATTTAGCTGCCTTTCGCTAACGCGAATACGCGAAATGTGTTGCTCTATGGATTAAACGTAAAGTCGAAACGCAGTGGCGTTATGCAGCGGCTATGTGCCCCGCGCAAGCCAACACTTGCCCTTTATGCCGTCCCGTTAACCTCCCCTTAGCCAATTCTCGGCTTAACTACGACTCAAAGCTTATACTGGAAGGGCAAGGGAATGGATGATTTCAACGATATGATAATGGGGCGCACCCCTACCGCCGCGCGGCCTCTGCTGGGGCTGACCGTGCTGGTGGTCGAGGATAGCCGCTTTGCCAGCGAAGCAATGCGCCTGCTGTGTTTGCGATCCGGCGCACGTATCCGGCGGGCAGATTGCCTTGGCGCGGCGCGCAAACATCTGCGGGTTTACCGCCCCTCGGTGGTGGTGGTCGATCTGGGGCTGCCCGATGGGTCAGGCACCGACCTGATTGCCGAACTGGCCCAGTCCAGCCCGCGCATCGAAGTCATATTGGGCATCAGTGGCGATGCCGGTGGCGAAGCCGACGCTATGGCCGCAGGGGCCGACGGGTTTTTTGCCAAACCGATTGATAGCCTCGGGGTGTTTCAGCAGGCCATCCTTGCCCACCTGCCGGATACCGCGCAACCACCAGGGCCACGCATGGTGTCGAATGAAACGATCACACCGGACCCGATCGCATTTCGGGACGACATTGCCCATGTTGCCGATGTGCTGCGGGCACGTCCCGATGGCAAAATGCTGGATTATGTGGCGCAATTCACCACTGGCGTTGCCCGCAGTGCCCATGATGGCCCGCTCGAGGCGGCAGCCCTTGCGCTGGCCAATGACCGCGCCAACGGCCAACCCATCCGCAGCGATGTGCAGCGGCTAAACGGGATGTTCAAGGAACGGCTTGCCGGTGGCGAAGTGGTATAACAACAGGAGCGGATGAACCCGCCAGATCACAGCGCCGGATCATCCACAATCCGCACCAGACGGGTCAGGTCAGACAGGCTTTCTTTCTGCCTGCCATCCGCCTCAAAATTCCCCGGCACAAGCCATGTGGAAAAGGCGGATTTTAGCGCCGGCCATTCACTGTCAATCGAGGCATACCACGCCGTATCCCGATTGCGCCCTTTGGCAATAGCCGCTTGGCGGAAAACCCCCTCATAGCTGAACCCCAACCGTTCAGCCGCACAGCGCGAGCCCTTATTCAGCGCATTGCATTTCCATTCATAACGCCGGTAGCCCGCGTCATAAGCCCACCCCATCATCAGGAACATGGCTTCAGTCGCAGCCCGGGTGCGTTGCAGGGATTTGGAGAAATTAATGTGCCCGACCTCGATTGATCCGGCCTCGGGGTTGATCCGCAAATAACTGGCAACCCCTTCAAAACGCCCCGTCGCAAGGTTCTTGACCGCATAAAACACCGGATCATCCCCCGCCGTAATATCGCGCACCCAGCGGTGATACCCGGCCGCCGACGTATACGGGCCGTAAGGCCGATAATCCCAGATCGCGTCATCAACGCTATTGGCCCGATGGATTTCGGCGGCATGGCGGTTCGCATCCAGCAATTCCAGCCGCGCATATTGCCCCTCAAGCACCGGCGTCGCAGGGCGCACAGGCACAGACCAGTCCTTAACAACTCTGCCCAATCGCGTCTCGTCCGGCATCGCACACCCCTCACATGTTGGCGCGATGATACCGCGTGCAATCCTCCTGTCGAGCGGAAAATCAGCCCCCGACATACCCCAAAATCGCACCACTCTCACCCAATTTTCGCCGCATTCCAAAGGCAATCTTAAGGCTAAAGACACATGCGACTGCCATAAGGAAAACCGCCATGCTAAAAAAACTTTTCCGCTTCGCCAATGAGGACAACGGCAACATCGCTGTTGACTGGGTCGTTCTGGTGGCCGGTGCCGTATCACTGGGCATGGCCGTTACCCTGACCGCAACACACGAAGCCAAGGCCGCAACACCGCAAACATTTGCGCCGGTTATCATCGTTGCGACAGCCTACTAAAGCAACTCACAAAATAACCTGCGGCGCGCCCCCCACATCCAGCCCATCCATGCCGCCGCGCAAAATGATCACCACCAGCCCCGCATCGGGCGTATCCGATACGAAATGCACCACCAGTTTACGCCCCAGATGGCGGGCAGTATCGGGATGAACTGCCAGATCATCCAGAAAACCGGTGATGTGAAACAGGTCCTGAATATAACCACCATAGGGTTTTCCCAGCACGGTTTCCGGCCCCGGCTCGGCCATTCGGGGCGCATAGGTAAACCCGCCCTTGCGCCGATAGGTCATGCCGGCAAACAGCTTGGCCAGCTCGGAAATGTCCTTTTGCGTATAGGCCCCGTCAACCCCGAGCGTGTGCAGCTCCAACACCTCGCGGGCCAGATTTTCGTTTACCCCGCGCCCCGGATGGCGGCGGTTTCAGGGTTAAGTGTCACAGTCACCTCTTATACTCACTTATCAACGACACGCTACCAGACCCCGTGCAAAATAAAAAACCCCGCAGCGGTCACTGCGGGGTTTTTGGCATTTTACAGCGCACTTGCACCCTAATCCTGCGGGATCACCCGTAGGTGCAATTCGCGCAACTGCTCGTTCATCGGCTCGTTTGGTGCGCCCATCATCAAATCTTCGGCGCGTTGGTTCATCGGGAACATGATCACCTCGCGGATGTTGGCCTCGTCCGCCAGCAACATCACGATGCGGTCAATCCCCGCTGCACACCCACCGTGGGGCGGGGCGCCGAATTTAAACGCATTCACCATCCCGCCAAAACGTTTTTCGACTTCGTCCTTGCCATAACCGGCAATTTCAAACGCCTTGAACATGATTTCCGGCTTGTGATTGCGGATCGCGCCCGAAACCAGCTCATAACCGTTGCACGACAGGTCATACTGATAGCCCAGCACATCCAGCGGATCACCGTTAAGCGCTTCCATCCCGCCTTGGGGCATCGAAAACGGGTTGTGTTCAAAATCAATCTTGCCGGTTTCCTCGTCGCGCTCGTAGATCGGGAAATCGACGATCCAGGCAAAGGCGAAACGGTTATTTTCGGTCAGACCCAACTCGCGGCCAATCTCGTCCCGCGCACGTCCCGCAACGGCCTCGAACGCTTTGGGTTTGCCGGCAAGGAAGAACGCCGCGTCCCCAACGCCAAGGCCCAGTTGCAACCGGATCGCTTCGGTGCGTTCCGGTCCGATGTTTTTGGCCAATGGTCCCGCAGCCTCCATCCCCTCGCCCAGATCGCGCCAGAAAATATACCCCATCCCCGGCAAGCCCTCTTTTTGGGCAAACGCATTCATCCGGTCGCAGAATTTGCGGCTGCCACCCTTTGGTGCAGGAATGGCGCGGATTTCGGTGCCTTCATTCTCCAGCAGGCTGGCAAAAATCTTGAAGCCGGAACCACGGAAATGCTCCGAGACAACCTGCATCTTGATCGGGTTGCGCAAATCAGGCTTATCGGTGCCATACCACAGCGCCGCGTCCCGATAGGAAATCTGCGGCCAGTTGGTATCAACCTTGTGACCGCCGCCAAATTCATCAAAAATGCCGTGGATCACCGGCTCGATGGTGTCAAACACATCCTGCTGGGTGACAAAAGACATTTCCAAATCCAGCTGGTAAAAATCGGTAGGCGAGCGGTCGGCACGCGGGTCTTCATCGCGAAAACACGGCGCGATCTGGAAATATTTATCGAACCCCGACACCATGATCAGCTGTTTGAATTGCTGCGGCGCTTGGGGCAGCGCGTAAAAACGGCCCGGATGCAGCCGCGACGGGATCAGAAAATCCCGCGCACCTTCGGGGCTGGACGACGTAATGATCGGCGTCTGGAATTCACGGAATCCCTTGTCCCACATTCGCTTGCGCATGCTGGCCACCACATCGGAGCGCATCTTCATGTTGCGCTGCAATTTCTCGCGGCGCAGATCCAGATAGCGGTATTTCAGACGGGTTTCTTCGGGGTATTCCTGCTCGCCGAACACCATCAACGGCAGCTCGTCCGCCGCACCCAGAACCTCGATATCACGAATAAACACCTCGACCTCACCGGTCGGGATTTTCGGGTTCACCAGTGATCCGTCGCGCGCCATCACGTTGCCATCAATCCGGATGCACCACTCGGCCCGCAGCTTTTCAATCTCGGCAAACACCGGACTGTCAGAATCCGCCATCACCTGGGTAATCCCGTAATGGTCACGCAAATCAATAAACAACAGCCCCCCGTGGTCGCGCACCCGATGCACCCAGCCCGACAAACGAACAGTGTCGCCAACGTTGGATTTGTTCAATTCGGCACAGGTGTGGCTGCGGTAAACGTGCATAATTATCCCCTTGGGGTGAATGGATTGGTCGGGCTGATACACCGCGCACAGCCGATAAAGTCAAGAGAGGCAACGCCAGCAATCCATCCAATTTGGCCTATATGCACCTTATCGGGGCAATTTTCGGCACGAATATCTGCCTTCAGCCCCCAACCTGAATAAATTGGAGCAACAGAGCCACAGGTAAAAACCGTTTGCCATTCAGCATATAGCCATAATTACCCCACCTTTGTAGAAAGGGAATTATAGCAATGACCAAAGCACCCAAACCAGAGGTTTTCATCAGTTAATGCGTTCAATAGGCACATCTATTATTGCGGTAATTATTGCCAGCATCGCAACGTTCATTATCTTGATCAATGACACCTCGGGGTCAAGCGACCTCTTGGCCAGCTGGATGGCGGGCCATTACTACCAACTGGGCATGCTGGACCAGATTTATCCACATGACACAGACATTTTCACAATGCGCCCGCCGCCTGAATGGATCGCGCATCACCATAGCCAAGGCCGCAGCAGTGACGTTTTCCCGTTTATTTATCCGCCAATATGGGCGCATGTTTTCGGCTGGCTCACCACAGTAACCCAATTTGAAACTGTGGTAAAATGGGCCAGTATA
Source organism: Marinosulfonomonas sp. (assembly GCA_002732995.1). GTDB lineage: Bacteria > Pseudomonadota > Alphaproteobacteria > Rhodobacterales > Rhodobacteraceae > Profundibacter. The sequence continues at coordinate 3,464 of NVTS01000065.1, read as the reverse complement.
ATAAACCCGCTCCTGATYKRYWGCATGGTTATTCTGGCGTGGCGTGCGTCCGGCAGCGCAATGCCTGCCCTCAGGTTTACCCTGCTGGGTCTGCTCATTCTGACGTTTACCCTGATCGGGGTCGTCCCCATCGTGCAAAACCAGCCCTAGATATTCGTTAGCTTTCTGATCGTTCTGGGGGTGGAGCGTCACCGCGCGGGCGCGCCATTAACCGCTGGGGCAGTCATTGCGCTTGCAGCATCGATCAAACTGTATCCGGCGCTGTTGGCATTGCCTTTTCTGGCCAGCGGAAACAGGCGGGCATTCGGCAGTTTTGTCGTAATAGGTGCCAGCCTTGGCGGGCTATCCATCGCCCTGGCAGGCTGGCCATTACACAGCTTGTTCTTGGCTGAGGTTGGCAGAATTAGCGGCACGGTTATGAGCACAATACATACATATTCATTCGATGCCATCATTGGGCAAATGTTCTTTGCCGACCAAATGCAGATGATCCATGATCCTAATTTCATTGCCAGTGCCGCCGATGAAGGCCAGTAAAAGGCTGGCAGGTGATGGCCAAACCCGCCCTATGGCGCGGACTTTCGGCGGTTGCAATTTTGGTAACGCTGGCATTTTTTGCCTATAAATTTCGCCAGAATAAGGAAACTGCCTTAGACAACATCTTGCTCTGGCCAATCGTCATTATCTGCATATCCCTGATTAATCCGATATCCTGGGGCTACCACTACCTACCTGCCGTGGCCTTTGCGCCTGTGCTGATTGATCGGTTTGGCACCCTTCGGGGTGCTGTATTGCTGTTGCTGATTTTCGCACCGGTTTCAGTTGTGGCCCTTACATCAATCTACCCGCATATCGGCATAATCTCGCAACCTGCGTCCTTCTTTGGCACACTTAGTATGATCGGCCTTGCCCTCGCCTTTGCCGTTGCCCATCATAAAAAATCGACCTTGCTGCCGCATTAAGCAACCTCAGGGCTTGCGCCCCGCCACCGCTGATCTATAACCCACAAGAATTTGCCGTTTGGGGGCCTGCACATGCCAAAAAGAGATGACATCAAATCGATCATGATAATCGGTGCGGGGCCAATTATTATTGGCCAAGCCTGCGAGTTTGATTACTCCGGTGCGCAAGCCTGCAAAGCGCTGCGCGAAGAAGGCTACCGCGTCATTCTGGTCAACTCCAACCCCGCCACCATCATGACCGACCCCGAGCTGGCCGACGCCACCTATATCGAGCCGATCACCGCCGAAATGGTCGCTAAAATCATTGAAAAAGAGCGCCCCGACGCATTGCTGCCCACCATGGGCGGCCAAACCGGCCTGAACACCGCTTTGGAACTCGACGACTTGGGTGTTCTGGAAAAATACAACGTCGAGCTGATCGGCGCCAACCGGCAAGCCATCGAAATGGCCGAGGATCGCAAGCTGTTCCGCGAGGCGATGGACCGTATCGGCCTCGAGAACCCCCGCGCCGCCATCGCCGAAACCCTTGAGGAATGCATGGCGGCGCTGGATGACATCGGCCTGCCCGCCATCATCCGCCCCGCCTTTACCTTGGGCGGCACCGGCGGCGGCGTGGCCTATAACCGCGAAGATTTCATCCACTTTTGCACCACCGGGCTGGACGCCTCGCCAGTCAGCCAAATCCTGATTGATGAATCCCTGCTGGGCTGGAAAGAATTCGAAATGGAAGTGGTGCGCGACAAAGCCGACAACGCCATCATCGTCTGCGCCATTGAAAACATCGACCCGATGGGCGTGCACACCGGTGATTCCATCACGGTGGCCCCCGCCCTGACCCTGACCGACAAAGAATACCAGATGATGCGCACAGCCTCCATCGCGGTGCTGCGCGAAATCGGCGTGGAAACCGGCGGCTCCAACGTGCAATGGGCCATCAACCCGGCCGACGGGCGCATGATCGTGATCGAAATGAACCCCCGCGTGTCACGCTCCTCGGCGTTGGCGTCCAAGGCCACCGGTTTTCCGATTGCCAAAATCGCCGCCAAACTCGCGGTCGGCTACACGCTGGACGAGCTGGACAACGACATCACCAAAGTCACGCCAGCGTCCTTCGAGCCAACCATCGACTACGTGGTTACCAAAATCCCGCGCTTTGCGTTTGAGAAATTCGCAGGCTCCCCGCCGCTGCTCTCGACCGCAATGAAATCGGTCGGCGAAACCATGGCGATCGGGCGCACCATCCACGAGAGCCTGCAAAAAGCGCTGGCCTCAATGGAAACCGGCCTGACCGGCTTTGATGAGGTCGCAATCGAAGGCGCACCCGACAAAACCGCCGTGATCAAGGCGCTCAGCCTGCAAACTCCCGACCGGATGCGCACCATCGCGCAGGCTATGCGCCACGGGTTGACCGATGATGAAATCCACACCGCCACCATGTTTGATCCATGGTTCCTCGCCCGTATCCGCGAGATTGTGGATGCCGAGGAAACCGTAAAAAATGCGGGCCTACCGCATGATGAACACGGTATGCGGGCGCTGAAAATGATGGGCTTCTCTGACGCCCGCCTCGCCTTCCTGACAGACCAAACCGAGGTCGCCGTGCGCAAGATCCGTATCAAAGCCGGTGTCACCGCCTGTTTCAAACGCATCGATACCTGCGCCGCCGAATTCGAGGCCCAAACCCCCTATATGTATTCCACCTACGAGGCCCCGGCGATGGGCGACGTGGAATGCGAAGCACGGCCCAGTGACCGGAAAAAAGTCGTGATCCTCGGCGGTGGCCCCAACCGTATCGGCCAAGGCATCGAGTTCGATTACTGCTGTTGCCACGCCTGTTACGCCCTGACCGAACAGGGTTACGAGACCATCATGATCAATTGTAACCCCGAAACCGTGTCGACTGATTACGACACCTCGGATCGTTTGTATTTCGAGCCAGTCACCTTCGAGCACGTGATGGAAATCCTGCGGGTCGAGCAGGAAAACGGCACCCTGCACGGCGTCATCGTGCAGTTCGGCGGCCAAACCCCGCTTAAACTCGCCAATGACCTTGAGGCCGCGGGCATCCCGATCCTCGGCACCACGCCCGATTCAATCGACTTGGCTGAGGACCGCGAGCGCTTTCAGGCGCTGGTCAACGACCTTGACCTGCTCCAGCCCAGAAACGGCATCGCCTCCACCGACGCCCAAGCGCAGGACTGGAGAGCTGCCGAAGGTCGGCGGCAAACGGAAGTCTGTCGAGCCCCCGAAGGTCGGCGGCGCCCCGCGTGAGGCGGCCGAGGTTCCTGCTGCGTCGCCGCCGACGCCTCCACTCGCACCGCCGTCGATTCCCCGGCCCAAGCCCAAGCGGACCGCCGTAACGTCGGAGCGAACGGCCGAGGACCAGCGAGGCAACGTCGTGTCTCCCGTTGCCGGGGAGATGTTGGTGGGGCTGAGCGATGACGATCGCACCACGCTGCACAAGATCCCCCGCGAGATGAGACGCGGAGAGTTCGACGAGGA
>NVTS01000064.1 GCA_002732995.1 Marinosulfonomonas sp. | reverse complement strand
CGCCCCAACATGGGCATCGGCGGGATCACACCTGCTATGAAACTGAAAATGGCCGCATAATTCTATAGGCGGACCCCATTAAAAATGGGGGGATTACCGATTGCCCTGCTTTCCATAAGTTCCAAGGGTTTGCGAGGAAATTCAATGGAAGTTCGATAAAACCTTCGAACCCACCCACGGGAACAGCCCCAACCTTCATTTTGGTGATTATATACTTGACAAACCCAAGCCTTACAGCAACGCCTAGACTGCAATAGCTAAAGCAGGTCAGTCTTTCTTTTCGGGCTTCTTTTGACCGCCATCTTTCGCCAGTTCTTTAACGGTAGTGTCAAAGCGCTTTTCGTCATCGTCGCATTCAAGCTCACGGGCGGCTTCTTTGAAGCGGTCAAGCTGGGTTTGTTTCTGGGGCAAGTAATTGCATCCTTTTTTGGTCAGCGGCTTGTGGCTCCCTAATTAGCAAAAGCGGATTTCCCACACTGCCGCTTTTGCTAATTAGCGCCTTATCAAATGTTTCAAGAGCATCCACTTTCAGGTGAAGTGCGGTTGAAACGTGAATAGCATCTTTTGGTTTGATGGATTTATCCCAAACAAGAAATTGCGCTGCCTCTGCATTCTTTCTGGTCACATTATAAACTCTAATATATGACCGCCTGAAAAACTTCTGGATCAGTTCGGCTTTATCCTTAGCTAGCTTTGGCCCGCCACGCATCCACAATACTTCAGCTAGGGTCAAGGCAGAGGTTACTATCAATACCTCACCGCGCTCTGCCCGTTCAATTACACCATCACATTTTTCAACTTGCCCATCTACAGCCTGAAAATGACTTAAGAAACAATTGCTGTCCCAGTATATCTTTTCCATTGTCATGCAGACACCATAATCCCACGCACGTCTGCCGTAGATGGTAGGTCGTCGTCCTCTGGTAGTAGATCAATGTGATCGGCTTCAATGCTTATAGGAGTCCCATCGCGGCGGTAATGAATGCGGCCCTCTATTTCGACACGCTTTCTAAAACTGGTTAGCACCTGCTCAATCATGCGTTCAGGCACAACACAATTTATCGCCCTTGGGTAAAGGAAATCTTTTACCCTTATTTTTATAGAACCACTACTGTCTTGGATCGCCTCAAGACGGCCCTCTATAGTCCCAAAATCGTGATAGTCGCTTTCCCAGTCCTCTCGAACATTTTTAGCGATTCCGCTGCCAATGCTAATTGGCTTTCGATTGACCCAGAGATTGACGCCCTTGCCGTTTTGGTGCTTCCCGACAAGATCAGACAGGCTTTTCAAATGACCGATTGCCTTTTCGGACAGGCCAGCACCCTTAATGTCACCACGGGCAAGAGCCATTGGGCCATACTCTGCCTGTTTGTATATCATGGCCAGCCTAGATGCTGGGGCGGTTTCGTTGGGGCAAACGCCAACCAATGCACTCCCCTCACTGACCTTCACTGTCCAACTTACGTCTGCACCATCGCCTTTTTGGGAGTCGGTAATTTCAGACACATAGCCAAGGAAATTTCGGACGGCCACAATAAATTCATCGGGGGCTAAATCGTCCCCGAGGTCAATCGTAAGATCAGTTGGTATTTGATCTGGCGTAGCCATCGCACCTGTTCCTTTCTGGCAAGATTCTACGCCAGAGACGAGTCCCTGTATAGCACCCTTTTGCCGACAATCCCGTGAAGCGCTTTATTCGCACGGGCACTATCATCCACGCCATTTGCAACTCGATTATTGTAACGAAACTCAAATTCTGCGGCATAACGATGAAGATGTTGTTTACCGCAATGCTGATAAACGCCCTTCATGCCGCGTTTGAAGATGCTGAAATAGCCCTCAATCGTGTTTGTATGCACGTTGCCGCGCACATACTGGCCCTTACTGTGCGTGGTGAAATCGTGTTCTGCAAATTCTGCGCCAACCTTTGTGTATTGCTTGGCTTCATCCGTATAAACGATTGCTTCCTTGGCGATGTTCTCGCGCAGGATAGGCAACAGAGTGGACGCCTTCACGTTATCAACAACGAAAGACTTGGACTGGCCCGTGGTGCGATCAACCAGTGTCAGCATGGCATTCTTGTGAGCGTAGCCACGTGCGCCTTCTGCTTTCTTGTGTTTGTGACCGATGAAAGTTTCATCAACCTCTACAACGCCGCCACCAGAACCGAAATCAACAGTGTTGTCGCTGCACATAGCCTCACGGATACGGTGAGACATGAACCATGCGGATTTATAGGTGATCTCAAGCACACGGTGCAGCTGGTGGCTGCTGATACCCTTCTTGCTGCTGGTCATAAGGTAGATGGCCTGTAGCCACTTGTGCAGCGGGATATGGCTTTCTGCAAAGATTGTGTTGTGGCGAACGGTGAATTGCTTGCGACAGGCGGAACACTTTTTCAGGCCGTGACGCTCAACACCTTCGGGGTTCTTCTTGGAAGGCTTGGAAAATACGCCTTTCAGTTCATAGATGTTGGTGCAGTTGCCGCAATGTGGACAGCTTGGCTCATCACCCCAAAGCATAGCCTCAACGTGCGCAAAAGCTGCGGCTTCATCGTGCATATAGGCTTTGGATAGAACAGACATTTGATTTCCTTTAACTCTATGTTTTATAGATAGGGAATATCACTGGGTTTGTCAAGTATATAATTGCCTTCATTTTTCAGCATAATACGACGTTCCTGATCCATTTTTTCAATCTTACCTGTCAACGGCGGAGTAAAAACCGGCCATTCGGCGGCGTAAAAGAAGGCCAGTTGGCGACGGGGTAATTTGTTTCTAGAGACGACAGCAGCCTATTCCGGGATGGCTTGAGGCCAACTTAAGGCGTCAGACGTTTTGCGCGGATCTGGTTCAGACGATAGCTCTCGCCGTTCATTTCCAAGATATTGACGTGGTGGGTCAAACGGTCCAGTCGTGCGCCAGTCAAGCGTTCGGCACCGAAGACCTCGGTCCATTCATCAAAGGGCAGGTTCGAGGTTATGATGATGGAGCCGCGCTCGTAGCGTCGGGATATGACCTCGAAGAKCAATTCAGCGCCGGATTTGCTGAGGGGCACGAAGCCGGGTTCATCGATAATCAACAGGTTCTGGCTGGTCAGTTGTTTTTGCAGGCGCTGCAGCTTCAGCCCTCTTTGACACGCAGCTAATCCAAGCCCCAAGGCGATGTGCGTCTTGCCCGTGCCTGATGCTCCAGGGGCGATGATGTTTTCCCTGCGATCCACGTAGTCACACCGTGCCAGATCCATGGTCAGTGGCTTGTTCAAGCCGGGCATAATCTTGAAGTCAAAGCTGTCAAAGCTTTTCGTGCTGGGGAACTTTGCGGCTTTGATGCGCCGCTCAATCATGCGTCGTTTGCGGTCAATCAGCTCCATCTCACACAGTCGCGCCAAATACTGGATATGGTCTTTGTTCTCGGCAGCACATATCTGGGCCTGTTTTGCGTACTCTCCTTGGAACGTTGGCAGGCGGAGCTTTTTGAGATGATGTTGTAAAAGGATTTTTTAACACTTCCCTCTCCTCACGAAGTAGCCGGTTTTCCTTTCGCAGCAGGGCTACTTCTCTTTCCAGACCAGACTGGACAGACGGTTCGGGCAAAGTCTTCCGATCCTGCCGAACCCACCGGCTCAATGTTGAAAACCCCCATCTCGGGCATGTAAACATACCCTGCCTGGCAATGGATACCAAAATCAGCAGCTACCTGCTTTCGCGCAAGCCCAGTGGTCAGCGCAACACGCACCGCCTCCTGCCTGAATTCGGCTGATTGTTCCGTTCCCATTCTCGTTCTCCTTTTGCGTATAATACGCGGTTAAAGGAGCGGCACAATTCCGCGACAGGTCCGGATTGCCCCTACCGGACTCGACCCCTAATAGCCCCTTGTATGTAAAAAATGCAGCGTTTCTTTGACGAAGGATTACCCCAAAGCGTGGAGAAGTTGTAAGTTTTGATGGAAAAATTCAAATATTTTCCCTGCAAATGATCAACCAAAATTAACGTATCCGAACGCCAAATCAAAAGCGCCCCACGCTTTGGGGCACTCTCCGAGCGGGAGCAAAAATGAAATGTGTTTTGCCAAGATCTCTTTTTGAACCTTCGGGCGGTTATGTGAGGAATGGCCCGTATTTTTTGCTAGGCGCAGGGGGGGATGGGCGTTACGACCTTGCGTCCGGTGATTTTAAAACGTCCGTCTTTTTCAAGGCGGCCTACAATCCGGGACAGGGTCTCGGGTTGTACCCCAATCAGATCTGCAAGATCCGAACGTGAGAGCGGCAGCCTCATCCTGTAGTGATCCCCGATCTTTTCGCCATGCGCATCCATCAGCCGTTGCAAGAGCGCTGCCAGATGCTCTTTGTTCGACATTGTTGCCGCTGCGATTATACGTTCATGAGTACGGTCAATTTCGTTAATGCAGCGGATCGCAAGACGCGAAAGGACACCGGGATTGTTTTGCACGATTTGGTTCGCCCTGTTTTGCGATACTACACAGACCCGTGATGGCTGCAGGGCCTTTGCTTCGGTTTGATGCGCGCGTCCGGTCAGGAAGGACCGAATGCCGATGATTTCGCCCGGATAGGCCAGTCTCAGGAGGGTCGAGCTGCCGTCCGAATGCAAGCTGCGCAGCGCAATCAGCCCCCTTGATACGCAGATAACCCCAGCACTTTCGTTACCTTGTTTCCAAAGGGTTTGCCCCTCGGGCAGGTCCGTTCGCGTGAATCTATGCCTTAGTGCCGCGACCGAGCTTTTGCCCACAGGCTCCCAAACGCTTTGAGAATAAAACGCACATTGGCCGCAGGGATGCGGATTGGGGGTCGGTATTGGCATAATTGCCCTTTCTGGCTTGCCCATCAAAAGCACAGGAGTTGCACGGTTTCCAGACCTTGTTGCAGTTTCGGGGCGTTYTTTCTGACGATCGTCAATGACAGGGGGCCATTTCCCCCATAAATCCGAGTRAAATATTGTAGAATAAGYTCGGAACACTCGGCAATGTGAGGCTGCGAGTGCGTGAAGAAACCGGAGAGGCGGCACCTGACCCGGTGCCGGTGGCGCGTCTGACGGTGCGTGCGCTCGACGGTATTTACCTGCGCCTGACCCCGCGCGCGCATTTTCCCGAAAAGGAAGTGGAATAATGAACGAAGCCCTGGCATCCGCCCGCCTGAGTGCCTGGCCCTACTGGATGACCATAACCTTTGTGCCCCTTGTGGTGCTGGCAGTGACACAGGGCGGCTGGTATATCCTGTTGATCCCGTTTTACGGCTGGGTTTTGATGCCGCTGCTGGACATGGTGCTGGGTAAAAACCTGCGCAACCCTGACCCCGAGACGCCGGACAAAGAGCTGTTCTGGTTCCGGTTGCTGACCTGGGTCTGGTTCCCCATCCAGTTTTGTCTGGTTTTCGGTACACTCTATTATCTAAGCCATTTTGGCAGCTATCGCTGGTATGAGGTCCTTGGCATCATGTTTGGCATCGGAGTGACAACCGGCATCGTCGGCATCGTTTACGCGCATGAGCTTATGCACAAGGCCAGCCGGTTTGAGCGTCATCTGGGAGACCTGTTGCTGGCGCTTGTGCTTTACGGCCATTTCCGCACCGAACATCTGTTGGTGCATCACCCATGGGTCGGCACGCCACGCGACACAGTAACGGCGCGTTATAACGAAGGCTTTCACCGCGCTTTTTTCCGCATTTTATGGCAAGGGCCGGGATCTGCATGGCGGGCGGAAAAGGCAATGCTGTCACGGCGCAACCGTTCGCCTTTCCACCGCTCAAACCCGATCTGGAAGTACCTGATGCTGGCGATGATCATGCTGGCGGTAGCATTCGCAATCGGCGGCTGGTTTGCGGTTGGGTTGTTTATCTTTCAGGCCTTCATCGCCATCTGGCAACTGGAATTGACCAATTACGTCGAACATTACGGGCTGACGCGCAAATATCTGGGCGACGGTAAATATGAGCCGGTGGCCCTGCACCATTCCTGGGATTCAGCGCATCATGTCTCGGGGCTTTTGCTGATCAACCTGCAACGTCACGCCGACCACCACCTTAACCCAATGCGCCGCTTTCCACTGTTGCAGATATATGATCAGAGCAAAGTACCGCAACTGCCCACCGGATATCCGCCGATGACATTCATGGCGATGATCCCACCCGTGTGGCGGCGCGTGTTCAACCCGAAAGTGCGCGCATGGCGGCGGCAGTTTTATCCCGAGATTGAGGATTGGGGCCCGTATAAAACATGGTCTTACCCAATGCCAAAGGGCGTGGATTAGGACATCACCCCACGACACCAGTCGCGGATCGCGCCCGCATCTGGTGGCAAGGCTTCGGCCAACCCGTCAACGAAAGCATCAAAGGCGGAGCGACTGGGGCCACCAACACCCACAAGAACCGGAATGCCCGCCTCAAGGGCGGCTCCGATTGCGGCACGAAAACCGCGGCCATCGGCCTCTTCGGGGCCNWACTTGTTGAGGATAAACAGCTGAACACCCTCAAGCGGCTGCTTTTCTACCTCATTCACCGCACGCGCAATCGCACCGGGGTCAAGTTTGCAGGCATCTGATCCGTCACCCAAATCCTGGGTGATAGGAATAATCAGCCCTTCAGGCAACACCCGCACCGCCATATCACAGGCGCAAGAGGGGTCTTCTTCGCCCTCAAGCACCTTGACGATACCCGTAAGTTTTGCCCCTTGCGCCAGTAAAAAATCCGCAGTTTGCGAAATGAGCCGGTCGGTTTCCCCACGTTCTGTCGAGCTGACAACTGCAATTCTCATGTTCTTTCCCCTTTGTGGGTATCACCGGACCAATCCGCCCCGCGCGCACCTTTTAAAAACCCGTCGGACAGGCGTACATCCTTTGCCGCATCCTGCACCCCGGATGCAAGCCCCGCCCCGTCAAGTGCGCCATCAAGCCGCTGGCGGAAAAGCTGGCAAATCTGCGCGAAACCTTGCGAATGCGGTGACAGGCGCAGGGTTGAAACCCCGGCTTCAGCCAATGCCTCGACCTGATACGCAGCACAGGCATAGGWATCCGACARGGTYTGCACCCCGTTCATTGCCAAAAAGGGCTGSTCCTCCAAGGTGCTGACACGCAGCCCGTCGGGGTCGTCCTCGCAGGCGAAAAGGCAATTATCCTTGGCGCGTCCGTGCAAGCGTGCGTGATAGCAACGCCCGGAAACAGCCAAGGGCAGACGGCCATAGCCCCAGACCTCGACCTCGACGCCCAGATCAGCGGCGGTGCGCGCCAGTACCGACACCGATTGTAGCGTCAGTTCCGGTGGCAGGCAGATACGGGTAGCCCCCAACCGCGCCAGCCATTCCAGCGTGCCTTCGTTATAGACATTGACCAATGGCCCGACCGAGAACGCAAGCCCCTTGGGCAGGTTTGTTAACGCGGTCAGGTCATTGACCTCGACCTCGACCCCCATTTCGGCCAACTCGCCGGTCATTTTGCGTTCACGTTTCAGCGTCACCAGCGCCAGCGAGGTCAGGGCGACCTGTTTACCCGCATCTTGCAGGGCCATAATTGCCTCTGGAATCCGGTCGCCATAAAATGGCAGACGTTTTGAACAGACAAGTTCGCCCAGCACCACGCGGTCTATCGGGGCCTGCGCCATACCTGCATAAAACGCGGCCCAATCGTCGCTTTTCCAGAAAAACTGGTTCGGGCCCACGGTTAGTTTCATGGAGGTTAGTTTCATTTGGGTCAGCTCCATCCGCTCACCTCCAGGTCTTTTTGTAGGCGCCAGTGGTCGTGGCTTGCCCTTCGGTGAGCCGCGTGAGCATGCCCTGCGGCATTGGCTGCCCGGCCTCGAGCGCATCCACGGCGGCGCGAAAATTGCGCACCACCTGCGCCACATAGGATCGCGAACGTTGGCGGCCTTCGATCTTTAACGCGGTCACGCCGGCCTTGGCCAATTGCGGGATCAGCTGTTCGGCATTCAGAGAAACCGGATCCTCGAATAGGTGCCCCCGCTTGTCGCCCGCCGTAAAGCAGCCTTTGCACAATGTCGGATAAGGGGCTGGCTCATCCGGCGCGGCGCGGTGGATGGTATAACCGCCCAGCTTTGCATCCAAATGTCCGGCTTGGTCGTGGTATTCTACATGCGAAGGCGGTGAACAAACCCCGTGCATATTGGGCGACTTGCCGGTCGCATAGGACGACAGCGAGCAGCGCCCCTCGGCCATCACGCAAAGCCCGCCAAAAACGAAAACCTCGGTCTCGACCTCGATTTCCGCGTTGATCAAGGCAATCTCGGGCACCGACAGAACCCGCGGCAGCACCACGCGCTTGATACCGAATTCAGCCTGATAGAAATTTATGATATCGGCATTGGCGGCCGCAGCCTGCACCGACAGGTGGCGGCGCATATCGGGGTGGTGCGTTGCCGCATAGTCCAAAAGCCCCGGATCGGCCAGAATGACGGCATCGGCACCGGAACTGGCCRCATCTCGCACAGCCGCGTGCCATAATGGCTCGTCACCGGCGCGCGGGTAAGTGTTGATGGCAATCAGCACCTTGGCCCCGTGCCGATGCGCGAACGCCACGCCTTGGCGCATTTCAGTGCGGTCGAAATTAAGTCCGGGAAAATTGCGCGCATTGGTTTCGTCGGAAAAACCGCAATAGACGGTATTGGCACCCGCCTTCACCGCGGCGCGCAAAGCCGCAGGCGTGCCCGCAGGGCAAACGATTTCCATCACCATACCGGCTCCTCGGGGCGCGACAGGCTAACGCCCATGCGCCGCTCAACCAGTGCAATAAGGCGCGTGAGAGGGGCTGCGAGCGGACCGGAAAGGGCCGAGACTTCGCCCGCCAGATCAAGCTCGGCATCATCGACTGCGTTGCGCAGGGCAAGGGCCGCGCCGGTGTCGCCCTCAACCACCAGATCACGCGAGAAAAACAGCGCATCGCCATCATATGCCCCGTGCACCAGCCCCAAAAGTGCCGCAAGTGGTCCGGCAATGCGGGCATCCACCKTKWSYGGTTNYMSKGKKWMCSTYWMYYKCGGGNTYMCCRCCGCGYGGGGCAAGGWTGATGACAAAGGGMAAATCYGTRGGRTCGAGCGCRAAGCTGGCATTGCCGTATTCRCCAAGRCGGCGAAAYATCGCAGGATGGGTGCGGGCAATCCGGCGSGCATAGGCAGTCAGCGACAGMGACAAGGGGCCAAGTGGCAACGCCCGGATGGCCAGCGCCAGCGGGGATGGAAAAACAGGGATCAACTTCGCATCATTCATTTTAGCCTCGGGCACAGGTAATCCTTTCAGGCAAATCTGACTTTCGGTCTTGGTATGCGGTGACAGGGATGAGGAAATTGACGATCGTCAATTTAGCTGCGCTTCTTTGCTGCTAAGTGCGCAATACTTACCACAGGAGCAGACTTATCCGCGATTTACCCCCCTTTGCCAGCTTGCGCAGCTTTCTCGACTGGTGCAGTGAAACTGATCAGTTGAAGGTGCTGTCCGAACCTGTTGCGCTTCGTCATCAAATGACCGCCCTGCACCGCGCGGTGTTGGAGGCAAACGGGCCGGTGCTGCGGTTCAATCAGCCGATGCAGGAAGGCAGCCGCGCGGCCATGCCGGTCGTGGTCAATCTTTTTGGCACGCCGGAACGGGTGGCGGCGGGGCTTGGCGTCAGCCTTGCGCATCTTGATGATCTGGGCGAATTTCTGGCGGCGCTCAGAACACCCAGCCCGCCAGACGGGTTGCGCGATGCATTGTCGCGTTGGCCGATGCTGAAGGCGGCCCTGACAACGCGGCCAAAGTTCACAAAAAAAGCGCCGGTGCAGGAGGTGGTTCATCAAGCGGAGGCCGTCGATCTGGGGCAGATGCCGGTGCAAACCCACTGGCCCGGAGACGCCGCGCCTTTGATCACGTGGCCTGTGGTGCTGACACGACCTGAAGACAGCGAGCTTGCGGATATCGGGCGTTATAATGCGGGGATTTACCGGGCACAGGTGCTTGGGCGCGACCGACTTATCCTGCGCTGGCTGCCGCATCGTGGCGGGGCAGCACATCACCGGAGTTGGGCCGCCAAGGGCCAGAAAATGCCGGTGGCCATTGCGTTGGGGGCCGATCCGGCAACCTTGCTGTCTGCCGCCCTCCCCTTGCCCGAAAGCGTATCCGAACTGAGCTTTGCCGGAGTATTTTCCGGTGTGCGCCCACGTTTGGTGGCCGCCAAAACCGTGCCGCTGATGGTGCCCGCAGATGCCGAGATCATCCTTGAGGGCTGGGTTGACCCGAATGAGGTCGCGCCTGAAGGCCCGTTTGGTGATCACACCGGATATTACAACGCCGCCGAGCCTTTCCCTGTGATGCAGATCACCGCCATCACCCACCGGCGCGACCCGCTGTATCTGTCGACCTACACGGGTCGCCCACCAGACGAGCCTGCCATCATTGGTGAGGTGTTCAACCGTCTGGTTCTGCCAGCGATCCGCGCACAAATTCCCGAGATCACGGACCTCTGGTTGCCGCCTGCCGCCTGTTCCTACCGGATCGCGGTGATCAGTATCAACAAGAGCTACCCGGGGCAGGCGCGACGGGTGATGATGGCGCTGTGGGGGATGCTGGCGCAGTTTAGCTATACTAAAATGATCGTGGTGGTGGATGATGATATTGACCCCCGAAACTGGGATGACATCGCTTGGGCCATAGCCACACGCATGGACCCGGGGCGCGATGTGATGGTGCTAAAGGAAACGCCGATGGATTACCTTRACTTTGCGTCACCCCAACCGGGGTTGGCGGGTAAGCTGGGGCTGGATGCCACCACCAAGATCGGCGCGGAAACCACGCGCGAATGGGGCGAGGTGATGCACACCGCACCCGAGGATGCCGGTTTTGCCCATGATTTCATCGCCCGTCATCTGCCAGAGTTGAGACGATGAGCGCACGGGTGGTACTGGGCATAGCAGGCGCGTCGGGGGCTGCCTTGGGTCTGTCAGTCGCACGGCAATTGGCGGAATTGGATGTTCAGGTTGACCTTGTCACCAGCAAGGCCGCCGAACGGACGCTGATCACCGAATGCGGTGCGGATGCACTTGAAAAATTGCACAAATACGTGACGCGGGTGCATCCGGTTTCGGATATTGGAGCCTCGATTGCTTCGGGGTCGGTTCCGGTGGCAGGCATGATCGTGGCGCCGTGCTCCATGCGCAGCCTTGCGGCAATTGCCTCGGGCCTTGACGACAACCTCCTGATACGCGCGGCCAGTGTGCAGCTAAAGGAGCGCCGCARACTGGTGCTGATGACACGCGAGGCACCGTTGACGCTGGCACACCTGCGCAACATGACCGGGGCTACCGAAATGGGGGCGATCATCCTCCCTCCGGTCCCCGCCTTCTATCTGGCCCCACGTTCAATATCCGAGATCATTGACCAGATTGCGGCCCGTTCCATCGACCTCTTGGCAATTGCACCACCGCTGGCAAAAAGTTGGAACTAGCATCTGGTTTCCAAGCATTGCTGTCAACGTTGGTAATGGATGAGCTTTCCCCCGATTTTACAGCACCCAGGAGATTACCCCAAAACGTGGGGCAAACTTCCAATTAAGGAAAACCATAGTCCATAACCGATGGGGAAAAGCCGTGTCCGAGCGCGGCCGAGTAAACATCCGGCCCACGGCCCCACGCTTTGGGACACTCTCCGTCATGGACTGAAAGCACAGGGTTTATCCTATCATGAAAACGGTTAATCAATAACATTTCTGCGCATTGCTATCCGAACAGTGAAGTGGTCAGGCACTGCCAGCGCATCCGGTTTATCCCGCTTCAGGCATTTTTAGGCTTTATCCGCAGGTTCAGCTCCAGTTCGCAGTAAATCCGGTAGACCCGCTTATGTCCCTCTCGTGCATTCTCAATGCCCTGCCGGCAATGGTCAGCTTCACACGTTGCCCGGCAGGCGATGCTTACATCGCCTGCCGGGCAACGCATGATCTGTGCGTCACTATATCGTTTGTTCTTCATCAAAAATCTCCTCAGGTATTATGCCGAGAAAATTTTACTTATGAACACCACTAATTTTAGGGGGCGGCACCGACCTTCTTGGCTTTCTTCGCCTTGCCCTCGACCACTTTCGCAGTCACCGGCGTATCCGAAGCAATCCGGATCTGGCGCGGTTTCAACGCCTCGGGCACTTCGCGCATCAGATCAATATGCAGCATCCCGTCGGCATGGGCCGCACCTGTCACGCGCACATGATCCGCCAGATGGAAACGCCGTTCAAACGCGCGGGTGGCGATGCCGCGATGTAGATAGCTGCGTTCGACTTCTTCCAGCGCCBTGCGGGCGGCAATAATCAGCGTATTTTCCCGCACCTCGACCGACAGCTCCTCATCCGAGAAACCAGCTACAGCGATGCTAATACGCCACGCATCCTCGGCGGTTTTTTCGATGTTGTATGGGGGGTAGCTCTGCTTGGTTACATCATTGGTAAACACACGGTCCATCATATCGGCAATCTGGTCAAAGCCAACAGTGGCGCGGTATAGAGGTGCCAGGTCAAAATTTCTCATCTCGTTCATCCTTATATAAGCGACAAATGTTTCAGCCTTCCATTCCGGACAGGCATCGGTTGTTGCCAAACCCGCTAGGCGGCGTCTGGTGATGCTTAGATGGGGATGAATTTGGGGTATTCAAGGACGCAGAAACTTTGCACCGGTGCGGCTGATCCCGCCTTGTGTGCTCATGCGGCGCGTTACAGGTTTTGTGCGCAAAAACGGACCTTCCGTTGCTTTTAGCTCAGCCATAATATCAGCCAACGGTTCTTCCAGCGACATGCCCAGCGATACTTTGCGCCCGTTCACATTGGCCATCGCCGAAACCACCGACACAATCCGCGGCACACCATCGGCATTCATCGAAAATACCGGTGCGCCGGAGGACCCGAAATCAACGTCACATGACATGATCAAGGTTCCCRATTGGCGGGCCAGCACACGGCAGCTCTCTTGAATCGAGGGCGATTCAGCGCGGTCATGCGCATAAGATACAATCCCGACATTAGCGCCCTTGCGGGGCCGCACATCGGTTTGAAACGGCGTGATCGAGGATTTATTGATCGGCCGTGTCAGTTGAAGAACCGCAAGATCATTGCGCACACGGATGTTTTCGGAATCAGCTGCGAACACATAATCGGGGTGCACAACCGCCCGTTTCACATTGGCATAGGCACTTGCACGCCCGCCCCGCCAACCGGCCAGAAACTCGATCTTGGTCGCGTCCACCATTTGCCCGCTGACTTTGTTAAACACACAATGCGCGGCCGTCAGCACCAGATCAGGCGCRATCARCGCSCCSGTGCACATGCTTCTGCCCGCGATGTTCAATCGGCCCACGGCCTCCCAGCCACGGCTGTCATCACCGGTCAGCAAGGTGCGCAGCGAGCTGGGTTCTTCTGCAAATCCTGCAGAGGAAAAGCTGGCCAGAAAGACCAGTATACTGAATAATTGACGCATGTTTCTCCACCGTTAGCGGGCCGTTTTGTCGTGCTTAACGGCGGGATGCGGCAGGATTAAGGCTGATTTTCGGCAATTTCGCGTGGTTTTGGCCCGCCCGTTGCCCAATCCAGCAACTCGACCGTATGCACCACCGGCACGTCGGTTCCGCCGCCAATCTGGATCATACAGCCAATGTTCCCCGCCGAAATCACATCCGGTGCCTTGGCCTCAAGCGTCTGAACCTTGCGCGTTTTCAACTGCTCCGAAATCACAGGCTGCATCAGATTATAGGTGCCCGCCGAGCCACAGCACAGATGSSYATCMRCAGGYTCSACCACCYSGAACCCSRCSCGTTTCARCARKGTTTTMGGSKKGSYWWYAATCTKYTGSCCRTGTTGCARKGAACAGGCCGCRTGATASSCCACRMSCAWWCCMKTATCCKYSCCYKSMGGCAKRYCMAGCWGCWTCAMCASYTCRSTMAYATCCATCGYMATMGCCGANRMCCGTNGCSGCATCCSCSGCCARMKSMYCATYSYGRAACATATGSCCRTAATCYTTGACGGTGGTGCCACAGCCCGAGGTGTTGATCACCACGCCGTCCAGCCCCTCGCCACGCGCCTCGTTCATCCAGGCATTGATGTTGGCCGCCGCCGAGGCATGCGCCTGTTTGTCCTTGCCCATATGATGGGTCAGCGCCCCGCAACAGCCCATGCCGCGCGCGATCACCACCTCGCAGCCCAGCCGGCGCAACAGCCGGATGGTGGCGTCGTTGATGTCGGTGTTCAGCGCTTTTTGCGCACACCCGGTCAGCAAGGCCACCCGTTTAATACGCTTGCCTTTGGCCGGAAATATCTGCGGATCATCATTGCGGCTGACGGCGGGGATGCGTTTTGGCGCCATCTTCAGCATTGCCTTCAGCCGCACATCCGGCATCAGAAACGCAAAGGGCCGTCCGATTTTCGCGCCCAGCAGGGCCAGCCGGAACCGTTTCGGGTAGGGGATGATCTGCGCCAGAACCCAGCGCAACATCCGGTCCATAAACGGGCGTTTGTAGGTTTTCTCGATGTAGCTGCGGGCGTGGTCGACAAGATGCATGTAATGCACACCGGACGGACAAGTCGTCATGCAGGCCAGACAGGACAGACATTTATCGATATGCTCAACGGTTTTCTTATCCGCAGGCCGGCCCGTTTCCAGCATATCCTTGATCAGATAAATCCGCCCGCGCGGGCTGTCCAGCTCATCGCCCAGAATTTGATAGGTCGGGCAAGTCGCCGTGCAAAACCCGCAATGCACACAGGCCCGCAGGATTTCATTTGCCCGCTCGATGTTAGGGTCGCGCAGCTGTTCGGGGGTGAAATTTGTCTGCATCAGCCCATCAACCCCGCATTCAAAATACCGCGCGGATCAAACTGGTTGCGCAATCCGGCACTGATAGCGGCCAGTGGTCCCACCTCGGGTTGGAACCGCGCAARGCCTGTGCCGCGCAGCATTGTTGCATGTCCATGCAAATCCTTCATCTTGGCCCTTACATCGGCCCCGAGCGGCATCAAAACCCAGATCAGGCCACCGCCCCAATCCAGCAGCTCGTCTTTTGCTCCCAGATTGGCCAACACCTCTGGGGCATCCGACGGTTTGACCGAAATCCGCCACACATCACCTGGCTCGCCGTGGAAGGGGGCGACATCGCGCACCCCTTGCCAGATGCTTGCAACCCGTGCCGGATCGGCCTCGATCTCGGCCTCGCCGAATTCGGCCAGCAGGTTCTGCAACCGCTCGGTACGGTAAGCAACTGACGCCGCGAACCCCTCGATGCGCAGCAGCGTGCGCGCGCCGTCATGCGCCGCCCCCGACACCTCGAACGGCGAGCCAAGTGCTGCTGCCATCGCCGCCACAGCGCGTTGGGCCGACAACCCGTGCAGCACCACGCAAGCGCTGACCTCCACGTCCGGCAGCACCTTGAAGGCCACCTCGCTGATCACGCCCAACGTGCCGTATGCGCCCGCCATCAGCTTGACCAGATCATAGCCGGTGACATTCTTCATCACCCGCCCGCCGTTTTTCAATGCATCCCCGCGCCCATCCACAAAACGCACCCCGATCAGGCTGTCGCGGCATGCCCCCGCCTGAATCCGGCGCGGCCCTGATATGTTTGCAGCCACCGCCCCGCCAATGGTTGGATCACCCGATGTGTCCAGCAATCCGCGATGGTCCATCGGCTCGAATGGCAACCGCTGCCCCTCGGCGGCCAACGCCGCCTC
>NVTS01000063.1 GCA_002732995.1 Marinosulfonomonas sp. | reverse complement strand
ACGGGCGCGACCCAAAATCCAAAAGTTCCCTAGCGGTTGACCGCCGCGTCGCCCGCGCGGCCCGTCGCCGCCGTGATCGGTTCTTGCGCCGCAGAACTGTTTTAATGCAGCGGCTCGCCGAAGCAGGATTGATGCCAACTGATCCGGTTGAGGCCAAAAAACTGGAGCAACTGGACCCTTATGCCCTGCGCGCCAAAGGGCTGAATCAGAAACTCTCTCTGACCCATCTGGGCCGTGCCCTGTTTCATCTGAACCAGCGCCGTGGCTTCAAATCAAACCGCAAAACCGATGGTGGCGATAACGAGGCTGGTAAAATCAAGCAAGGCACAGCGCGTCTGGAACAGGCTATGATGGCCGCTGGCGCGCGCACTTACGGTGAATTTCTGCATATGCGCCGAGCAACCGCTCCAACCCCGCGCGCGACCCCTTCGGTGCGGACCCGCCTGACTTTGCATCAGGACAGCGAAGACGGCAAACCGGTTATGGCCTATGATTTTTATCCTGACCGCAGTCACCTGGAAGAAGAGTTCAATCAATTGTGGAGCACGCAAGCCACGCATCATCCCGAACTGACCGACACCCTGCACGGCAGCCTGTTTGAAACCATCTTTTACCAGCGCCCGCTTAAAGCACCAAAGGTCGGGCGCTGCCTGTTTATGGATGAACCCCGTCTGGCCAAGGCCCACCCTATGACCCAGATGCGCATTTTGTATGAAACAGTGAACAACCTGCGCATCACGGCAGATGCGCACCCCAAACGCCCCCTGACGATAGATCAACGCGATACGGTGATCCTTGCGCTAAACCAAAAGAAACACACCAAATCCCTGAGCGGTATGAGCCTCAAACTCAAGGCCTTGGGCAAGGTAATCAAACTGCTACCAGACGAGATCTTCACATTAGAGACCCAGACCCGCGACGCCATCGCCTGTGATCTGGTGCGCGCCAGTCTGTCACATCCTGACCGGTTCGGGCCAAACTGGAGCAAGCTGGACGCGGACGCGCAGTGGTCGCTAATCCAACGCCTGCGTGATGACGAAAACCGCGATGAGCTGATCAAATGGCTGATGGCCAAATACGGGCTGGATGCTGAACATGCCGCCGCCACCGCTGACGCCCCTCTGCCCGAAGGTTACGGGCGCATCGGTGAAACTGCGACCCGTAACATCCTTGCCCATCTTAAGGCCGAGGTTCTGACCTATAACGAGGCGGTTGAAAAATGCGGCTGGCACCATTCCAATGACCGCACAGGCGAGGTCTTGGATGCCCTGCCCTATTACGGTGAAATCCTTGATCGCCACGTTATTCCTGGCACCCAGGAGCCGGAGGACGATGACATCACCCGCTATGGCCGCATTACCAACCCGACCGTGCATATCGGCCTGAACCAGATACGCCGGATGGTAAACCGGATCATCACCGAATACGGCAAGCCTGCGGAAATTGTGGTCGAACTGGCGCGCGATCTGAAAAACTCCGAGGCGCAGAAGAAAGAGATCAACATCACGATCAAAAAGAACACCACAGCGGCGATTATGCGTGGGGACAAACTGGTCGAAGAATTGAAACAGCCCAATACCGGTAGAAACAGGATGATCCTGCGCCTGTGGGAGGAATTGGGTTCTGATCCGATGACGCGGCTTTGCCCCTATACCGGCACCCGAATTTCTGTGGGTATGCTGTTCACCGGCGAATGCGATGTGGACCACATCCTGCCCTATTCACGCACATTGGACGACAGTTTTTCCAATCGCACCCTATGCCTGCGTGAAGCCAACCGCGAAAAGCGCAACAAAACCCCTTGGGAAGCATGGGGCGACAGTCCGCGCTGGGATAAAATAGCATCCAACCTGAAAAACCTGAAAAGGAATAAAGCGTGGCGCTTTGCCCCCGATGCGATGGAGCAGTTCGAAGAGACCAAAGGCTTTCTTGATCGCCAACTGGTCGACACCCAATATCTATCCCGCATCGCCCGCCAATATCTTGACGCGCTTTATACCGAAGGCGGTCACGTCTGGGTCGTGCCAGGTCGTTTGACCGAGATGCTGCGCCGCCACTGGGGGCTGAATTCACTGCTGCCGGACCACAACCGTCCAACCGTCAAGAAAAAGAACCGTCAGGACCACCGCCACCATGCCATCGACGCCGCCGTAATTGCCGTCACGGACCGCGCATTGATCAAGAAGATTGCCGCTGTAGCCAAGCAAGATAAAGAGGACGGGTTGGAACATTTCGCCGCCAGTGTCCCGCCCCCGTGGGAGGGGTTCCGCAATGACGTCAAGGCCAGCCTGGACCAGATCATTGTTAGCCACCGCGCCGATCATGGCCGGATTGACCCAAAGGCCCGAAAATCCGGCCACGACACCACAGCGGGCCAGTTGCACAATGACACGGCATACGGGCTGACGGGCGAGGTCAACGACAAAGGCGCTGCACTGGTTGTGACACGAAAACCAATCGACAACCTGACCCCTGCGATGATCGACAAAATCCGCGACCCCGATCTGCAACGGATGCTGCGGGTTGCCACCAAAGATCGTGAGGGAAAGGACTTTGAGGCTGCCATCAAGGTCTTTGTTGCAAAAACCGGCCCTTATCAGGGCATTCGCCGTGTGCGCCTGATCGAGGCCCTCGATGTTATTCATATCGATGACAAATCTGGTAATGCGTTCAAGGGCTACAAGGGGGATTCAAACCATAGTTATGAAATTTGGCAAATGCCGGATGGTAAATACAAACCACAGGTTATCACCACCTTTGAGGCCCACCAGACCGGCACTGCCCGCCGCCCCCATCCGGCCGCCAAACGGGTGTTGCGCATTTTCAAACGGGATATGGTTGCGCTGGAGCATCCGAAACTTGGCCCGCTGGTGTGCTATGTGCAAAAGCTCAGCCTGGCAAACGGCCTTTTTCTTGTACCCCACACAGAAAGCAATGCCGACGCACGCAATCGGGACAAGGACGACCCATTCAAACTTATTTCGATGGCCACAGGCCCGCTTATCAAGGCCAATATCCGCCGTATCTATGTCGATGAAATCGGCCAAATCCATGATCCGCGCGGCAACATTTCCGGCTAGGTTTCCAGCGAATCGAAATATCTGCTATATTCCAATCCATTAGACAGATTGGTTAATGCATTGGATCAGATAATTGACATCGCCACCGACGGACGGCACCTGTCGCGGGATCGTGGTTTTCTAAAAGTCGAGGAAGATGGCCGCGAGGTCGGCCGCGTGCCGCTTGACCAGATCGCCGCCGTCATCGTCCACGCCCACGGCATCACATGGACGACGTCCCTGTTGGTCGAACTGGCGGATCGTGGCGCATTGCTGGTGCTATGCGCGGCAAACCATCAACCCCGTGCCGTGCTTTGGCCCCTTGAAGGGCACCATACCCAAGGTGCGCGGATGCGGGCACAATGGGCGGCCAAAACACCCTTTATCAAACAGGCATGGAAGCAAGTCGTCATTGCAAAGGTGCAAATGCAGGCCGCTGCCCTCGCCTCGATAGGCCAGCCCCGCAGCACACTGGACCGCATGACCCGCGAGATTAAGTCCGGCGACAGCACCAACATCGAAGCCCAAGCCGCACGTCATTACTGGCCGCGCATGATGGGCACCGAATTTCGCCGCGATGCGGGCCACACCGACATTAACGCCTTGCTCAACTATGGCTATACCGTCTTGCGGGCCACTACATCGCGTGCCGTCGTTGCCGCAGGCCTGCACCCGACAATCGGGCTGTTCCACACCAATCGCGGCAATGCATTCGCGCTGGCCGATGATCTGATGGAACCCTTCCGCCCGCTGGTCGATTGCGCGGTGCGCAATATCGCCGCCAATGAAGGGCCCGAGGTGACACCGTCGGCAAAACAGGCGTTGGCACGGCTGATCGCTTTGGATTTGCCTCTGGGTGATTCCATTAGCCCCGTCTCGGTTGCCCTCAACAAACTTGCAACCTCTCTCGCCCTCAGCTTTGAGCGCCGAAAGCTTGACCTCGCTTTACCACGACCACCCGACGCCCTGACTTTAGCGGGGCTGGGGAAATGAACAAACCAATCACCCATCTCAGTGGATATAGGCTCATGTGGATACTTGTCATGTTCGACCTTCCGACCGATTCCAAGCTGCAACGCAAAGCCGCCGGAAAATTCCGGAATTTTCTGCTTGATGAAGGGTTTGAGCGCAGTCAGTTTTCTGTTTACGCCCGTTTTGTGAATGGAAAGGAGGCCTTTGCCACCCGCGTAGGCCGAATCGAACGTGTATTACCCGACTGGGGCGACGTGCAGATTCTCAACTTTACTGACAGACAATATCGGGATATTATCCATTTCTCGGACCAAGGCCGCCGCGCGGCCCGAAAGAATCCGGACCAACTGGTGATGTTTTGATGCGATTCGTTATGAAAAACCACAACAGAGCGGCAGAAACTCTTTGTATTATCAAAGAGTTACCCACCGCACTATTGTAGCCATTCAGAAATCGAGGTCCAGCCGCAACGTAGAATGTGGGGGCCATGGTGTAGCTGTTATTGTAGCCATTCAGAAATCGAGGTCCAGCCGCAACCGTACGAACATATTTACGATAGATAATACGATTGTAGMMAWWCMRMAAYMGAGSKSCAGMMRCWMYKTRKAYKGCSRDADHDKBHVTHGCMGHRYDATTGTAGCCATTCAGAAATCGAGGTCCAGCCGCAACACCAGCCTGCATGGTTAGTGCCGCCTCTTATTGTAGCCATTCAGAAATCGAGGTCCAGCCGCAACTGCGTGATTTCTTTCCCCGCATTATCTTTAATTGTAGCCATTCAGAAATCGAGGTCCAGCCGCAACTTACATCCTTGCCGCTGTCAATTTCCTTCAATTGTAGCCATTCAGAAATCGAGGTCCAGCCGCAACTGTAGTTAATGTGTGTAGCGTGGCTTATGTATTGTAGCCATTCAGAAATCGAGGTCCAGCCGCAACTTCAGCTATGAACAGCACTATCAAGCTGTGATTGTAGCCATTCAGAAATCGAGGTCCAGCCGCAACTGACGTGTCCGGTGATCTGAATGTTAACTTATTGTAGCCATTCAGAAATCGAGGTCCAGCCGCAACTATAGCGACTGCATACTGCCCAATTGTGAAATTGTAGCCATTCAGAAATCGAGGTCCAGCCGCAACTGCGCTCACGGTTGCGTGAAGGTGATATGCATTGTAGCCATTCAGAAATCGAGGTCCAGCCGCAACTGCATGTCATCATAACCGATTGATGTTGCCATTGTAGCCATTCAGAAATCGAGGTCCAGCCGCAACTGTTCGGATGAGTGATGCACCAAAACAAATATTGTAGCCATTCAGAAATCGAGGTCCAGCCGCAACTYCAGATTTTGATAGTTGAATACTTTTCAAATTGTAGCCATTCAGAAATCGAGGTCCAGCCGCAACATGACGGGCTTGCGTGGGTTGAAGTTGCTAATTGTAGCCATTCAGAAATCGAGGTCCAGCCGCAACGCAGTTGCGGATGTAAGGCTATCGTTAATCATTGTAGCCATTCAGAAATCGAGGTCCAGCCGCAACCATATCGTCAGCCTTTCATTTGTGACACGAATTGTAGCCATTCAGAAATCGAGGTCCAGCCGCAACTGTTTTCATCCCTCCTAGTTTCAATTCGACATTGTAGCCATTCAGAAATCGAGGTCCAGCCGCAACCACCATTGTCAAGGTAAGCATCAACCACGCATTGTAGCCATTCAGAAATCGAGGTCCAGCCGCAACAAACGCGCATCGCGGTAGTTGCGTCGTTTAATTGTAGCCATTCAGAAATCGAGGTCCAGCCGCAACCGAAACTGCGCTAGAGTGATGCGGTGCGTTATTGTAGCCATTCAGAAATCGAGGTCCAGCCGCAACTCGCGTCTTTGTTCTTACTTACGCTACCAATTGTAGCCATTCAGAAATCGAGGTCCAGCCGCAACTACATATCAATCCAATCCTGTTTAAATCGCATTGTAGCCATTCAGAAATCGAGGTCCAGCCGCAACTGCGCTTGCAAAGATTGCGCCTAATTCCAGATTGTAGCCATTCAGAAATCGAGGTCCAGCCGCAACTATTGCCAGCGTTTAAATGGCGAGCGATTATTGTAGCCATTCAGAAATCGAGGTCCAGCCGCAACCCCAGCGTATGTGGCTAAACTTGGCGTGTATTGTAGCCATTCAGAAATCGAGGTCCAGCCGCAACGTAGCTGCCAATTGGTGGCGTGTAGTTATTATTGTAGCCATTCAGAAATCGAGGTCCAGCCGCAACACGGCCAGATCACAATCGAATGTGCTAGGTATTGTAGCCATTCAGAAATCGAGGTCCAGCCGCAACAGCAGGGCTAGGCGTATTTGCGCGGGGGTATTGTAGCCATTCAGAAATCGAGGTCCAGCCGCAACTGCAAGTCTTTTGGACCCCACTCCCAAGCTATTGTAGCCATTCAGAAATCGAGGTCCAGCCGCAACTTGTTCCAGTTACCAGTGTTCCAGTTACCAATTGTAGCCATTCAGAAATCGAGGTCCAGCCGCAACAGCACTGCACGCATATCACCTTCACGCAACATTGTAGCCATTCAGAAATCGAGGTCCAGCCGCAACTGAATCTGGTGGGTATACTTTCCATTTTCAATTGTAGCCATTCAGAAATCGAGGTCCAGCCGCAACTGGCGGGCTTTTGGGTAGATACTGAAAACGATTGTAGCCATTCAGAAATCGAGGTCCAGCCGCAACAACGTAGCAGAGCTAGGCATTAAGGCCACAATTGTAGCCATTCAGAAATCGAGGTCCAGCCGCAACTTCACCGTTATTATCCTTAATCCATTCTCTATTGTAGCCATTCAGAAATCGAGGTCCAGCCGCAACTCTAGGATTTCACCATAGAACACACCAGACATTGTAGCCATTCAGAAATCGAGGTCCAGCCGCAACCTTGAAACTTAACTTCCGTAGATACTTCCCATTGTAGCCATTCAGAAATCGAGGTCCAGCCGCAACGGTCCGGTGGCACCACCAATTGATCCACCTATTGTAGCCATTCAGAAATCGAGGTCCAGCCGCAACTCAATTGCATCTTTGATTGTATTGCCGTGCATTGTAGCCATTCAGAAATCGAGGTCCAGCCGCAACAACGTAGCAGAGCTAGGCATTAAGGCCACAATTGTAGCCATTCAGAAATCGAGGTCCAGCCGCAACTTAACCGAGACAACATCAATCTTGGCTTCAAATTGTAGCCATTCAGAAATCGAGGTCCAGCCGCAACTTGCAGGGCGTGAAAGTGCGAAACCCAAATATTGTAGCCATTCAGAAATCGAGGTCCAGCCGCAACTCGTTCATATCTATGCACCCCCATACTTAAATTGTAGCCATTCAGAAATCGAGGTCCAGCCGCAACGAATGCCCTGATCGCCTTTACTAGCCATCAATTGTAGCCATTCAGAAATCGAGGTCCAGCCGCAACTATAAACTTGCGGCAACCGCAACACCATCAATTGTAGCCATTCAGAAATCGAGGTCCAGCCGCAACACGCTCGAGAAGGCGCAGACCGGCGCGCAAATTGTAGCCATTCAGAAATCGAGGTCCAGCCGCAACTAGGTTTCGCTGGCTTCGAGTTTCCCCGTTATTGTAGCCATTCAGAAATCGAGGTCCAGCCGCAACACCATGACAGCTGCCTTGTTTGGCCTATCAATTGTAGCCATTCAGAAATCGAGGTCCAGCCGCAACGAAGGCCCTAGCATTAATAAGCAATTCAGATTGTAGCCATTCAGAAATCGAGGTCCAGCCGCAACTGTACATTCGTCGTAATAGAAATGATCAGAATTGTAGCCATTCAGAAATCGAGGTCCAGCCGCAACATCGCCTATGAATGCATCAGGTTTCAATTCATTGTAGCCATTCAGAAATCGAGGTCCAGCCGCAACTGAAACTGACGCCGCTTATACATCTGCAAGATTGTAGCCATTCAGAAATCGAGGTCCAGCCGCAACTTGGGTCTGGTACTGATATTGATGTTGCCCATTGTAGCCATTCAGAAATCGAGGTCCAGCCGCAACCGCGCTCATGAGGTGTGACAAACCCTACTAATTGTAGCCATTCAGAAATCGAGGTCCAGCCGCAACCTGAATTGCTTATTAATGCTAGGGCTTTCTATTGTAGCCATTCAGAAATCGAGGTCCAGCCGCAACCAACGCGGCAGACACCAGTGCGACGTAATAATTGTAGCCATTCAGAAATCGAGGTCCAGCCGCAACTGCGGCGACCGGTAGCGCCAATGCGGCCCGATTGTAGCCATTCAGAAATCGAGGTCCAGCCGCAACATGCAGGTTCGGCGTCCATTTTATCTTTAGATTGTAGCCATTCAGAAATCGAGGTCCAGCCGCAACCGGATATTGTGATGTCACCAGATATTTATGATTGTAGCCATTCAGAAATCGAGGTCCAGCCGCAACTAACGAATGGTCTTTACACCCTTGTCGAAAATTGTAGCCATTCAGAAATCGAGGTCCAGCCGCAACAAAGTTAAATGGCGCGGTAATTTCTGGGAAATTGTAGCCATTCAGAAATCGAGGTCCAGCCGCAACTCAGCATCAACATTAACCCACATAACTTTAATTGTAGCCATTCAGAAATCGAGGTCCAGCCGCAACTAGCCTGCGACGTAGCGCTACCGCCAAAGGATTGTAGCCATTCAGAAATCGAGGTCCAGCCGCAACTCATCGGTATAGTGAACGCCTGTAAGCTCTATTGTAGCCATTCAGAAATCGAGGTCCAGCCGCAACTAGCGTGTTTTGCGGTCCTCTAGAACTGCAATTGTAGCCATTCAGAAATCGAGGTCCAGCCGCAACAAACGCGCATCGCGGTAGTTGCGTCGTTTAATTGTAGCCATTCAGAAATCGAGGTCCAGCCGCAACTTAACCGAGACAACATCAATCTTGGCTTCAATTGTAGCCATTCAGAAATCGAGGTCCAGCCGCAACTAAGTTTTCCTACAATATACCACATTCGAAATTGTAGCCATTCAGAAATCGAGGTCCAGCCGCAACATAGCCAAAGGCCACCCAATTTGATCGGCTATTGTAGCCATTCAGAAATCGAGGTCCAGCCGCAACAGCCGTCAATACCAATTGTGTAGATGTCTTATTGTAGCCATTCAGAAATCGAGGTCCAGCCGCAACCAGGCGCAGGACCGCGACAGATTGCGTTAGATTGTAGCCATTCAGAAATCGAGGTCCAGCCGCAACGATGCTTGCGTACTCAAGAGCGTCTTGCCATTGTAGCCATTCAGAAATCGAGGTCCAGCCGCAACCAGCATTGATGTGACGGGGTTTGACGCCTTATTGTAGCCATTCAGAAATCGAGGTCCAGCCGCAACACAATCTTTTCGCAAAACGAAATCCTCCAATTGTAGCCATTCAGAAATCGAGGTCCAGCCGCAACCGTTTCCAGCTGCAACATGGCTCCTAACCAATTGTAGCCATTCAGAAATCGAGGTCCAGCCGCAACTAACCACCCGCGTTAGACCCGCCTTCACGCATTGTAGCCATTCAGAAATCGAGGTCCAGCCGCAACCGAATTTGCCACCGGCACAGATCCATCCAGATTGTAGCCATTCAGAAATCGAGGTCCAGCCGCAACTGGGTCAAGCGGCTGGTGTTCATCATGGATATTGTAGCCATTCAGAAATCGAGGTCCAGCCGCAACTCTGGCCGAGAGGCCAAGCCGCCACGCAATATTGTAGCCATTCAGAAATCGAGGTCCAGCCGCAACTTTCCATCCCTAATATCTAGAGCACGGCTATTGTAGCCATTCAGAAATCGAGGTCCAGCCGCAACCCTCAAGGGATCTGGGTTGAGCTTGCAGAAATTGTAGCCATTCAGAAATCGAGGTCCAGCCGCAACATACACATAGAGACAAACAAAAAGGAACTGATTGTAGCCATTCAGAAATCGAGGTCCAGCCGCAACTGCCTTAACAGGACTGACCTGTGCGGTCCGATTGTAGCCATTCAGAAATCGAGGTCCAGCCGCAACGAATATGGTTCGCGCCCTGATCTCGGCGGCATTGTAGCCATTCAGAAATCGAGGTCCAGCCGCAACTGTATTGATGGACGGGGCTACAAACACATGATTGTAGCCATTCAGAAATCGAGGTCCAGCCGCAACTGGCTGTCCTCTGACAATTTCAGGGTGCCGATTGTAGCCATTCAGAAATCGAGGTCCAGCCGCAACGTTGCCTGACGGGTTGCCTGAACGGTTGCCATTGTAGCCATTCAGAAATCGAGGTCCAGCCGCAACCAATACGGTGAGGAGATCGTCACACGTTGGATTGTAGCCATTCAGAAATCGAGGTCCAGCCGCAATAACACGTATCAGAGTAAGGGGGCTTAGTTTCAAATCAGCTTGATTGCTTGCAACATATCATCGGTATCCAGATGCAAACACGCCCGCCAAAGCGGTGTTTTGGTGTATAGACGTGGCGCAAGAAGATCGTCACCTTCGCGTGTTTCCTCAAGAAACCCTATCCAGCATAACGGACGAAGCACAGTGATGAATAACGAGCTTTTATACCAATGATACTCGCGATCAAATGTGCCCACTGTATCCTCAACACCGTAGAAAGTTTTAACCAAGTCGGATTCGGCCACACCGCTCTCTGCCTCAACATTGATCACATTCAAGAACACATCCCAGTTTCCAGGGGCAACATCGCCAAATCGGCTCATCTGACCATGATCGTATTGAAACAGAAAGATTTGGGCCAACTCGGCAAATAGCTTGCCAGGATTATTGGTAAGTGCTTTGGCCTTCACTGTCATCCGAAATGTGCCTTTGTATGGTCGGCCCAGCTTTGCCAATACCATCAAATCATGGATAACCATAACCGGCGGGACATCTTCTTCGTTCAACACTTTGTTTATGCGTAGCAATTTTGAAAGTTCGTATTCCGGCCAATCGTAGTGTTCCGCCGCCCAATGGGTGAATTTCCTGTTGAACGCTTTGGATTTGGTCAGGCCAATGCCATCATGTTCTCCAATATGTTGAAAGGTTCGTTGCATCGCAAACAGAAGGCGTGAGTGGGCGAGTAAATCAGGATTGCCATCTATGTTTTGAATATCGATCATCATGCGGAATTATACCGAATATTTCTGCCGCATGTATAGNCATCTTGGTTGGGTGGCCAGTCTTGCAAGCCCAGCCACCCTACTCCCAAAGGGAGCGTCGGTCAGGTGTTTTCTCTTTCATCCAACCTTTTCTGCAGCCAGTCCAGTATTTCACTTTCWACCCATCCCACTCTGTTGGGGCCAAKTTGTACCCGCATTGGGAATTTCCCAGCCTTTTCCAGACGTGCGACATGTTGCGGTGAATAAAGAACCAACTCCTTCAATTGGCGTTTCGAAATCATCCTCATCACGATATCTCCTCAGTTGAAGAGCATCGCGATGCCCAAGGTTACGACTATACCTAGGTGGGTTGAGTATATCTGCGGGAATTACAAATGACTACTGGCTGAAAAGAGAGGTGGCATGTTCACTAATGGCACACGAAACGCAGGGCCCTTTCCAGGGTGGCCCAAAAGGTGGCCTGAAAATACACCAAGCCTAATAATCTTTTATTTTCAACGCGTTTTATGAATGTATGGTGCCCCCACACGGACTCGAACCGCGGACCTACTGATTACAAATCAGTTGCTCTACCAGCTGAGCTATAGGGGCACTTGGGGTGATTTAGCCGCTTGCCCAGCCACACGCAAGCCCTGAACACAATCAATTTTGCTGACACCAAAACACAACCCTACCTGTTGCTTCTGGCCAACAGTAGGACCGCCAGCATCCCGACACCAATCACCAGCAATGCCGCCGGCGAGGCTTCGCCGATGTTTTCCAGCGACGCCTGCTCGTACACGAGCGTCGACAATGTGTTGTAGTTGAACGGGCGCAGCAGCAACGTGGCGGGCAACTCCTTGACGCAATCGACAAATACCAGCAGCAGCGCCGTCAACAGCGAGCCACGGATCAAGGGCGCGTACACAGTGCGCAGCGTGCCGCCCGCCGTGCGCCCCAACGAGCGCGCCGCCATGGGCAAGCTGGGCGATATCCGCCCCATCGCCCCGTCCGCTGCCCCCTGCGCGATGGCAAAGAACCGCACGCAATAGGCAAACACGATGGCAAAGCCCGAGCCCGTCATCACCAGTCCGATGTCCACCCCCGTCAGCCATTCCACAAAATCCGCCAGCGCATGGTCGGCGGCGGCCATCGGGATCAGAATGCCAACCGCCAATACTGCACCGGGGGCCGCATAGCCGATGGTGGTCAGTGGCAGAATCAGACGCGGGATGCGCCGTCCGGTCAGGCGCACGCCGTAAACCAGAAACACCGCGCCAAGCACCGTGATAACTGCCGCACCGCCGCCGACCGTGATCGAGTTCCACAACGCGCGACCCAAATTCGGGTTGCTCCAGTATTCGGTGTTGCGCAGCGCGTGGCTCGTCATCACAGCGGTCGGCAACACAAAACCGCCCAAAACAGGCAGGGTGCAAAACAGCATCGCCAGCCCGCTACGCATGCCGCGCAAAGTAATCCGTTCAACCGGCTGGGTGCGCCGCGCCCCCTCATGGAACCGCTGGTTACGACGGCTGGTTTTCTCCAGCCCGACCAGCAGCAACACCAACAGCAGAACGATGCCCGAAATCTGGGCGGCCCCACCGGCGTTGTTCGCCTCTAGCCAGACACTAAAGATGCCCGTGGTCAGGGTTTGCACCGCGAAAAATTCGACCGTGCCGAAATCACTGACCGTTTCCATCATCACAATCGCCACTCCGGCGGCAATCGCCGGACGCACCAACGGCAGACCAACCCGCCAGAACCGCTTTAACGGACCCGCGCCCAAGGCCCGCGCCACATCATAGGTGCTGCCCGATTGTTCGCGAAACGCTGAACGGGTCAGCAAATAGACATAGGGGTATAGTGACAGCGACATCACCAGAATGGCCGCCCCGCGCGACCGTATTTGGGGGAACCAGTAATCACGCGACGTGGCCCAACCGAACGTATCGCGCATCATCGTTTGCACCGGCCCCGCATATTCCAGAAAATCCACCAGCGCATAGGCTCCGACATAGGCGGGGATTGCCAATGGAAACAGCAACATCCATTCCAGCCAGCGCACACCGGCAAAGCGATACATCGCCACCAGCCACGCCGCCCCGACGCCAATCATTGCCGACAGCATCCCGACCGACAGCATCATCACCAGCGAATTGGTCAGGTAGCGTGGCAGGGTTGTGGCCAGCAGATGCGGCCAGATATTTTCAACCGGATGAAAGGCAATCCACACCACCGATGCAATCGGCAAGATCACCAGAAACGCAATCAGCAACGCCCCTGCCGACCATAAATCAGGTCGCATTGGCTGCTTGCGGGGCGCCCCGCACATCTCGGGTGCTTGAGTATTTTGGTCAGTCATTCCAAGTCACCTAGCCGAAACAGGTTTATCTGTCCAGAAATCCCCGTATATTACCCGCAAGTAGTTCAAATAACGAGACAGGCAACATGCAGGTAGTATTTCACATCGGGGCCCATTGCACAGACGAAGACCGGCTGTTGAAATCCTTGCTCAAGAACCGCGATACCCTGCAACAGCATGGCGTTATCGTTCCCGGCCCCAGCCACTATCGCAGATTGATCCGCCAAACGCTCAAATCACTGGAGGGGGCGAAACCGGCAGCAGGGGCCGAAGCCACCCTGATAAAGACCATCACTGACGCCGACCACCTTGAACGCCTGATCCTGTCCGCCGAGGATTTTCTGACCTTCGCACCGAGGGTATTCAGCAACCAGACCCTGTATGGCAACGCGATGAGCCGGATCACTGGCCTGGTCAGCCTGTTTCCCAACGCAAATGTTGAATTCCATCTGGCCGTGCGCAACCCCGCCACCTTTATCCCCGCCGTATTTGCCCGCACCAAGGATATAGCCTTTGACGACTTCATGCGCGGGACCTCGCCGGATGATGTGAACTGGTCCACTCTGGTCCACACCATTCGTGCCGCAGCCCCCGATGCTCCGTTGACCGTCTGGTGTAACGAGGACACCCCGATGATCTGGTCAGCCTTGATGCGGGGTCTGACCGGTCTTGCCCCGACGGTGGCGTTTGACGGCGAAACTGACCTTTTGGCCGAAATCATGACCGCCGACGGGATGCAGCGCTATCACGCCTATCTGCAAACGCACCCCCCAAAAACGCAAATGCAACTGGGCCGGATCATCACCGCATTTCTGGATAAATTCGCTATTGACGAGGCGCTCGAGGATGAACTGGATGTGCCGGGCTGGACCCAGCAGACAGTTGACGAGATGACCAAGCGTTACGAGCAAGACCTCTATGAAATCGAGCGCATCCCGGGGGTGAATTTCATCGCCCCCTAAGTGGATTAGCAATCGATATCTGCCGGGCAGACGGCAAATCAAAAACYTTCAAAGGCTGGGTGGCCAGACATGTATGGCACCCAAGGGCTGCTAAAGCATTTGTGATTTTGCCCGACAGCATAATTGGGATAAGGTCCGAGAATGCCAAAACATTTCCCCAACACCCCGTTCTGGGCCGCCTATCAAGGGCGGTTTTCCGGCATCCTGAGTTGGCCAGATGTCGAGCGGTTCTGGGACGCTATGGCAGCATCAAACGGGGGCTGGTTTGTGTTTGATACCGAACAGGCGGCACCGGATGCCACCGTAACGGGGGCAGAATTCGCCGAAACCCTCGGCAAAGCCACGGCCCTGATCAACACGCGCCGCGACCGTTCGCATTGTGGTGCTATCTATGTGGACGACATCCAGTCTCCGGCATTTATCAAAATATTTGACCCCGCCGCGATGGGATCAGCTTGCAACATATCCGGTAKTGCGGTGTTGCCGCGCTGGATCATCAGCCGGATGAAACCGGACGATGTGCCAGCTCCAGCGCCCCCGGAAAAACTGTCCCTGTTCAAACGGCTGACAGGCAGGGCCTAGCTCATCCCCAGCGCTTCTTTATACATCTCCAGAACCGCTTCTTCCTCGGCCAGATCCTGTGCGTCACGCTTGCGCAGCGCGATTATCTTGCGCAGAATCTTGGTGTCGTAGCCGCGGCCTTTGGCCTCACTCATCACCTCTTTTTGCGCTTCAGCAAGGTCTTTCTTCTCGGCGTCCAGCCGCTCGATACGCTCGACAAATGCGCGCAATTCATCCGCGCTGACGCGGTAGCTCATATCAGAAGATGTCTCGTTCATATCACTGGCCCTTTGCTAAACTGGACCCCCTGCCTACTGCCCCGCAGCGCCTCGTGCAAGGGCTTGCTCACCTTGTGCGCATCCTTTAGGCGCATAAGGGGGATAACGATCAGGAGCAAACATAATGGAATATCTTATCTGGGCTGGTGCCGCTGTGTCCGCAATCGGGCTGATCGGCATATTCTATTGCATCGCCATCGCCCTGAAAGCCAAACGCGCCAACCTGCCGGACGCCGAAATGCGCGAACGCCTGCAACGGCTCGTGGTTCTGAACATGGCCGCGTTATTGCTGTCGATGGTCGGGTTGATGATGGTGGTGGCCGGAATTATTCTGGGGTAAGCGCCGCAACCTGAAAATACCCGCCAGAAAAGATTACCTAAGAAACCTCTGAACAACGGGTTTTGAGGTTGTGATATTTGAACCTTTTCCTGCGGGACAGCGACAGGCCGTCGTATTGTCACTGTCTGAGCGGT
>NVTS01000062.1 GCA_002732995.1 Marinosulfonomonas sp. | reverse complement strand
GGCAAAATGCCAGACAATACGCATCGCAAGCAGCGCCAGCGCGACATAGCCGGCATATTCATGCCACAGTTCCAACTCATCGGCAGCCAGCCAGGAAAAGCCGACGGCCGCCACAAGCAACCAGTGGTAGGCCTTGATGATTGTGAGCGGGCCTCGGATCATTGTGTAACCACCTCGGGTTTGCTACCTGGTGTAAACAGGCCGTTGCTGGGCGGATTTGCCGGAGTGATGGGGCCGGCAGGGGCTGTGTTGGTATTATTGCGACGGTAGTCGTCGTCATCATCATCATCATCTTCATACTCGAACTCGACGACTGCAAATGTGGCGGGGTCAATCTTGACTTCGATTTCGCGCCCCGACTGGTCATAGCCCTCGATTTCATAACAGCCATCATCAATCTTGATGCGGCGCACGTCCCAGCCCTGGCTTTTTGCCCAGGTCTGCGCAGCGTCGCGTGATTGCCATTGTGACATCGGCACATAGCAATCGTCATCATCGGCAAAAACCGGCGTTGCGGCGGACAGGGCAATCATCATGCCTGCGAGTATCAGTGGGTTTTTCATTGTATTGGCCCCTTTCAGGTTTAGGTTGCCCTTTTCTGACATTGTTTCCTGACAACAAGCTGAACGGCATGTTCTATTTTGCTTCAGGTGGCTGTAAGCTTTCTCCGCGACATTAGACCAAACGACGAGGGAAATTGGATGCGGGTTTTACTGATCGAAGATGATACGGTGCTGGGCGCGGCTGTGCGCGACCAGATCAAGGCCGAGGCCCATTCGGTCGACTGGGTCACCCGGCTGGACGAGGCGGGTGACCATATCGCGGCCGCGAGTTATGATCTGGTGCTGCTGGATCTGATGCTGCCCGACGGGCGCGGCCTGCCTTTCCTGCGGGAATTGCGCAAGCACGGCGATGTCACGCCGGTGATTATCCTGACCGCGCTGGACCAGATCAGCGACCGGATCGACGGGCTGAACGCGGGCGCGGATGATTATATGGTCAAACCGTTTGACCTTTGCGAACTTTCGGCGCGTCTGGCCGCAGTGGCGCGGCGTTATACCGGCAATCCGAACCCTCTGGTCAACATCGGTGATCTGGAGGTTGACCTGGCAGCCAGGTCGGTGCGCCGTCAGGGCAAGCTGTTGCCATTGACCGCACGCGAATGGGTTTTGTTCGAGGGATTTGTGCAGCATCCGGGGCAAATCTTGTCCAAGACGCAGCTGGAAGAGCGGCTTTATGCCTTTGACACCGAGATAGAAAGCAACACCATCGAGGTGCACATAAGTCGCTTGCGCAAAAAGCTGGGTCGCGAAAAAATCGACACCGTGCGTGGCATGGGCTACCGGCTGGGCGAGGCATGAGGTTTCCGCGCAGTCTGCAAGGTCGCCTTGCCCTTGCCATCGGCTTGGGCGTGGCGCTGGTGTGGATTATCACCGCGCTGATCACGGCGGCCACAATCAGACACGAAATGGACGAGGTGTTTGACAGCGCGCTGGAGGAAACCGCCCAGCGTATATTGCCGCTGGCTGTTCAGGAGCTGTTCGGGGCCGAGGATGACGGCACCGAACAACTTATCACCACCCTGCGCGAACACGAGGAATTCCTGACCTATGTGGTGCGTGAGCGCAATGGCCGCATATTGCTGCGCTCGCATGATGCCGATATCCGCGATTTTCCGCCTTTTCAGAAAACCGGGTTTGCCCAGACTGATACTCATATTTTCTACTATGATGCCGCACTTGACGGGGATTTCACCATTGCCGTTGCCGAACCGTTGTGGCACCGCGATGAAGCGGCGCGAGAAACCCTGATGGCGCTGGGGTTGCCTTTGTTTTTCCTGTTGCCGCTGACGCTGGGCGGAATCTGGCTGTTGTTGCGCTTCATGCTTGGCCCTTTGCGCGGGTTTCGGGAAGAAGTGGCGGCGCGTGGCGGGCGTGATCTGACGCCTGTTGATGCCGGCAGGCTGCCAACCGAGATCAAGCCGGTTGCCGAGGCGGTAAATGCCCTGTTGGGGCGATTGCAGCGCACGCTCGATGCCGAGCGCAGTTTTGCCGCCAATGCCGCGCACGAGCTGCGCACGCCCGTTGCCGCCGCATTGGCCCAGGTTCAGCGTTTGCAGGTGGAAACTGCCGAGGAAGGTATTCGAAAACGGGCAAGTGATGTCGAGGCATCGCTGAAACGGCTGAACCGCCTGTCGGAAAAGCTCATGCAGATGGCCCGTGCCGAAGGCGCAAATCTGCGCGTGGATACCCCTCATGATCTGGTGCAGATATTGAAGATGGTGGCCGATGATCTGGCCCAAGCCGATCATGACGACCGGCTTGAGCTGAAGCTGCCGGATCAGCCGGTGATGTCGCGGATAGATCCGGACGCCTTTGCCATTGCTGCGCGTAATCTGATGGAAAATGCGCTGCGTCACGGGGATGCACGCGCGCCGGTCAGCGTCGAGCTGTGCACAAACGGCACACTGAAGGTGATCAATGGCGGGCCTGTTGTGCCACCCGAGGTTTTGCAGACGCTGACGCAACGGTTTTCCCGGCTCGATAGAGGCATCGAAGGAAGCGGGCTGGGGCTGGCGATCGTGCAGGTCATTGCCGATGGAACAGGGGGGAAGCTCGAGCTTTGCTCTCCTGCCATTGGTCGGGTGGATGGCTTTGAGGTGATGTTGTCTCCGGCGCATTCTTTAAGCTGGACACAATACTGAATTTCATGTCAGGTAAGTCGCGGTCTGCCCCCTGAATTGCCGTCACCGGAGTAATAAAACCTTGAGGCCAACCAGGCTATTCAGCATTGTCCCCGTCGTTATCTGGCTGTTTACACAGCTGGTTATGATCGGTGGCTGGTCGGTCGGGGCCTCGGCTATTGGCTCGGCGGAATATGCGGGCCAGTCGATTGTGATCTGCACCGGTGACGGGCTTGTTACCCTTTATCTGGATGGAAACGGCAACCCGATCGAGGGCGAAGACGGCGAGACGGTGGCAACACCCTGTGACTGGTGTACCCGGTTCAATGCTCCGCCAACCCTGACAGCAGCGACCCAGCTGCTGGATTTTACCCCCTGTGATGCGGGCTACATGCAATTTGCCCGGGTCAGCGATGGCCGCAGCCCGCAGGCCATCATCACCAATGCGCGTATCCGCGCCCCTCCAGTTTGGGCCATGTCTTAACCGCACCTGACAGTGCGCTACGGAAACGAAATCTTGCAAAGATTTAGACCTGTTTTCTTTTAAAGAAAACAGACCGTTACACATATATACCAAATTGGAGACTACCAAATGAAACGCAGAACCTTTGTGGCTCTGGCGGCTGCCGCCACAAGCCTGACCATGTCTGTATCCGTCGCTTTTGCCGGCACCGTTGTTGACACCATGAACCGCACTGTCGAGGTGCCCGACACCGTAAACCGCGTGCTTTTAGGCTTTTACTTCGAGGATTTCTACGCCATCGGCGGCCCCGATGCCTATAGCAAGGTTGTTGCTGTTTCCCGTCCCGCATGGGAAGGCTGGCGAAATTCGCAGTGGAAAGCCTATAACGCGGTTAATCCGGCACTGGATTCACTTATTGACGTGGGCGAAGTGGACGCCGGCACATTCGCGCTGGAAAAAGCTGTGGCTGCCAAGCCCGATGTGGCCATTATTGCCGCATGGCAGTATCGCGCGATGGGAGATGTTGTCGGCAAACTCGAGGCTGCCGGTATTCCGGTTGTCGTGGCCGATTACAACGCCCAGACCGTTGAAAAACACGTTGCCAGCACCCTGCTGATCGGCAAGGTGATCGGTGCCGAGGAACGGGCGCAGGAACTGGTGGACAATTACGTCGCCGCTGTCGCCGATGTGGAGGCCCGTGTTGCCAAGGCGCAGCAAGCGCGCGGCGGGGAAAAGCCCAAGGTCTATATCGAGCTGGGTAGCAAGGGCGCCGGTGAATACGGAAATTCCTACGCCGACAAGATGTGGGGCGGCGTGATTGCGCTGGCCGGTGGTGACAATATCGCCATCGGGGCGCTGGAAAACCTCGGACCGTTGAACCCGRAATATGTGATCATCTCGAACCCCGATGTGGTTTTCATCGCGGGTTCCTACTGGATGAAGCGCGACAATGCCGTTGTGATGGGCTTTGGTGTTGATCCGGCCCAGACCCGCGAACGCCTGATGCCGTTCACGCAGCGCGCTGGCTGGCCCGGCCTGAAGGCTGTGGAAAACGGCCAAGTCTATGCGGTTTACCACGGTGGCGCACGCACGCTGTATGACTATACCTTCCTGCAATATATGGCCAAGGCGATGTATCCCGAGGCCTTTAGCGATGTGGATCCTGTGGCCAACCAAAAGGCCTATTACGCCAAATATCTGCCGATTGCAGCCGAAGGCACATTCATGCTGAAACTGGCCGACTAAGCCGGTATCGGGGGGCGTTTGACTGCGCCCCCCAACCCATTTCCAACAGGAGAATTCCCGTGGCAACTGATGCAACCACCGCCGGTTCGGCCAGTGGTCGGCAGATGGCGCGCCGTCTGTTCTGGCTGGCGTCCATT
Source organism: Marinosulfonomonas sp. (assembly GCA_002732995.1). Taxonomy (GTDB): domain Bacteria; phylum Pseudomonadota; class Alphaproteobacteria; order Rhodobacterales; family Rhodobacteraceae; genus Profundibacter. The sequence continues at coordinate 11,260 of NVTS01000062.1, read as the reverse complement.
TCCGGCCTTCWGGCCGTGGCCTTTATTGGCGACATTCTGACCGGCCCCGCCTTTTTGAACGTATTCGATGTGCTTGCGGCGCTGGTATCGCCCGCAACCGCCGAAGACCCGACCACCGTTATTATCGTCCATTCCATCCGTCTGCCCATGAGCCTGATGGCATTGATTGTGGGCGCATCCCTCGGTGTGGCCGGGGCCGAGATGCAGACCCTTCTGGGCAACCCGCTTGCCAGTCCCTATACGCTGGGCTTTTCGGCCGCTGCCGGATTTGGCGCGGCGATCACCATTCTGTTCGGCTTCACCCTGCCGTTCATTCCATCTATGACCATTCCGCTTATGGCATTCCTTTGCGCGGGCGTGGCCTGTCTGATGGTTTACGGTCTGGCACATATCCGTGGTATCACTGCCGAAGTCATGGTGCTGGCCGGGATCGCGACGCTGTTTTYGTTCCAGTCGATGCAATCCTTGGTGCAGTATCTGGCCGCGCCCGAGGTGCTGCAGGAAATTGTGTTCTGGATGTTTGGCTCGATGCTCAAGGCCTCGTGGTTCTCGGTTTCGGTTTCCGGCACCATCCTTCTGATCAGCGTGCTGCTGTTGCTGCCCGATTTCTGGAAACTGACCGCCCTGCGGCTGGGCGATGATCGCGCGGCCAGTCTCGGGGTGAATGTCGGAGCGCTGCGGCGGCGGGTGTTTTTTGTGGTTGCCCTGCTGACGGCGGGGGCGGTGGCCTTTGTCGGCACCATCGGCTTTGTCGGGTTGGTGGCGCCGCATCTGGCACGGATGCTGGTGGGCGAGGACCAGCGCCTGCTGATCCCGGCTTCTGCCATTTGCGGCGGACTGATCATGGTGGGTGCCTCGATTGCCTCCAAGCTGCTCTCGCCAGGTGCAGTGGTGCCGATTGGCATTGTTACGGCGCTGATTGGTGTGCCGTTTCTGTTTGGCCTGATTTTAACCGGAAGACAAAGGCATTGGTGATGTTCAAAATAGAAGAAATCAWCGTGTCCTATGACGGGCGCAATATTCTGGACAGCATCGGCATGGGGCTGGAACAGGGCACCTTTACCGCCCTTGTCGGTCCCAACGGCACCGGTAAATCCACCCTGTTGAAATCCATCGCMGGATTGATCCCCGCCAAGGGGCGGGTGGTTTTCTCGGGGCAGGTTCTGGCCCACGCCGACAAGCTGAMMRTSSYGGCGTATATGCCGCAGGACACCGGCGCGCAAAGTTCGCTGACGGTGCTGGAGGTCGTGTTGCTGGGCCGCTTGCAATCGCTGGGGATGCGCATTGGCGATGACATCCGTGCACAGGCCATCGCGGCGCTTGCGCGGTTCCATCTGGAGGAATTGCAGGACCGCCCCATCGGCGCCATCAGCGGCGGACAGCGCCAATTGGTGTTTCTGGCGCAATCGCTGTTTCGCGCGCCAAAAGTGCTGCTGCTGGATGAACCCACGGCGGCGCTGGATCTGCGCCATCAGTTGATCGTGCTGGACCGTATCCGCGCGACCTGCGCCGACAGCGGTATGATCGCAATGGCGGCGATGCACGATTTGTCACTGGCCGCACGGTTTGCCGACCGCATCGTGTTTCTGAACGGCGGCATAATCTGTGCCGATGGCGCGCCCGACAAGGTGCTGACCCCCGCAATCCTGCAACAGGTTTACGGGGTCGAGGCCGAGGTGCAGCAGGGCAAAAGCGGGGTTTTGCATGTCTCGCCGGTCAGGGCGTTACAAGGCTTCGGGGGTGATTCAGTTTGAATTCAGTTTCGGGTGATACAATTAGGCTAACCACATTTACACAGGAGAATCAGCTATGAAAATCAGGGCTATACTGGCAGCGGCTGTTGCCGTGGGACTAAGCGGCGCTGCTGTCACTGCACAGGAGGACGACCGGTTCCTGATCGAGGTTGACGAGGAGACGCAGGCGCTGCTGTTTGCGGATATGCGCGGGCTGACCAAAAGTCTGGACAATTTGATGATGGCCCTGGCGGAAGGCGATTYCGAACAGGTTGCCCGGATCGGCGAGATCGATCTGGGGTATGGCCATGTCAAACTGCAAGCCATGGTCGAGGCCGGCGCGACGGATGAGCAGATCACCGCCATGCGGGCGCAGATGAAAGCCAACCGCGAGGCCCGCGCAGCAGCCGGCAACACCGGCCCCGGTCCGGGCATGGGGGCGCTGTTTGGCATCCCTGTCGGTGTGGGGCAGAAAATGCCGGATGATTTCCGCCTGATGGGGCAGGCCATGCATGGCTCGGCCGAGGATATGGCCAATGCGGCCCGCGCCGTTGGCGAGCCCCCGACTGCTGCGGATTATCAGGCGGTGCTGGAGGGGGTGCGGGGAATTACCGGCACCTGTGTGGCCTGCCACGCAACCTTTCGCGTTCGCTAGAAAAACTATAGTCTTCAACCGGAACAAAGGAGTGCGACATGCGCCTGTTACTGGTTGAAGACGACCCTCTGCTGGTCAAAAGGTTAAAGGCAGAACTGTCGGCGGGCGGCTATGTGGTCGATACCGCCGACAATGGTGTCGAGGGCGAATATCTGGGCGAGGTCGAACCCTATGATCTGGTCATTCTGGATCTGGGGCTGCCGCAACGACCGGGCCTTGAAGTGTTGAAAAACTGGCGTAAATCCGGCCTGAAAATGCCGGTGCTGGTGCTGACCGCGCGGGACCAGTGGCACGAGAAGGTTGACGGTTTCAAGGCCGGTGCTGACGATTATCTGGGCAAACCGTTCCACATGGAAGAACTGATGCAGCGCATCAAGGCGCTGATMCGGCGCAGCCATGATATTCACGAGGTGGAAATCCAGACCGGCGGTCTGACACTGGACGAGGAACGCCAGCAGGTGCGGCTGGCCGACGGGCGCGAGCTGCCCCTGACCGGCACCGAATTCCGCCTGTTGCGCTATTTCATGCTGCATCCCGGCAGGATACTGTCAAAAACCCGCCTGACCGAACATGTTTATGATATGGATTTTGACCGCGATTCCAATGTGATGGAGGTATACGTCCGGCGTTTGCGCGACAAGATCGGCAAGGATCTGATCCAGACCCGCCGTGGCCAGGGCTATGTGTTTGACGGTGACAAATAGTGCCCTGGCTTGGCAAAGCACGCTCGATGGAGCAGCGTTTGCAGATCGGTATGGCTATATTCCTGTTGCTGTTGACCGTGATAATCTGGGGGGCGGTCAACCGGTCGTTTCATCTGCTGGTCGAAGACATCATCGTATCACGCCTGATAGATGATTCCGAAAACATGATCGCGGCACTCGAACCGGATTCCAACCACACCAAACTGCGCTGGCGGCGGGTAAATTCGATCTACAACGAGGTTAATTCCGGCCATTATTATCAGTTCGACTTTGCCGACGGGCGCAGAATTGCCTCGCCTTCCCTGTGGGACAAGGTGCTGGAGGTTCCGCAACTGGCCGTTGGCGAGGATACCCGCTACCAGACAGGCGGCCCGAAGGGCGAAAACCTGCAGGTCTGGGCCAGAGGGTTCAGCAAAAACGGCCATGGGTTCACTCTTGCGGTGGCCGAGGATCTGGCTTCGGTGCGCGAACACCGCCAGCGCTTCAAACGGGTTTTCGCGCTGGTGATGATTGGCGGTTTTCTGGGACTTTTGTTGCTGCAAGGCTGGCTGGTGCGCCGTGCGTTCCGCCAGCWTGCCCCCTTGCAGCGCGACTTGCAACTTGTGGAGCTTGGACAGCTTGAGAGCCTGACCAGCGAGGTGCCGGACGAAGTGAAGCCACTGGTTTCCGGCTTCAACCGGTTGCTTGAACTGCTGGCCCAGCGACTGACCCGTTCTCGCAACGCACTTGGCAATCTGGCGCATGCGCTGAAGGGGCCGCTGAACCTGTTGCTGCAATCGCTGGAGGGCGTCAAGGGGCCGGAGGGTGCGCAGGCCCGCGCACAGGCTGCACGGATACAGAAACTGATCAGCCGCGAATTGAAGCGCGCCCGCCTTGCGGGGCAAGGCGTGACAACTCAGCGCTTCGATGCGGGGCGGGAAATGCCGGATATGGTGGCCCTGTTGAAACAGGTTCATAGTGGCAAGCGCCTGGATATCCGCTGTGATATCCCCGACGATTTTCCGCTTTTCGGCGATCGCGAGGATATGCTGGAACTGATCGGAAATGTTCTGGACAACGCCTGCAAATGGGCGCGTGGCAAGGTGCAGGTGCGGTTTTCCAACGGCGAAAACTACCGCATCCTGATCGAGGATGACGGCCCCGGAGTCACGCCGGAACACCTCGAAAAGATGACGGCGCGCGGTGTCCGGTTTGACGAGGATACCGAAGGCTCGGGGCTGGGTCTGTCCATTGCCCGCGATATTGTCGGGCTTTATGGTGGCTCGCTTCGTTTCGCCAAATCGGCGGATTTTGGCGGGCTTTCGGTTGAAATGGATTTTCCGGCTCAAACCGTCTGATCCGCCGGGATTTTCAGCGTGGTTTCAGCTTCGCCTCCTATGATTCCCCTGTAGCCGCCCAACGAGTCGGGCAGAACCTGCAGAACCCAAGGTGAAAAGGAGAACACCATGAAACGCTTTATTACGATAGCCGCACTGGCGATTGCCGCAACCGGCATGGCCACTGTTTCGGCCAACGCACAAAATGCAAATCGGCTCAACCCGCTGCCGTTTTCGGTTTTCGACATGAACAATGACGGAGCCATCACAAGGGCCGAGTTCGACGAGGTCCGCGCCAAACGTCAGGCTGCTTCCGGCGGAATGGGCCGCAATYAGGCCAACGCGCCAACATTCGAGGCCTTTGATGCCAATCAGGACGGCGTGATCAACATGGCCGAATTTGCAGCGGTGCATCCGATGAACACCCCGCAAGGTCAGGGCATGGGCGGTATGCAAGGCATGCAAGGTATGGGTGGCATGCAGGGGGCTGTTCCTTTTGCCGTATTTGATTTGAATGGTGACGGGGGCGTAAGCCGCGCCGAGTTTGACCAAGCACGTGCCAATAATCAGGCAGCGGCCGGAGGTTTGGGTCGCAATCAGGCCAATGCGCCTGCCTTTGAGGCCATTGATGCCAATGGAGACGGCACAATCACACAAGCTGAATTCATGGAACATCAAGCCGGAAATATGCGTCAACGTCCTCGCATGGGGCAAGGTTTGGGTGGCAAACCCGGTAGCAATTAAGCTTGCAACACCTGTCAGACCAATGAAAATCAAAGGGGCGGTTTTCGCCCCTTACGTGTGGAATTCAAAGGGGAATCAGGGCTTGTTGGAAACAGTGCAATGAATTTGTCAGATATGACCGATTGCTTGCAGGTTTTCAGACGCTCGCATAAATACAGAAACGACAAAATATGTATGAGAGTTCGTGGGGTTTCGCACCCATTACACCGGTTTCCAGAGAAGGTTCGCCCCCAGAACCGCCCCCACCGCCACCTTCTCTTCCAACCCTAATGGTTCCAAGGGTTTGGACATCGAATTGTCAAACCTTACCATTGGGTTTGACAGTTTTTGTTCTCGTTCCGGTCCTTTCTAGGGTTGCCATTGCGTCTTTGGCGAGCTGTTCGCGGTTTGCTGCGGCGGTGTAACGGGTGACTTCTTGGAGCGTTGTGTGACCACTAATGGCCATAATCCCATGTGGAGTGTCTCCCCCTTCGGGAGTCCGGCTTCATTGACACAATCCCTAAACCAGTTTGTGAATCCGGCGGGTGTGAATGGCTTGCCGTGTGCCGTCAATATAAATGTAAGGTTGCTCTTATCATATAGGGATAATGCGTTCGCGCATCATATGCCGCCGCAAGCCTATTGTCTGTTCGAATAAGACGTGCGCCGACGACGACTTGTCCGCCCTCATGAGCTATTACGTAGGTTGTTGTTATTGCGTCATATTGCTCATACTCGATTTCAGCATGAGAGAAGAGCTGCCAGTCCATTTTGTTAATGAAGACTTCTCTGCGCAATTTCAAAAACCCGTTGATGATGGTATTTGTGCCGCTTTTATCGCAGATGTTTCCAACAACGGTGTTGTCACATTAATTACTAATATTTGCAGGAAGCGGCATTGGCAGGTTAAGTGTCGCTGATGACCAAATCACGCCTCAACGACAAACGCCACCGTTTCCCGCCAGAAATCATCGCCCGTGCGGTCTGTCTTTATTGCCGGGTCAATCTGAGCCTTCGCGAAGTGGAGGCATCTTGCAGAGCTGATGCAACACGGCAGMTGCAAAACGCTTGCTTACCAGACCAATGAAGAAGCACGGGCGAGCCCCGAAACGCTTCATTACCGATAAGCTACGACCCTGCGGCGCGGCCAAATACGGCAAGCCGGAAATCATGAATACGGATCAGGGCAGCCAATACACAGGCGCTGGCKGGAKYAYSMSWWWSWCTGWRKMYRASRYYWARMCMWYKMKGSYTYYMSGKGWYWKCWSYWRWMMCSTKCSGGKWATAGRWKRKCGRRKYSGWTRYSKCGACAACATCTTTATCGAAAGACTGTGGCAGTCCTTGAAACAGGAGGCCGTTTAGCTGCACGAAATCACCGACGGGTTCCAAGCAAAACGGATCATTGAAAACTGGATCGGATTCTACAACTCAGATCGGCCTCACACGGCCCTTGATAAGAGACCCCCAGACATCGCATACTTCGAACAAGCAGAAACACAAAAAGCGGCATGGACACAGAACCGATGCATCTTAGCCAAGCCGCAAACCTGTCCTGAAAAGCAGGACCACTTCAGTAAATCTTTCTTTTTCCGGAACTCAATAAATTAATGAGCGTGCCTCATAGTATTGCAAGGCTTTCCTGTAAAAGAAAACAGTTGTACTTCGTGCTGATGGTGCAGGATCAATAGGTCTGAGCCTAGGGCCCGGACAAGCGAACGCCCCGTCGGGGGTGACGGGGCGCTCATCTTTGTTTTGCAAACAGAGTCTGCTCCCAAACAGACAAGACATCTATAGAGCGATTCTGCTTAAGGAAGGGTTACGCGCAAATTGCGTTATGCGCCCTCGAATTCGCACAGCACTTGCACGTCCATACCCATGTCTTCCAGCACTTTGCGCCCGCCCAGTTCGGGCAGGTCTATGATAAACGAGGTCGAGACGATCTCGCCGCCGAGGCGTTCAATCAGTTTGATCCCCGCCGCCGCTGTGCCGCCGGTGGCCAGCAGGTCATCGACCACCAGAATGCGCTCGCCCGCCTTGATGGCGTCATCGTGGATTTCCATCACCGCCTCGCCGTATTCCAGCGTGTAGGCCTCGGAGATCACCGCGCCGGGCAGTTTGCCCTTTTTGCGGATCGGCACAAAGCCGACGGTCAGCTGGTGCGCGATGGCGCCGCCCAATATAAACCCGCGCGCCTCTAGGCCAACAACCTTGTCAATTTGCATACCGGCATAGGGGTGCAGCATCTGGTCGATCGCCATGCGAAAGCCGCGCGGATCGGCAAACAGGGTGGTGACATCGCGAAACATTATGCCCTCGTGGGGGAAGTCGACGATGGTGCGGATGTAGTCTTTGACGGTTTTCATTCTGTGTGCCCTTCGGTGATCTTGCGCATCAGGGCCTCCAGCGGCCCCCGTGGATTGATACGGGACCACGCGCGCGCATACAACGACGTTAATGTCGCAAAGCTGATCATCGCCGCTGAAGTGCCGATGCCTGCGAGGATATAGAGCGATAGCACACCCGAGCCTAGCCGAATGATGATCATCGCACCGATCAGGGCTATGACGACCCCGAAGGCGCGGCGGGCACAGAAACGCTCGCCCAGARACAGGGCCGCACCCAAGGTGATCAGCACGGGGCTGATATYCATGATCGCGGTGATTTCGGCCAGGCCAAGGTGGTCAAGCCGATGAAAAAAACGTGGTGGCCCCGAGCATGAACAGGGCGCGCAGCAGTTGCAGTTTGGGGTAGGCGGTGCGTAATCGGGATTTCAGTTTGGGCAGGATGATGATGAACACGATCAGGGTTTGGCCTGCATAGCGTGCCCAAAGGGTTTGCATCACCCCGGCGCGCATGGTCAGGGATTTGGCGGTCAGATCCAGCACGGTAAAGGCAAAGACGGCGGCGATCATCAGCAGGATGCTGCGGGTCTGGGCGGGGATTTGGGAGAAGCGGGTCATGTGGGGTGATTGATCATTTCTTAATTCGTGATTACATGAATTTCCGCTTTTTGAATATTCTCACATCACTTGGTGTAAGCGAGAACCATTCACCGTTCATGCGTTTGTCCTTAAACCGGTTATGCCAATAGGCTTCTATACCGCTAGGGTCATCGGTTTCGATGCTATGGATCGGTTCTATCTTTTCGGCGAGATGTAAGTCAATTTCATACTGGCGGCGATCCAGCGAGTTTGTATGGCCGATCTTATAGTGCTTACCTGATTTCATAAGGTAGACGAAGCCGGTGGGCAGTTCGGGGGTGTCGTTCGATTCAATCTGCGGCTTCTCAGGGGTAACCGCGTCTTCAAGCATAGAAATGGTTTTGCTGGGATAATCGTTATCCTTGGCGTATTCGATCACGGCTTTTAGGAGTTGGTTCTTTTTCCCTAGTCGATCACGAAAAGTATTATGACTGGCGAAGTTGGGGGTGTTCTGACGACGCAATCGCATTTCCCCCTCAGTTGGAACGTGGCCAAGATATTCGACCAAAGATAGATACTCTTGAGCTAATACCTCTGTTGGCGTTGCGCAATTTATCTTGTTTGGGGACAAACCTGCATCAGATAATGCGTCACTCCATTTCGTCCAATAGATGCCAAACCACTTAGATTTTGGAATACTTGAAACATTCTCGAATTTCCTCATCCCGGGCGGTTTCCCGTCCACCTCGGCAATCCGGCGAATTTCGTTTATGATTTCATCTTTGGTCATGGCATCCTCACCCCAACACCCGTCCCGCCACCGCATCCAGTTTGGCCATCAGCGCGGGGTCGCGGGCGTCGGGGGCGGTCAGGATGGCGTATTCCAGGGCGCGGTCGCAGTGGTGTTCGCAGGGTTGGCGGGTGGCGGTGAGCAGGGCGGGGAGGCGGGCCACCAAGTTGCGGGCCTTAACGGCGTTGCCGGTCAGGGTTTTGATAATCTGGGTCACGTCAACCTCGCCGTGATCAGGGTGCCAGCTGTCGTAGTCGGTGATCATGGCGACGCTCGCGTAGCACAGCTCTGCCTCGCGGGCGAGTTTGGCTTCGGGCATGTTGGTCATGCCGATCACATCACAGCTCCAGACCTCGCGGTACAGTTTGCTTTCGGCCAGCGTCGAGAATTGTGGACCTTCCATGGCGAGGTACGTGCCGCCGCGATGCACTTTAATGTTGGCGTCTTTGGCGGCTGTTTCGCAAGCGTCGGACAGGCGCGGGCAGGTCGGGTGAGCGACCGAGACATGGGCCACACAGCCGGCCCCAAAGAAGGATTTCTCGCGCGCGAATGTGCGGTCGATGAACTGGTCTACGATGACGAAATCACCCGGTGCCATTTCATCGCGGAACGACCCGCAGGCCGAGACCGAGATCACGTCGGTGACGCCAAGGCGTTTTAGCGCATCAATGTTGGCGCGGTAGGGCACGGTGGTCGGGGAATGGATGTGGCCGCGTCCGTGGCGGGGCAGGAACGCCATTTTGACGCCGTCCAATGTGCCGGTCAGGATGTCGTCCGAGGGTTTGCCCCACGGGCTGTCGACGGTTTGCCAAGTGGCGTCTTGAAGGCCGTCGATGTCGTAGACGCCCGAGCCGCCGATGATGCCGATTACTGTGTCTGTCATGATCTATCCCCTGATGGTGTCGGGGGGATAATGCATGAGTGTTGCGGGCAGCAAAACCCCGAAAGTTGGCAAAGAGATTCTATGCGCTCCGCGCGGGGGATATTTATGGAACAATGATGGGGCTAGTCGGGGCGTTTCAAACTGAACAGATCGTCAACGCGGGCGTAATCGTGGTAGCCGAGGCGGGCCAGCGGCTGGTATTTGGTCACGTCAAAGGTGCCGTCAATCAGGCAGTCGTCGCGCAAATGCACACCGGTGACTTCGCCAATGATGATCAGGTTGTGCTCGCCGGTCAGGGTAATGATTTGCGACAGTTTGCATTCCAGCGCTGCGGGGGCACCAGCGACGCGGGAACAGGGGATGGTTTCGCATTCAACGCGCTCAACGCTTGCGTGGCTGAATTCATCTCCGCCTTCGGGGTTGGAAGCCGAGGTGGCGTTCATTGCGTCGCGCATGGCGTATTCTACGATGTTGACGCAAAACACACCGACCTCGTCAATGTTGGCCACGCTGTCTTTGCCCATGTGGCGCCCCTGTTTGCGCGAGGTCGAGGCGAACATCACTTGCGGCGGCTCATACGCCACCGCGTTGAAAAACGAGTAGGGTGCGAGGTTATCGACGCCGTCTTTGCTGCGGGTTGATATCCAGCCGATCGGCCGTGGCGAGATGATGGCTGCAAAGGGATTATGCGGTAGCGAGTGGCCGTCTTTGGGTTGATAGAACATGTGGCGCGCTTCCTTGGTGTTTGATCAAGGGATAACGCCGTGCTAGGGCGGTTTCCAGCGGAAAAAGGATAWGGCGCGTGATTAGGCTGGCGCAGGAAACGAAAGATGACTGGTGGGAGGTCGAGGCACTGTATGATCTGTGCTTCGCACCCGGGCGCGAGGCGTTGCCATCCTACCGTCTGCGTGATGGTGTTGATCCGGTGGCGGAACTGTCGCTGGTGGCGCGGGATGATGGTGGCATTTTGGGCGGCGCGATCCGCTATTGGCCAGTGTTGGTTGGCGGGGCCGATGTGTTGTTGCTGGGACCGATTGCGGTGCATCCTACGCGGCAAGGCGAGGGACTGGGCGGGTATCTGATCCGCGAGAGCTTGGCGATCGCGTTTGCGGCAGGCTGGGAACGGGTGTTGTTGATTGGCGATGCGCCCTATTACGGGCGGTTCGGGTTCGTGCGGCTGGAGGGGGTAGTGATGCCGCCGCCGACTGATCCGGCGCGGGTGTTGGGGCGAGCGTTGGTTGGTGGGGCGTGGGAAGGCGTGCGTGGAGATGTTACGCGTCTAGAAAACTAGCAACTGTATTTAACTTGTACGCCTGAGGAAGTTTTGGGAGCGTTAGCTACAGTGGCCAATATTAAGGGGGTTTCTAATTGATGTTGCGGATCGTGGTGTTCAGGAACCAATCCCTATGCATGAGAACCCCTTTCGCAATATACAAATTCGGGAGTATCCGAAACTCTGTGTATGAGGCTTAGCCCATGCGGGTTTCACGGGTCATCTGTTGAACCGTTCGGGGTATAGGATAGCGAATTGGTTG
>NVTS01000061.1 GCA_002732995.1 Marinosulfonomonas sp. | reverse complement strand
AACATCGGGGAATGTGACCGACGAGATCATCATGCAGTACCTGGAATTACATTCCAAACGGGATGCTACCGGCGTCAGCCGGTAGTGGTTCACTATTTTTTGTTGTTACGGTTCACTTACAGTCCGCTTCAACCTGGGGAGGTTTTGGATAATGTTACGTACAATCGTGCTCGGTAGTTGTGTTTTCGTTCAAGGTGTTTTTGTTCGCAATTTATCTGATGGCGAAATTGCTGTCCGCGTCGGTGCGAAAATCTATGAAGGTAGCCCTGTTTCGTAGGCCGCCTAAAGCAATTTGCATTTAACCTGAATCATAATTCACCCACATTTGGGGTGAATTATGATGCTCTATGCCTCACATTAAATGCAAACCTCTGTAAAGAAAACATCACTATTACCAATAGAAAAAGGGAAGGCGCTGGCCTTCCCTTTTATTCTATCGAATGTTCGCAAGGATCACTCCAGATTGCGTTCAATCTCTTCGCGCTCGAATATCTCGATCACATCGCCAGCACGAATGTCATCGTATTTTTCAAACGCCATGCCGCATTCCTGACCGGACTGAACCTCGGGCACTTCATCCTTGAACCGTTTCAGGGTTTTCAATGTGCCCTCGTGGATCACGATGTCATCCCGCAACAGGCGAACACCGGCAGACCGGCGAGCAATGCCTTCGGTCACGATACAACCAGCCACCTTGCCAATGCCGGTGACTTTGAACACTTCCTGAATTTTCGCATACCCGATGAAATTCTCGCGGATTTCGGCGCTTAGCAAGCCAGAGGCCGCAGCTTTGACATCATCCACCAGATCATAAATCACCGAATAGTAACGAATCTCGATGCCCTTTTGGTTGGCAGTTTGCCGTGCTGACGCATTGGCCCGCACGTTAAATCCGAACACGGGTGCACCCGATGCTTCGGCCAGGCCAATATCGGATTCCGTGATCGCGCCTACGCCGGAATGCAGAACCCGCACGCGGACCTCGTCATTACCGATCTTGGCCATCGCCTGAATGATCGCTTCGGCAGAACCCTGAACGTCGGCCTTAACCAGAATTGGCATTTCGGTCAGGTTCTCGTCATCTTTGGCTTTCTCCATCAGCTGTTCCAGCGTGGTAGCAGCCCCGACAGCGGCGCGTTTTTCCTTGGCAGCATGGGCGCGGAATTCAGCGATTTCGCGCGCCTGTGCCTCGGTATCCACCACGTTCAGAACGTCACCGGCTTCGGGTGTGCCATTCAGGCCCAGAACCTCGACCGGCACAGATGGGCCAGCTTCCTCGATACGGTCGCCCTTGTCGTTGATCAGCGCCCGAACACGTCCATATTGCTCACCAACAACAAAGATGTCGCCACGGCGCAGGGTGCCGTTTTGAACCAGAACCGTCGCCACGGGGCCACGGCCCACATCCAGCTGCGCCTCGATTACTGCGCCGGATGCGGCGCGGTCGGGGTTGGCTTTTAGATCAAGCAATTCAGCCTGAAGTCCGATGTTTTCAAGCAGGACATCCAGACCCGTGCCATTAATCGCTGATACTTCAACATCCAGCACATCGCCTGACATTTTCTCGACGATGACTTCGTGCTGCAACAGATCTGTGCGCACTTTGTCAGGGTTGGCATTTGGACGGTCAATTTTATTGATCGCAACGATCATCGGCACACCGGCTGCTTTGGCGTGGGCAATCGCCTCGATCGTTTGTGGCATCACAGCGTCATCCGCCGCAACCACCAGAATAACGATGTCGGTTACCTGCGCACCACGGGCCCGCATTGATGTAAACGCGGCATGGCCGGGCGTATCAAGGAAGGTCAGCAGCTGGCCATCCTCGGTTTCAACCTGATAGGCACCGATGTGCTGCGTGATACCGCCTGCTTCGCCTGACACAACCTTGGTTTTGCGGATCGCGTCCAGCAGCGAAGTTTTGCCATGGTCAACGTGGCCCATCACAGTAATGACCGGTGGGCGCGGTTTCAGGTCTTCTTCTTTGTCTTCAACCGCGTGAATCACATCCTCGACGTCTGCATCAGATACACGCACAATCTTGTGGCCGAATTCTTCGACAATCAACTCGGCAGTATCGGCATCAACGGATTGGTTTTGTGTCACCATCATGCCCATGTTCATCAGCGCCTTGACCACATCAGCCACACGTTCAGCCATGCGGTTTGCCAATTCGGAAACCACAATCGCCTCGGGTACCTGAACATCKCGGATTACTTTTTCATGCTCGACAGTGCCGCCCATCGCCTTAAGGCGGGCGCGTTCCTGCTTGCGTTTGATCGCTGCCATTGAACGCTGCCGCCCACGGTCACCGGACAGCGCCTGATTAAGCGTCAACTTGCCAGAGCGTCGACCATCATTGCGGCCTTTGCCACTTTTATTCTGGTTCTGGCGATCACGGGCTTCTTGGTCAGCCTTGCGAGGGGCCGATGACGGCTTGCCAGCCCCACCGCCACGCGGTGCATTCGATACGCCGGCATCCGCTACGGCGGGTTGCACAGCGGCTTTGGCGCGTGTTTCAACGGCAGCAGCTTCAACGCGCTTGCGCTCTTCATCTTCCGCTTTAGCTTTCAGACGYTCTTCGCGTTCTTTTTCTTCACGGTCTTTCGCTTCGGCGTCCGCCTTGCGGCGTTCGCGCTCGGCAGCACGTGCATCATCTTCGGCCTTGCGGTTTGCGGCGTCTTCGACTTCGCGGGCCTTGGCGATTTTCAGTGCTTTCAGGCGCCGTTCCATTTCCACATCGGAAATGCCCGCAGGACGTTTGGCGGGATCGCTTTTCACAACCTTGTTGCTACCGCCCACCGATGGCTTGGCCATGCCCGGTTTTGGCACAACAATACGTTTGCGCTTGGTTTCCACCACGACATTCTTTGTGCGCCCGTGACTAAAGCTTTGCTTTACATTCCCGGGGCGGGCACCGCCGCCGATGCCCAATGTCTTTTTGCCGTCATTTTCACTCATCTGTGGTCCTCAAACCCTTCTTGGTGGCGTTTCCACCAGCATTTCTGCGCAAGCCTTTCAGCTTAGCTGCTTCCTCTACAACACGTTTTGTGAGTCCACCAGCCGCAAGCGCGCCATGTATCACATTTTCCCGCCCAAAAGCCAAACCCAATTCGCTCGCCGTCAAAACCCCGATAAAAGCGTTCTCTCCATCAGGCGCTCGTAACTTGGTTTTACCACGAATAGAGCCGTCGCTCGCCTGTATCAAAACCCGTGCCCGTTCTTGCATCAGCCAGCTTTTGACCTTTTCGTATCCCATCACCGCGCGGCTGGCTTTGCGGGTGAGCGAGATCAGGTCGACAACACGCCGCACAAGGCCGGTTTCCACATCGTCGRTCAATCCGTCTGGCACCGTTACGGCCTGTTTCGCACCACGTGCAAAAAGCCCCTTTTTGACGGCTTTCTCCAACGTGCTGCGGTCAGCAGAAACCCAGATGCCCCGCCCGGGAAGCTTTTCCAGCAGGTCAGGCACGATCTGATCGTCTGGCCCCACAACAAACCGGATCAGCCCGCATTTAGGCTGTGTATCGCCCGAAACGATACAGCGCCGTTCCGACGCATCGAGTTTTTTGTTTTGACCACCGCGAGTCATTCAACAAATCCTGAGGCCTGAGATCAGACCTCAGTCTCCGTTGTTGCTTCGCCATCTTCTTGTGCTTGGGTGTCTTCCTCGGACACCAGATCCGCCGGATCAACCCAGCCCAGTTGGATACGCGCGGTCATCACCATGTTTTGCGCTTCTTCTAATGATACGTCGAATTTTTCAAGCACGCCGTCGTCTTTGACACGCTCGCCTTTCACTGTGGTCCAGCCACCGGACAACTCCCAGTCGGCACAGGTGGCAAAATCTTCCAATGTTTTCACGTCATCCTCGCCCAGTGCTTCCAGCATTTGGGGTGTCAGACCCTCGAATTCAACCAGACTGTCCTCGACACCCAATTCCCGGGCGCGATCCATTGCCTGCTTGTTGGCGGCTTCCAGATTATCACGTGCACGCGCCTGAAGCTCGCTGGCTGTGTCATCATCAACACCGTCGATCACCAGCAGTTCTTCAACCTCGACGTAAGCCACCTCTTCAAGCGAAGTGAACCCTTCGGCAACCAGAAGCTGCGCAAAGAATTCGTCCACATCAAGGGCGCCCATAAACAGGGATGTGCGCTCGGTGAATTCTTTCTGACGGCGCTCTGATTCTTCTGCTTCAGTCAGGATGTCGATGTCCAGACCAGTCAGCTGGCTGGCCAGACGCACGTTCTGACCACGGCGGCCAATGGCCAGTGACAGCTGCTCGTCAGGCACAACAACCTCGATGCGCTCAGCTTCTTCATCCAAAACAACCTTGGTCACCTCGGCGGGCTGCAATGCGTTCACAAGGAAGGTCGGTGCATCCTCGTTCCATGGAATGATGTCGATTTTCTCGCCCTGAAGTTCGTTCACAACAGCCTGCACGCGGCTGCCGCGCATACCAACGCAGGCACCGACAGGATCGATTGAGCTGTCATACGAGATCACAGCAATCTTGGCACGGGAACCCGGGTCACGGGCGACGGCCTTGATTTCAATGATGTTGTCGTAAATTTCCGGCACTTCCATTTTGAACAGTTCGGCCAAGRACTGCGGATCGGTGCGTGACAGGAAAATCTGCGGGCCGCGCACTTCTCGGCGCACTTCTTTGATGTAGCAGCGAATGCGGTCATTCGGGCGATAGCTCTCGCGGCCGATCTTCTCGTTGCGGCGCAGGATGGCTTCGCCGCGACCCACATCAACAATGACATTGCCGTATTCTTCGCGTTTGACTACGCCGTTGATGATGGTGCCAGCGCGATCCTTGAACTCTTCAAACTGGCGATCACGTTCTGCTTCACGCACCTTTTGCAAAATCACCTGTTTGGCGGATTGCGCGGCGATACGGCCCATTTCAACTGGCGGGACTTCTTCTTCAAATGTGTCCCCGATGGAAGGGTTGTCCAAGTATTCGCCAGCTTGGTCGATTGTGAACTCGGCTTGGTAATTCTCCAGCTCTTCCTCGGTCACAACAGTGCGGAACCGTTTGAACGTGGCCTTGCCAGTCTTGCGATCAATGAACACCCGAATGTCCATTTCCATGCCGTAGCGCGATTTCGCAGCACGGGCGAGGCTTTCTTCCATCGCTTCGATCACCAGTTCGGGATCGATCATTTTCTCGCGTGCGACCGCCTCGGCGGTTTGCAACAGTTCTAGTTGGTTTGCACTGGTAATAGCCATTTTCAGCCCTCTTAGGTGTCTGTATCAGTGGTTTCAATATCGTCGAAATCGTCTTCGTTGATAATGCCGCTTGTCTTGCGCTGGCGCAACATCTCGGCAATCAACTCATCCGTCAAAACAAGTTTCGCGTCAGACAACCAATCGAATTTCAGCCCGATTGTGCCCTCGGCAATAGTAATCAGAACTTCGTCGTCATTGGTGCCAGCAAGCAGGCCCTTAAAGCGGCGGCGACCATCGACCAACTCGTCTGTCTCAATCTTGGCCTCGTACCCGTTCCACATATCAAAGTCTTTGAAACGGGTCAGCGGGCGGTCAATGCCGGGGCTGGACACTWCCAGCGCATAGGGGTCTTCAAACGGGTCCTCGACATCCAGAATGGCGGAAACCGCTGTCGAAATTTTGGCGCAATCATCAACCTCGATGCCACCATCGGGGCGTTCGGCCATGATTTGCAGCGCTTTGGTTTTGCCACCCTGCATCCGCACGCGCACCAGTTCATACCCCAGACCCTCGATGACGGGTTGGATTATTTCGGCCAGTTTGCGGTCGATAGCTGCTTTGGCGATCAGGTCTGTCATTTCATTCCAGTTGCGATATCTACGCACAAAAAAACGGGCGCGCGGCCCGTTATGAATTCCGGTGGGCGCWGGGGTGGAAGCCAGCGCGCCGCTGTTAAGAGGGATATAGGGGAATGCGGCGGAGTCTGCAAGGGGGGAATCTATCACTCCTGTTTGTAATATTCCTTATACCACTCAACGAAAYGTTTGGCCCCCGTGCGAACGTCGGTTGACGGGGCGAATCCAGTCAGGCGTTTCAGCAGKGTAATGTCGGCCCAAGTGGCGGGCACGTCACCGGGCTGGATGTCCATATAGTTTTTCTTGGCCTCAACCCCGATGGCAGCTTCCATCGCGGCGATGAACTCCATCAGCGGCACGGGTTCGGCGTTACCAATATTCACCTGCCGAAAAGGGGCAACAGCGCTGAGACTATCATCATCCGCGATATCATCCTCGGTTGCGGGGCGCACGGGCGCTGCATCAATCAGGCGCAGGATGCCCTCAGACAGATCCTCGACATAGGTAAAATCTCGTTTCATTTTACCGTGATTATAAACGTCGATCGCGTCCCCTGCATAGATCGCTTTGGCGAACCGGATCGGGGCCATATCGGGACGTCCCCACGGGCCATAGACGGTGAAAAACCGGAACATGGTGGTCGGGATGTCGTAAAGATGGGCATAGGAATGTGCCATCGCCTCGTTGGCTTTTTTGGTGGCGGCGTAGAACGACATCTGGGTGTCGACCTTATCGGTTTCCTTATAGGGCATTTTGGTATTTGCGCCGTAGACCGATGAGGTAGAAGCCATCAACAGGTGCTCTGGCGGGTGCGCACGGGCCGCCTCGAGCAGTTCGTAAGCCCCCAGCAGGTTCGCCTGAACATAGGATTTCGGATCCTCGATGGAATAGCGAACACCAGCTTGGGCGGCGAGGTGGACAACCACATCAACCTTTTCGTCCCGCATTAGGCATTTGAGCATATCCGGCTCTTCAATCCGCGCATTTACCGCCGAAAAATTCGGCCCCTGAAGCAGCATCGCGTGGCGACGTTCTTTGAGTGTTACATCGTAGTAATCGGTCATTGCATCTAGGCCGATCACGCGAAAACCGGCCTCAAGTAGGCGCTTGCAAGTGAAGTATCCGATGAATCCTGCTGATCCGGTGACGAGAGCGGTGCGCATAGCTGGAAGCCTTATGATTGTGGGTTAATAGAGCCTAATTCAGGGGTTTTATCGCAGCTCTCCAGCCTATAATGATATAAAATTTACGCCGGGCAAATGATCTATTCGCTCGATGTCATCGTCATATATTTCTGTCAGTGCATCAACCGTATCTTCTGTCCAACCGGGCAGGTCTATTTCTTCTTCTACCGCCTCATCCAGAAAGAATTTTTCCAGAAAAATTCCCCTGATCCTTCGGCGCTGGATTTCACTTAGATCAGGACGTTCATCCAGATATTTGACCAACAGATCGATCCCGTCCTGCGACATGATTTTACGAATGACATCAAGTTCCCCCTGAAGGCGGGTTTGCGGGTCTAATCCTGCGATTTCACGCAAAATAGTGGGCCATATTATAGGGGTATCCTCATTGCACCAAACGGTGATCGGACACTCAGGGTTTTCCTTTTGAATGCTGGAAATAACGTCAGACCAGCGGACAGTTGCCAATTCTGTTTTGTCTATAAACTGCTCATATTTCTTTTCGGTCTGTGCCGTAAACACAGCAGGAATAAAATTTGCCGGATTGGATATTCCAAGGAAAAACTCGCAAGGGTTGTCGGGGAATAAATCGCGGATCCTTGCGGTATTGTTGGCCGCATTTCTATAAAATGTGCCGCCGTAGAACATCCATGACGGCACACCCAGAAACTTGCTGTTCGACATAATCAGCCGGTCAACCTCCTGGTTTTTGATAATTGATCCAAGCAAGGCTTCCTGATCGACGATTGATGGCTGGTCGCCTTTTAATTCGGCAATCATTCCGCTTAGAAGCGGCCTGTATTCTTTTGGCCGCCGTATCATGACGCCATTTTCCGCCAGTAAAGCCGCATCTTTTCGCAAAGACCACGTTATCAGTTCATTATCGGTATGGGGTGCCCCCAGATGGTAAACGATGTTAATATCCGTACGCATTCTTGCTGCTACCTAGTCAATTTCATGCCTGCGCCAACGTATCACTATTATCAAAGGCGGCTCAAGCTGTTGCAAAAGCGAAACCAATCTAATCGCAGTCATCATCCCGCCCAAACGCGTTATACTTTGCAAACGCTGCCTTGGGCGGGTGATAAACTTTTGAACCCAGTTGAATTGGTTTGGCTCTAATCATTGGCAATGCGGGCCAGCATTTTCTGGAAAAACCTGTCTTTGCGTTGTGCCAGCACAAAACGGCAAACACGGCGCGCCAATTCGGGGCGGTTGCGATCCAGTGCAAGATTGGCCAGCTCCCGCTGGTAGCGCGGGAATGTGTGACGTTTGCGCAGGAGTTTATAGAACGTCAATTGATCAAGTTCACCAAGGATGGATTTGCGGGCAATTTCCTGAAGGATACCCATTTGCTGCAAGGATGATCCCAGCCGGTGGCCAAGCAGAGGGCAACGCCAATGGGTAACGTTTTTGCCCGTAAACCGTGCGGCATGGCCGGCATCGGGGGCAACGTAGGGATCATACATCAGGTGCACGTTTTCCGATGATTGGCTGGAAATCGAGGCATCGCCATATTCGCCTGAAAAATCACGCGACCAGACCTTTTTATACCGCATTTCCCACGGCACGATCTCCTTGTCCAAGGTCGATTGCGGGCTGATCACAAACACGGTGGAGCCTTTGGCAGCACCCGAATAGGCCGCAGCGCCATAGCCACCCATAGAGGCACCGTAAAACACCACGCGTTTGAATTGATCGAAAAACCCGCAGTCACGAAGGCGGTTGAATTCGTCCGTCACCGCCCCGTCGCGAAACCAGGTCCAGCCGTTGGCCATGACGCCCAGCATCGACCAGTTTTCGGATTCGATAAATTCAAAGCCCCACGGCCTTCGCTCCACCCTTTTTGTCATGGCTATATCAAGATTATCAAAGGTTACGACAAGCGTTTCACCGCGCGGAATATAAAGAAACGAATGCTCACCACAATCAGTAAAGAACCCATCTTTGCCCGCCAGTTTTTTGGCAATATTAGACCATTCACCAGCTGGTTCTGGTTTTGGCTCAATCGACATAACAACCAACCCGTTGGCATCATTCGTTGGAATCATCAGGGAATTACAGCCCCCATAATTTCCTAAAAACGGATAAGAACCCGAGCCCTTACGCACCTCGACCACCATCCGGCTTTGGGCATGCAAAACTTTATCCATTAACTTGGTGATCGACTTGATATTGTTGGATGATCCAAAACTATCGATCGAAACCAGCACGTCGTAGGATTGTAACTGATGCTGTTTAGTAACCACGTTAATGTCTGATTTGCCAACACCGGCCGCAATCAGTTTCTTTTGATAGGCGGCAACCTGTTTCTTTGGCAGATCAACAAACTGCCCTTTTGCATCAAGACATATCAGATAGATTTTACTGGCAAATCTTTGGTGCAAAGCAAGGGCCAGATCGATAGACCCGCCATTAATATCAGCAACGCTGCCAACTTCATCCAGATCCAACGCAGCAATTGTGGTAGGGATATCAACCTTTATCACTGGCGTGGGCCTTTAATTGCCATTTTGGAATTCGACGGAATAAAACTGACCCGCCACGACTAACCTGCTGATCATAGGCAAAACCACAATCAGACAGCGCATCAAAACACATCTTTATGCCGATCCGCTTGATTTTACGGGTATGGATTTCCAGAAAAACCTTATCAATGCCCGTCAAATCAAGCGGTGAAAACAAATCGCGCTCACCACCTTCTATGTCAACAATCAGAGTGTTGGCATTAAACTCCTTGATCAGCGACGATAAATGTATCGTTTGCACTTCTACAGATTTTACATACTCATCTTCACCATCAAGCGATGACGACCAGAATGGCTCGCGCACATAAAAATCGATCGTGCCAACACCACCTGCATCATTCAGGGCTACTACATTTCGAACCTCAGCCGTTGTGACGCCGTTTTCTTTATGAACAGTCCGGATAAATTTGCATAAATTTGGATCCGCCTCGACACACATGACGTTTTTCACGCCCAGGCTCGTCGCTATAAAAGTTGAAATAAACCCGATACCAGCGCCAAGTTCAATTACCCTATCATCGGGTTTTATAAATTTTGGTGTGCCTGTAACCTCATCATTTTCGTAACGGCCTTTTTCAATTGATCGCGCAATTTTCGGAGTGATGATGGAATCATCATATGGAATCCGGACACCTGAAATTTCTAGTATCTTTGTCATGTTCAGCCGCCCACCCTAGTTAATGTTGTTGAATATTTCTCGTGTTTCTCCAGCACATCAACCTCGCCAAATGCTTTCATTGCGCCAATTCCGCCAGACCCTTTGCGAATGTCCAGAACCACAGCACCATCTTTTGCTATTTGGGTGTTGAAAAATTCCTCATAGGTAGAAACGGGGTAATGGAAACCACAAGACGCAAGGCTAATGGCCAGATTGACCTTGCCAATCCCAGACACTTTTTTCTTGTTCGGGTTGATCAGAGTGATCTTCTTTTCCGGCACCCCGTTTTTGGTCAAAAATTCCAACGCCTTATCCAGACTGGCATAGCCCGAACCAGAATCAGCAAACCCAAAGTGACGCTCCTTGCTTTCCTCGATATCGATCAGGATGATGTCGGATTTGTAGCGATGATACAAAAACAGATCGGCAAAGGCATAACCACATCCAATATCGGCGATTTTTTTCGGCTTTGGATCGTCTGTTGATTCAACAAAGAATTCACATTCACGACGGGCCACTTCGAGTGTTTCATTCAGAATAGCATCACGGTTTTCCTGAGCGTATTTCTGCAACGGTGCATCATTGCCATCCAGCCAGTCGCGGATTTCCTGCCCGACATTGCCAACCTCGGAGCGTTGCAAAACCAGGTTAGCAACATCAGCATCGTCAAACATGGAAAAATCCACATCTTTTATTGGATCAATAATATACGGTTTTCGCATCATATGCGCTGTCTTTTCAGGGTATATTTTATGGCGCTTACACAGCTCTGCAACATAGCTGCCCTCGGCTGGCTCACCACCGTATTTAATAGCAATATTTCTAAACCGGCGGCCCCAGAAATGGATTGAAAGGGTGTCTTCCTTGATCAGATCTCGTGCTTTTTGCGCGCGGTTTGGGTTAAGGGTAACGCCAGTTATAGCAAACGGCACAGGATAAATTACATGGCCGGGTTTGGAATGTTTAATTTCACCAGTATCCTTAAGAAACCAGGAAAGCGCATCAGGACCCCAAACCCCCCAAGGCAATAAGGAAACATGCACTCCCTTTCCGGCATTTTTTAGATCCTGCAATTCTTTTTGCTTTTGGTCACTATACCACGGGGGGATCGGGTATTCATCGCTGGTGAACTTCAACATTGCCTTTAGGGTTTTGCTGGTTTTGGGCAGGCGCAAAACACCGTTATTCACCATTGGTTTGTTATCGGAAATCCAGCCGTGGAAATGTTTACCTTTTTTGATATCCCAAGGCTGGCAACAAAAGGCATCGGTATCGGCCCAGATATAATCGGTCTGTTTCAGCATATGCAGCCGGAACACATCGGCATGATAGGCAGGGCTGCCGGTGCGGGCATGGCGGATAATTTTCTTGCTGGGCAGCACGTCATCGGCATCGGCAATTTTCACACCCTTTGGCACGCCTTTGACTTTGCCATAGGTGTAAAGAACCACCTCGTGCCCGTGATCTAGGAATGATTGCAGGCACAGTTGTTCCAGCCAACTAAGTTCAGGACCAATCCAGAGAGTGCCTATTGTCGGGAGTGCCATGAAATTCCTCAATGTTACCAGCCATTTGGCCTATTCGTTTTTGCGATGCTACTGTGCTCGTATTGCGCAAAACATGCCGTTTGTTGATGGTTTTGTCAACGCAAGGGAAACAATAGGCAATCCTCTGTTACCACCCGGTGACTAATGAGTCGTTTCACCTTTATCGACAGTGAAAAAGAATTCCTCGTCCGGGTTTTTATTTACAATTTCGTCGGGCACCAGCTCGGGCCCGAGAAGAAAAATGTTGGCTCCGAAATGGGCGTGCATTTTGGATAATTTTTCAAGGCGCGTGCTGGTTAGTTCTTTGTAGAACGCAGCATAGTTTTTACCCGCCTTCAACTCCTTGATTTTGGCGCTATGCATCTTGACGGAATGATTGTGCGCAGCGGCAATTTCCGGATCCGCCATCAGTTTGTCCAGTTCGGCACGAACAGCGGGGACCATCCGCTGAATGGTGTGTTCCTTCATCGCGTTGTTGTTCATCCGAAACCAATAGGCCATGCCCTGATCACGGTCGACATGGTTCACCCGTCCACGATCACGTTTCACTAAAAAACTCTCGGCACAACGTACGGCGTAATGGTTCAATTGCACCAGATCATAGCCATAGGTCGCGGTGGTCGACCGCCAGCCATTGCGATACATGTTGCTCGGCATCGGTTTTCCGGRCCCGTTGACCCAATTGATGTCTTCCCACAGTTGCGGCTTTAGCCCCTTTGGCCGATGCACGCCCATCTTTTTGAAAATACCGACGTTGTGAAACAGGGTTTTGAAGCCCCACGCCTGATGTGGTTTGCGGATCAATTCATGGGCACAAAGATCGTAATCCTCGATAATCAGGCCGTCTTTGAATTCATGGATGTCGCTGTTGCCAAATAGCCGCCAGGTTATCGAGATCATGTTGGCGTCACCGATGGCCTCATAGAGGTCAGGTAGCCGCCCGTCGCCGCATTTAATGTTGATGAATTCGTCAACATCCATACAGATTAACCAATCGGCATTCTGTATCATCGGCTCGTCATCAGATGCCTGTAGGGCTGCGTGCTGTGGTTTTAACCCGCTGGTTTTGAACGGATTTTCGCGGTGCTGGACAAAACCCTTATCTTGCAGCATTTGCAGCATGGTGTCGGTGCCATCCGTGCAATCATTGGTATAGATCAGAAAATCCTCAACCCCGATGGCACGATGATAAGCCAACCATTCAAGGATAAACGGGCCTTCGTTTTTCATCGTGGTGACGATAGCAGTGCGGTTGGTATCGCGGCATTTTTTACCGGCGTTTTCTTCGGGGGTGCGCACCGGTTTGTGGTTGAATATCTTTTTAGACAGGGTCAGCAGGTTTTCATCTTCGATCAGGCTGGTTTTAGGCACAATTTTCGACACGGTATCGGTCGGGTGGCGCAGGGCCATACAACGCAAATATGATGCGGCCTCGTCCGGAGCGGGGGCCGCGCCAACCACGCGGATCAGCCGCCAAACCACATTTTCCTTGGCGGTGGCGGGCGCGATGCACCAACGCCGGCGCGTGCCTTTGGCATCAAACTGGCGGCAAATATGGTCACCAAATCTCGCGGCCTTATTATTACGAACACGCCACGGGTAAATCTGGTGCCCGTCCATCTGGATGCACCCTTGGCTGGCGGCAACCGCACGGTCAAAGATGTTTTTTCCTTTGCGGATCACCACCAGATCATACATTTCGATGTTCATCACGGCGCGGGCATGGTCAAGGAACCGTGCACGGACCAATTCAAACAGCTGCAACTCACCTAGCGGAGAATTCCACGCGTCGCCTAGCGGAATTTTCATCCGGTCCTTGCCCGGTGCACCCGGGACATTAAAGGGATGCGATTCTGCGGGCAGATTGGGCTTGCCTAGCGGCGCTTTACTATCAAGCAGCACAAGGCGTTTCAGCCCCTTGATCTCGGCCGCTTTGTTTTTCAGTTGGTTGCCATAGGGTTTATCGCTGTTCGGTTTGGCACGATCCAATATCAGTGCGGCATTCATCCCGTGATGCGTGACGTGGTAATTCAGCCAATCCAGCGTGGTTTCAATCGATTCCCCGTTGCGAATGACGAAACCAACGTTCAGCCCTGCAAACAGGTCCGTTTCAGGGGCTTCGGATTTTATTTTCAGCATGGTGTCAGCAATGTTTATCGTCACGGCGCCATTGCTGCCTTTAGCGATGCAGTTCAACATCGGGGCGTCGCCAATGCTGCGCAGGTCGCTAATTTCGAGCCCCGTGCCAGCACGGAATTGATCCGGCGGGGTGCCCGTGGCAAAGAACAGCTGCATAGTGCGGTTTTCACCATCGGGACGCGCAATGGCGTCAAGCAATGTAACGTCACTCGCCTGCTGCACATTCAGGGTGTGGCGCAGAAACACATCGGATTTTTTTGCGGCTTTAGCCATCTGATTGCTGGGCCTCTATAATCCGGCTGATCTGGGTTCGGGCCAGCGCAGGTGTCGGTGGTTGGCTGCTGGCGTTTAGTGACAAGTGCCAGAACAGCTGAATATCAGCCCGGTTGGTCATCATTTCGTTAAAACGGGCCTGATGTATTTCAAAGGCTTTTTTGTGCAGGTTAGAGACTGTTTTATCTTGCCTTAGCTCATCCAGTCTGACTTGCGTTGCCGCTACCATGCGATGAATGCTGTTATCTTCAACAGTATTGAAATTCCGTTCAGCCCAATAGCCCAGCCCGATCTCCCGCTCCATATGGTTGGGCAACCCGCGGGCGCGTTTGACCATAAAGGATTCAGCAGACCGCAATGAATAATGGTTTAGCTGCANCAGTTCTGTGCTGGTTGGAATGCCAAACATATTAATCCGACCATCCTTTTTGGCGAAATCCTCTGGCAGACGGTTGCCACCGCCATCAATCCAATGCGGCAAGCGGTCCTTGGCGCGTTTGGGGCGATGCACCCCGATTTGGCGGAATGCAGACGGGCGAAACAGGGATTTAAAGAAATGGGCCAGTGGCAGCTGAACGTCGACAGGTGCGGCGCGTGTAAAGCGCCGGATCGTCAATTCATCACGCATTTCAATCTGACCGGAATGGCCAAACAATCGCCACGGCATGGCAACAGCATCAGTGCCTTTGGGCAGTTTTTCGATCAGGCTTTGCAGCGTGGTCAGCGGCGCACGCAGGTTGATAAATTCGTCACAATCCGTAACCAAAACCCAGTCGGCAGCCGCCACCAATGGATGGTCCGAAGCATGCTTCAACGCTTGCCATTGCACAGTGCGTTTGCCTTTGGGTGACTGGCGGATATGTGTCACTAATCCGGCCTTATCCAGCTCATCAAGGATCAGATCCGTGCCATCATCACAATCGTTTGTATAGATCAAAAAGTGGCCAACACCCGCTGCCAGATGGTGGGTAATCCATTCAAGACAATGGGGCCCCTCATTACGCATGGATGTTATCGCAAGGATATCCAAAACCGGCCCTTTTTCCTAGTTATCAGGATCATTGATCATGTCTTTGCGCATACGATCTGGATCATACATTTGAGATTGAGCTGCATAACCTTTTGCACAGTTACGACCACGAGATCCTGGGTGGAGTGGGTTACCCATATACTTTTTAACTGTGAAAGTTTTTTTATCAATCCATGCAGTTAAACCACAAGATGCCTCACAGTTTGAACATGCTGTAGGAACGATAGTGTAATCATTAACTTCAATTCCATCAGGATTTTCTTCACTTCTTACACCATGACGGTCAATACCCCCACGTTTCCAGTCATCTCCATCTAACTCTTTAAAGTCAGCCCATTCTTCCATTGGAGGATAAAATGAAAGACTATCAGGAGTATTTGTGAACTTACTTTCACTAACTGAATCGGCGATTGCGTCAGCTGTAAATACACCCTTAACTAAAGCAGCACCTGCAACAGTAAATGCAGCGCCTTTTAAAAATGTTCTTCTACTTTGTAAATACATTAAAATTCTCTCCTTAACTCATTGGTAATAATTGTGGAATAATTAGCCATACGTGTTTAACGATTGCTAGACCCACTAATGCTAATACAGCTGCAAGCTTTAAAATGCTCTCACTTTTACTTGATCTGCTTAAAAGTATAAATAACATTGGTAATAGATATGCTATCCATTGACCTAACCAGAACATAATTCTATATTCTCCATCGCCTTTG
>NVTS01000060.1 GCA_002732995.1 Marinosulfonomonas sp. | reverse complement strand
TTGGTCTAATAAGTCCTTGGAAATTGTCATCGTTGTCATGCTCCTTCGTTGCAGAAGCATGGACCAAATTACTCATACACAGAAGATCAGACACTCTCAGAAGAAGCATAGGCTTCACCTAAATACCAATTTGCCACTCCACAGCACTCGAGCCTTCAATACTTACCCCCCAACATTTGACATCCCCCCTCAAATCCCCAACACTCCGCCCCGGACGCACATCCAAACGGAAACACCCTGTTATGAAACACTTCGCCCTCCTCCCTGCCCTCGCCCTGATTGCCGCCTGCGCCACGCCGCAGGAACAGTGCATCAACACCGCCTCAAACGAGGTGCGCAGCATTCGCAGCGGCATCAGCACCACCCAAGGCAATATCGCCCGTGGCTATGCGATCCACCGCTCGCAACAAGCCTATGAAGCACCCGATATTTGTTATGATAAAAACTCAAAGCCCTATCGGTGTTTCCACACCCAATACCGCACCATCGAAACCCCCGTTTCCATCAACGTGGCCGAGGAACGGCGCAAGCTGGCAAACCTTAAGAAACGCCTGCCAGCCGCCATGCGCCAGATGAATGCCGGTGTGGCCAACTGTCGGGTTCAATACCCAGAATAAAAGCAAAACCAAACCAAATGGATCCACCCTGATGTCCGAACGCATTAACGTAACTGAACGCTGCCTCGGGCAACAGGGTGAATGCTTGTTTACCGCACAGATTGGTTTCGCTCAAGCTACCTCAGCACATGCACCGCACATTGCGAATAGCGCACAACGCGCGCCGCAGTGGAGCCGAGGAAGAAATCCTGCAACCCCGGTTTGTGTGATGCAATGACGATCAGATCAACATCCTGATCCTTGGCATAATCCACAATCGAGGAGCCAGCATGACCGATGATCACCCTGGTCTGCWCATCTTTAACCCCGCCCGCATCCGCTTTCAGGTTGGCTTCAACTTCGGCGCGGTTCTTGTCCATCTGGCCTTTGGGCAGATAACTGGCCACATAGCCAGGGACCGCCTCGACCACGCTCAGCAGGGTGATTTTACCCCCCTCGGCGCACAACCTTCGCGCCACTTTCATCGCCTCGGCAGTGCCATGCCCGTGATCCAGGGCAACGGGTACCAGAATATTTTTATACATGATGTCGTCTCCTTTGTTTCGAACCGATTATACACACAGATGCAAACACCCTCTATGACCCATATCAACCACATTTTCCAAAAATTAACCACCTGTTTACCATTATCAATGACTGTTTAATGCGGGGATAGGAGGTGTGGATGTTACGTATATTGGCCCTGTTGGCATTACTGGTCTTGCCAACAATGGCACAGTCCGGCGCGTGGTTGCAGGAAAAGAGCGCGGTGTTTTTGTCGYGGTCCAACAGCATTTCGACGCTGCCCGAAACCCGATATGCAACCGACACCTCGCTCTATGCCGAATATGGGCTGACGCCGCGTTTGACGGTCGGGTTTGACGGCTATCTGGTGGCGTCGGGCAGCGTATCCGAGGCCTATCTGTTCATCCGTCACCCTATTGGCAAAACCGACCGCCCGGCGCGCGTGGCCGTGACGTTCGGGGCGGGGATAAAATCCATTCCAAACCCGTGGGGCACCACGACGCAACAGGCACTGGTCAAAATCGGCGTCTCTTGGGGGCGTGGATTGAAAAATGGCTGGCTGTCGGTTGACGCCTCGGCCGCAACAGTGATCAGCACCTCGCTTGATGTGCCAGGCCAATCCGGCACCAGCTACAGCGCCGATTTTACCTGGGGGATGAAACCCACGGACCGTTTGATGCTGATCTGGCAACTGCAAACCGGCAARACCGTTAACGGCCCCACCTATGCCAAATTCGCCCCCTCGCTGGTCTGGTCTATCGGTGGCGGCTCCAACAAGATCGAAATCGGTTTTGTCAAAGGCCTGTCAGGGGACGACACCCAAAGCCTGAAACTAGGGTTTTGGAAGAGTTTCTGACGCCAGCCTTGAAATGCGAACCTTCCGGCGCTAAAATTCATTTTTTTAGCGTGCCKTTTTTCACTTTTCGTTTTTAGCAGGCCCATATAATGCACAATGATACCGCCACAGCCCCGCCTCTACCCATGTGATCTGGTTCTAACGTACACCGTGTGCGCCGTGCCGTTGGCATTTTGGTTGGCACCCTGTTTGCCATCGGGATTTTCCTGATTTCCCACAAGGGATATAAACCCGCCAAAGGCGAGTGGATTTCTGACGACTGGGTCGCAACACTTGCGGGCATATCGGCCTTCGGCCTGGCGCTGTTTCCGAATGAGAGCCAGACCGTTGTGACCGTTTCCCAAGTGGCCCTTGGCCTGAAGGTCAGCTCGATATTCCACTACGCCTCGGCCCTGACGTTTTTCATCTGCCTCGGGGTGTTTTGTTACTACAAATTCCCCAAAACCGCCAGCCCGCGTCGGCGGCGGATTTATATCTGGTGCGGGCAGATCGTCCTGGTTTCGACCACCCTGATCACCATCACATACTATCTGAAAGYAAAAGGCAGMCCCGATATGCGGGCCATAGTGATCGACTGGAATCTGGTTCTCTGGCTCGAGGCCATCGGTATCTGGGCTTTTGCATTCTCGTGGCTGGTCAAAGGCAAGGCCGATCGGGCCTTTAGCCGCAGCGCCCGACAGGCCCTACGCGCAGGATCWGGCCGCCAAATCAGCCGCCTTGGCCTCTAGCCAACGCTGACAACCACGTCATACATCACCGGCTCGAAATTCTTGCACAGCGTGTTGAATTTCTGGTGATAGCCGCGCATTTCATCCGATCGCAGCATAGCCTGAAAATCATCGCGGGTTTTCCATTGCACATAATTGGCAATCCGCGTCTGGGCGTCATTCACATGCATGGCCGCCCCGACAAACCCGGGCCGCTTGCTGACGAAATCATCACAAGCGGCCTTCAATTCATCCAGCAAATCCTGACAGGTGCCCGGCGTCACCTCGAATGTGGTGACAACCGTCTGAACGTCATTGTCTTTTGAAATTGTTATCATTGGCTGGCCTCCCTGGCTGACTGGTTTGTGGCTGACTTATCCGTCTTTTGGCTCGATCACTGTCAGGCCCAGCATACGCCAAGCCTGCATCCCGCCGCGATAATAATATATCTTGTCGGCAGGATACCCCACACTGATCATCGCGCGGATGGCGGTTGGCGACTGCCCACACCACGGCCCGTTGCAAAACAACGCCACAGATTTGGCACCGTCACAAATCCAGCCGTCAAAATCTATCTCGCAGCCCAACTCGTCCAAACGGTCCGCCACTTCAGTAAACGGTATATGCTCAGCACCTGGAATGGTGCCGTCATAATACCACTTGGCCACACGGCTATCGACAACAACGGCAGCCGGATCCTGCAACATTGCGATCACCTCCTGCTCGCCAATCGGGGTAACCCCCTCGGCAGGGATCATCGGCTGCACACAGAAATTCGGACAGGGGCGCGATGTGCGTGCCCAATCCCCGCTCAGCCGGTTCTGGTTATCCTGAATGCGTGAAATTTCAACGGGGCCAGTCCCGGTTTCAATTTGAACAGACATCACCCCGGGGCCAATATTCACCGGCTTGTTTTCGGCGATTGCCGCCACCGGAAGCCCCGCCGAAAATCCCAAAGCCAAAACCACTCCTGCCAAACCTATCAGTCGCATATCGTTCTCCTGTTGCAAAACCTTGACCAAGGCTGCGCCACAAGACAACAGAGGTCAAGCTACAAAACCGGGTGCCCACAAAAAAGCAGGGCGCATCACTGCACCCTGCTATCAGTTCATCACACATCATTGACTAGATCGGGTTATCAATCCGCGCCGTCACCCGAACCTTGCCTTTACAGGCCGTAGACCACGTCAGCCGAACTTGATCAAAATTCGCACCTGTATTCCTTGTCGTATAGGGCATGGTATACAGACCTGTGCTGGTCCCCGAGGTTATTTTCCCGTCTGCAATCACAGCCGACACCCGTCTGGCGTACGCCTTGAATGGCAAATAGGGGGAAAACGACACAGCCCAGTTTTGTGCATTTGATGCCTGAGTATGGTCAACCGTTACCGGATTCTGGAACTGCTCAACCACCGCATTGAACGTATTGCCATCAATCACAATGTTACGGAATGACCAGTAATCCAGATCGGCAAAAGTCGTATCCACCCGCTCGACCCGCGTTATGCTACCATTGATCGACCGGAACGTATTACCGGTAATGTTCAACCCCTGAAGCGAATGGCCGGTTCCGTATGGTTTAACGACAAACCAGTTGAACCAGTCCGCTGAATCATTCACCGTGAAAATATTGCCGGTGACTGTCAGCCCGCCAAAGGTATAACCGACACCCAAATTCGGGTCAGCATCATGTTCATTGGTCAGCTCGATATAGCTGTTGTCGATATAGTTACCGTTGATGATGGATTTCAGATTGGTGCCGGTGAAAATCACTCCGGCGGTTCGCAACCCGTCCGGCTCTAGGTCACCCTGATACCAGTGGTTTCCAGCCAGAATGCTTCCGGCACCGGCAAGCACCCCAAAATGACCAAATCTGTGGCTCTGGTTGTCACGGACTTTTGCATCATTCTTGTTCACATTGAACACGATCGTGGTGCGATCCTGTGCGCGCATCAATTGTTCATTTGAAATGAACTGGTTGCGGTCAATGTGAATATCCTGACACCCGATGCCGATAGATGTAATCGCACGATCCTTGGGTTTCACAATATAACAATCGCGCATTTGAAACAGCTTGCCGTCCGGTGGAATCATCACAGCACTGGCTTCGCCGCCACACTGGATTTCGACATCATCCAGAATAAAGCGGCTCATTTTTGTGAACCCGCTGAAATCCAGCACATATTTGAACCGCTTGAACGTATAGCTCTGGGTGCCAACCGCGTCATACAAAGGCTGACTCAAAGTCACCGTCGCCGCCCCCACATTTTTTGACCGCACGTATACTTCGCGCCCGACACCCCCGCCCGTCACCAACGATCCAAC
The DNA here is from genome assembly GCA_002732995.1 of Marinosulfonomonas sp. Taxonomy (GTDB): domain Bacteria; phylum Pseudomonadota; class Alphaproteobacteria; order Rhodobacterales; family Rhodobacteraceae; genus Profundibacter. The sequence continues at coordinate 11,077 of NVTS01000060.1, read as the reverse complement.
CTGGATATTTGCAACATTGGCCACAGCTGTCAGTGTTTTCGGGTTGTTGATTGCATAGGTGCCGGCCGAGCTGACAACATCCGTATCCCAGTTAGGCCCGGCAACAACATTGATCTGGCCATTGCGCAAAACACGGCGCACTTCAAACGTATCCCGGTTCGCCACAGCGGCGTGCACGTCAATCGGCCCGGTCAGTTCAACCCGACGCCCGCCCATATCCAGTGAATCATGGTCAGAATAATTCAGCAGGGTTTGCAGTGCCTTTTTCAGGGCTAGCGTTTCGTCACCAAAGGCGTTGATATATGTGGGCAAGTCAAAATTCTTGCTCAAAACCAGCCGCTTGTCTACCGGCATAACAACCGTGCCTTCAAACCGCACTGGGTTCTCGAATGTTACATGATCCGCCAGATAATATGTCCCGGATGAAATCAGAACACGACGCCCGTTTGCCGCTGCATCTGCGGCCTCGAACGCGGGCTGGTCATTGGCCACGCCATCCCCGATCGCACCGTAATCCTTCACATCGACCCAGTCCATCATGTCGCGCAAAAATGCAGAGGTGATGTCCTCGATCTGGATGTCGTCAATCCGCACAACACCACCCGTCGGGCCGGTCAAATCCAGCCCGAAATGGCCATAGGCAGGCGCACTGCCCCATTGCATATCCACGCCACCACGCACACCGGCCCCCACAATCGCCGAAACCGTGATCACCTCGCCATAAGTGGTCAGCGTCACGCTTGGGCCAACCTCGACCAGCCCGCCAACATGTGCATCCGACGCCGTGCCGGCCCAGCCCGCAATCCGGACCGTCGCCAGGTTACCGCTGACGGCCTTAACGCGCGCGGTAATGCGCAAATAACAGCCAGCCAACATCTGCGTCTGCCCCATATAGCGCAGCTTTTGTGTGGCCGTGGTTTTTTGCAACTCCAGACAGCCGCCAAAATCCTGATCCGCAGGCACAAAGGCCGCATTGGCCGCCCCTGCATAAGTGTCTTGCCCCACTGTGCCATCCTGACTGGACCACACATCTAAACCGTCCGCAAATTCCGATGGTGTAAACACCAAACCATCCGTGATTGCCTTGTTCATCTTAACCCCTTTCCACATATCCGGAACGCGCGTGCAGGCACGCACTGGGGCCACAGGCCACCATTGATCCGCTCAAATTTCAGTTACCGTTTGGAAATTCAGGCAATTGGCCCGAATGGGGGAATATGTATCAAAGCGGGGTTAATCAGAGTTAACCATTGCGCACGTTGCCTGACGCAAAGCCGCATAGTCTATGGTAGGTTCGTCAGGGACAGCGCAGTTATTCCAGCCCGCCGCTCAACGCCTTCTCGATCAGCGCCACAGTCTCGTCCACACCATATAGCGCAATGAACCCGCCAAATCGCGGCCCTTGGGACGCGCCCAACAGCACCTCGTATAATGCCTTGAACCAGTCGCGCAGCGGCTCGAACCCGTGGGTTTTGCCCACCGCAAACACCATCGTCTGCAACGCATCCGCCTCCGCTGGACCATCCCACGCTTTTAGGCGCGCCAACAGATCTTGCATCGCCACACGCTCACGCTCATCCGCGGCGCGGTACACTTTCGTGGGTGCAACAAAGTCGTGGTAATATTTCACCGCATACCCCGCCGCCGCATCCAGATCACGGTGCGTTTCAGGGCTGGCATCCGGCGCATAGCGCTTGATGAAGCCCCACAGCGCATCCTTGCTTTCGGCCGCCGAAACGGACGCCAAATTCAACAACATCGCAAACGACACCACCATCCCGCTTTCCGGCGGCTGCCCACGATGCAAATGCCACACCGGATTGGCCAGCTGCGCTTTCMARTCYTGSSYKYCAWAMGCCCGCAACTGCTGATGATACTCGTCCACCGCTTTCGGGATCACGTCAAAATACAGCCGCTTTGCCGTCTTGGGCTTTAAATACATGAAATACTGCAACGATTCCGGCTGCGCATACATCAGCCACTCCTCCATCGTCAGACCATTGCCCCTGGACTTGGAAATCTTCTGGCCACTTTCATCATTGAACAGCTCATAAGACAGGCTCACTGGCGGCCGCGCCCCCAATGCTGTGCAAATCTTGCTTGATTGCGTCACAGACTCGATCAAATCCTTGCCCGACATCTCGTAATCCACACCCAACGCGGCCCAGCGCATGCCCCAATCCGGCTTCCACTGCAATTTCACATGCCCGCCAGTCACAGGCAGCTCTATCCGCTCGCCATCCGGCTCCTCATAGGTAATCGTGCCCGCTTCAACATTGCGCTCCAACGTGGGCACCTGCAACACGTGGCCGGTCTTCGGCGATACCGGCAGAAACGGCGAATAGGTCGCTTGACGCTCGGCACCCAACGTCGGCAGCATAATATCCATAATCTTGTCGAACCGCGCCAGTGCCGTCAGCAACGCCTCGTCAAACTTGCCCGATTGGTAATACTCCGTTGATGACGCAAATTCATACTCGAATCCGAATTCATCCAGAAACGCACACAGCCGCGCATTGTTGTGCTGGGCAAACCCCTCATGGGTGCCAAACGGATCACGCACCTTGGTCAGCGGCAGGTTCAGATCCTCGGCCAGCATCTCCTGATTGGGCAAATTGCCGGGAACCTTGCGAAACCCGTCCATATCATCGGAAAAACAAATCAGCCGCGTTGGAATGTCGCTCATCGCCTCGAACGCACGTCGCACCATCGTGGTGCGGGCCACCTCGCCAAACGTGCCAATATGCGGCAGACCGCTGGGGCCATACCCGGTCTGGAACAGCACATAGCCCTTTTCAGRTGTCTTGCCGTTCAACCGCTTCAAAACGCGGCGCGCCTCCTCAAAGGGCCAGGCTTTGGAATTCATCGCGGTTTCGACCAGATCAGACATATTGTTACACTTTCTAGGCAAGTTTCGGGGCATTCACGCCCAAGCATCGCAACGTCCCTATTGCCCCGCCCCGCCCGCGTCAATATTCTGACTCTATAGAACTCGCCAGATTTAGGAAATAAAAGTGCCAGATATTCCCCACTCCTTCACCCCCCAAGACAGCCTTGTCGCTGTGATGATCGCTATTTCTGCGTCTGACGAGGACATCCGCGCCTCGGAATTGCTGACCATTCAGGCCATCGTGAACCACCTGCCGGTCTTTGCTGACTACGATATGGACCGCGTCAGAACCGTCGCCCAAACCGTGTTTGACCTGTTTGGCGAGGTAGAAGGCCTTGATGCCCTGTTTGGCATCATCCGCAACGACCTGCCTGAACGGCTGTATGAAACAGCCTATGCGCTGGCTTGCGATGTCGCCGCCGCCGACGGAAAACTGAAAGAAACCGAACTGCGCCTGCTCGAGGAAATCCGCTACGAGCTGGACATAGACCGCCTGCACGCCGCCGCGATTGAACGCGGTGCAAGGGCGCGCCATGTGTTGCCCTAGGGTATAAACAAATCACAATCGTCCGNAAAACCGGATCGCCCCATAACCTTGCACTGCAACACCCTTATGCCTCATGATTTCCGCCTCAATCTGGCTACCGATTGTGCTGTTTCACAACTACGCCAATCTGATCGGGGTGCTATAAAGCGGTTTTGTACCAAACCGGCACTGAAATGTACCGTCTGTACGGAACTCAAGTCCCATACAGCGTCGCCCAGCGCTCGATCAACGCCTGTTGTAACCGCTTGGCCGCCCTGCTCCACGACTTGGACCCTTGCGGTGCTTCACGGTCCGTTCTCGCCACACCGGCGCGGCGTTTTTCATCGGCCATAAACATCGCGAATGCCAACCGTGTGCCATCGGGCGCGGTCACATATCCGGCCAGTGCCGACACGAAATTCAGCGTGCCGGTTTTGGCATGAACCTTGACCGGATGCCCCTTGATCACCCGCCCGTTTGCGTCGCGTAACGCAATCGGCTTCAACAGATGCGCCAGCTGCCCGTTCGGCCCCTGTTTCACCAATGCGGCCACCATACCCCCCGCCGTCAAGCGTGATCCGGCCCCCAGCCCAGAATGGTYCACAAACTTCGATTTCCGCGCCCCCGTGTGGGATGCCGTCCAGCGGCTCATCTTCGTGGCCGATGCCTTCAAACTGCCGCCTGCGCCACCCCGCGCCGCACTGGCGGTCATACCGATGGCTTCTGCCGTCATGTTATTGGAATACTTCAATAAATCCCGCAACAAAATGCGCAACTCGGCACTTTTATGCTCCACCAAAACCGTGCCACTGGCCGCCCCCTTCACCTCCACCGCGCGCGGCAGCTTTATGCCCTGCGAACGCGCCATCGTCTGGAACACTTCGGCCGCATATATATGCGGTTTTCGCACCGGCAACCAGCGGCTGCCACCCTTGCCCAGCGCACGCCGCGCCACGGTCCAGTCGTCCACGCCATTCGCACTTTTGTAGCCGTAAACCGGCTGCTCCCGGTTCACGACACGCATCTTGGCAATGCCAACGCGAGGGCGGTATTTTTCCGTGCGGGCATCCATCATAATTTCGTATTTCCCGCCGACACCCCCCATCCGCTTCCACTCGAAATGCACACGGTTATAATTCAGGTYCAGCCCCGACACCGCAGGGCTATAACCCACATGGTCCGGCTGGCTGCTATCAATGCTTTTTACATAAGGCAGCGCACTGGCGTTGACCTTGAACTTGCCAGTCACTTCGCGCACCCCTGCCCGCTTCAGACCCGCCGCCATCTCGGCCAGATCATCGGTGGTCAGCGTCGGATCACCACCACCCACCAGCACCAGATCGCCCTTCAGACGCCCATTGCTAACCGGACCCGTCGCCATCAACCGCGTCTTGAATCGAAACCCTGAACCCAATGAATCCAAAGCATAAAGTGCGGTGATCGTCTTGGTCACACWGGCTGGCGGCTGGGCCAGAATGGGGTTTGCGCTCTCCAGTATCAGCCCCGTCTTGGCATCCGCTACCACAAAGCCAACCTTGCCGCCCAACCGCGCATTGRCAATCAGCGCATCCGCCCCGCGAACCGTCCTTTTACGAAAATCCCCGGCGCGGGGCTTGGGCCTGATCGAGGCAACAGGTGCTTTGGCCAAAGCCACATTTGAAACGCTTGCAAGCAATGCGCCAATGACAAATCGTCGTGTAAGATTAGTTTTCATAATGCCGCAGTTAATCAAATCGGCGCCCCGAGAACAATGGCAGATTTATCGCTTTTCATTCACAGCATCGCACCCTACCGTGGCCCGAATGTTACGCGCCGCCATCCTCATGTTTATCGMCATGTCCCTAATTCCGATGGGCGACACCGCGGGCAAACTCCTCGTCACCCAGCATGGTTTTAATCCGTTCTTTCTGGCGTGGTCCCGCTTTGGCCTTGGCGCGTTGATGGTGATGACATTCTTGCCACGTGGCCAACTGGATCCACGCTTGTTTCTAGACTGGCGCATCTGGTTGCGGGGCCTGCTGATCACGGCCGGCATTTCCTCGATCCTGACCGCTCTGCAAACCGAAGCCCTACCCACAGTGTTCGGCGCCTTCTTTGTCGGCCCGATCCTGTCATTTTTCCTGTCGGCGTGGTTGCTGAAAGAACCTATCACCCACAAGCAAACCGCCCTGCTTCTCCTTGGCTTTTGCGGCGTTCTGCTGGTGGTCAAACCCGGCTTTGGCATGACCCCGGGCCTTGGCTTTGCCGTGCTCGCAGGGCTTTTCTATGGCAGCTACCTCACCGCCAACAGATGGCTTGCCCATGCCGCCCCGCCGCGTGCATTGCTGCTCAGCCACCTGATGATCGGCGCATTGGTACTGGCCCCGCTTGGCCTTGCCCACATCCCTACCTTCACCCCGCAAATCACGGCATTAACCCTGTTCTCGGCACTCGCCTCAATGGCTGGAAACCTGCTGTTGATCGTGGCCTACCGCATGGCCCCTGCCTCTACGCTCGCACCCTTTGTCTATTTCCAGCTGATCGCCGCCACCATCCTGGGTTGGGCTGTGTTCAATGACTGGCCGGACGCGGTCACCCTCATCGGCCTCGCCTTACTGATCAGCACCGGCATCGGTTCAGCCGCCTTGAAACGCTAACGCTTCCAGCCACCCCGCGCCCGAATATCGGTCGACGAAATATCCACCATCGGCACATTGATAAAACACCACGCGGGCGGCACAGCATCCGCCAGCATCCATGATTGATTACCACGCAGCCGAAACCCCTCATAGCGTTTCGCCGCCTTGGACATCCGCGCCGATGTCCTGTCGCCAGGCCGTGCAATCACCCCGACAGGCACATTTTCCATGATCCATTCCCAGCGCTGCCAGCGATGGAAAGTGCTGAGATTATCCGCCCCCATCAGCCAGACAAACTTCACGCCCCGCCGCCGCGCAAACATTGCCTCCAACATCTGCGCCGTATACCGCGTGCCCACTTGTGCCTCAAAATCCGTCACCTTGATCTTTGGGTGATCCGATATCGCAAGGCAGGCCGCCAGTCGCGTCTCCATCGCCGCAGGAACATCCGCCTTCAACGGGTTGCCCGGCGACACCAACCACCAGACCTGATCCAGATTAAACCGCTTCAACGCCGCCTTGCTGATATGCACATGCCCACGATGCGGCGGGTTAAACGAGCCGCCAAGCAGACCGATACGCTGGCCAGCAGTCGCATGTGGAAGACCGTTCCGCATCATATATCAACTGGTCTCGCTCGAGCGCGCCCAAAGGTTGATCGCCTCGTCCTCGGCCAGCGTGTCAATCTCTGCCAGCTCATCAGCGCTAAATTCAAGGTTTTCAACCGCCCCGACACAATCCAGAACCTGTGCAGGCTTTGACGCCCCGATCAGCGCCGTGGTGATGCCGCCATCGCGCAACACCCACGCAATCGCCATCTGCGCCAACGTCTGCCCGCGCCGCTCTGCAATCGCATTCAACCCGCGAATGCTTTCAATCGCGTGATCACTCAGCATCCCGGGCAACAGGGATTTTCCCTGCGTCGCGCGGCTGCCTTCGGGAACCCCTTTCAGATACTTATCCGTCAGCATCCCCTGCGCCAGCGGCGTGAACGCAACCGAGCCGACGCCCAAGCCCGCCAAAGTCTCCTTCAACCCGTCCGCCTCGACCCAGCGGTTCAGCATGTTATAGGCGGGCTGATGGATCAAACAGGGCGTGCCCAGATCGTCCAAAATCTCCACCGCCTCGCGGGTCCGCTCCGAATTATACGATGAAATCCCAGCGTATAACGCCTTGCCCGACCGCACAATCTGGTCCAGCGCCCCCATAGTTTCCTCAAGCGGGGTGTCAGGGTCAAACCGGTGCGAATAGAAAATATCCACATACTCCAACCCCAACCGTTTCAACGACGCATCACAAGACGCAATCAGATATTTCCGGCTGCCCCACTCGCCATAAGGGCCGGGCCACATATCATAGCCAGCCTTGGAGGAAATGATCAACTCATCCCGATACCCCGCAAAATCCGTCTTCAAAATCTCACCGAAAGCAGTTTCCGCACTGCCCACAGGTGGCCCGTAATTGTTAGCCAGATCAAAATGGGTAATCCCCGCATCAAACGCGGTCTGGCAAATCGCCCGCTTGACCTCATGCGGCGTGTCATGGCCGAAATTGTGCCACAGCCCCAGCGACACGGCAGGCAATCTCACCCCCGAATTGCCACAGCGACGATAGACCATTTTATCGTAACGGTCCTCGGCAGGGTGATAAGCTTGGGGGAATAGGTCTGGCTTTGGTATTCTGGTCATAACGGCTCTCCTGCTGCTAGATGGATATTACATCGATACCGGACTGACCAATTTTTTCAATGCTGTATTCATGTGATTGCCCACCGCCGCCCAGTTGGGTATCAAGGCCCCCAGCACAAGAATCCCATTCAGGAGCATCCCCATGGCCGCCTATCAATACGTATACTTCATGGACGGCGTGTCCAAAACATACCCTGGCGGCAAAAAGCTGTTTGAAAACATCCACCTGAACTTCCTGCCCGGTGTGAAAATCGGCGTGGTCGGGGTGAACGGCTCGGGCAAATCCACATTGATGAAAATCATGGCCGGCATGGACAAGGATTTCACCGGCGAGGCATGGGTCGCCGAGGGCGCCAAGGTTGGCTATCTGCCACAGGAACCCACACTGGACACCTCGCTGACCGTGCGTGAAAACGTGATGCTTGGGGTCGCCGAGAAGAAGGCCATTCTGGATCGCTATAACGAACTGGCGATGAACTATTCCGATGAGACCGCCGACGAGATGGGCAAACTGCAAGACGAGATCGACGCGCAGAACCTCTGGGATCTGGACGCGCAGATCGACGTCAGCATGGAGGCCCTGCGTTGCCCCGCCGATAACGCCGATGTCACCACGCTTTCGGGCGGTGAAATGCGCCGTGTCGCGCTGTGCAAACTGCTGCTGGAAGCCCCCGACATGCTGCTGCTCGATGAGCCGACCAACCATCTGGATGCCGAAACCATCGCATGGCTGCAAAATCACCTGATGGCCTACAAAGGCACCATCCTGATCGTCACCCACGACCGTTATTTCCTTGACGACATCACCTCGTGGATACTGGAGCTGGACCGCGGCCAAGGTGTGCCGTGGGAGGGCAACTATTCCTCGTGGCTGGAACAAAAGGCCAAACGCCTGTCCAAAGAGGCCCGCGAGGACAAATCCCGCCAGAAAACCCTTGAGCGCGAGCTGGAATGGATGCGCGCCTCGCCAAAGGCCCGCCAAGCCAAATCCAAGGCCCGCATCAACGCCTATAACGACATGGCCAACATGTCCGAGCGCGAGAAAATGGGCAAAGCCCAGATCATCATCCCGAACGGTCCGCGCCTTGGCAGCAAGGTGATCGAGGTCGAAGGGCTGGCCAAAGCCATGGGCGACAAGCTGTTGATCGAAGACCTGACCTTCTCGATCCCCCCCGGCGCAATTGTCGGCGTGATTGGTCCCAACGGCGCCGGTAAAACCACGCTATTTAGGATGATGACGGGGCAGGAACAGCCCGACGCAGGCTCGGTGACATTCGGCGACACCGTGCAGCTGTCCTACGTTGACCAATCCCGCGATGATCTGGACGCTAATRCCACCGTGTGGGAGGCAATCACCGACAAACAAGACATCATCATGCTGGGGGATGCCGAAATGAACTCGCGCGCCTATTGCTCGGCGTTCAACTTCAAAGGCGGCGACCAGCAGAAGAAACTCGGCATGCTATCAGGCGGCGAACGTAACCGCGTCCACATGGCACGCCTGCTGCGTTCCGGCGGCAACGTGCTGCTGCTCGATGAGCCAACCAATGACCTAGACGTCGAAACCCTGCGCGCCTTGGAAGACGCGCTGGTCGATTTCGCCGGTTGCGCCGTGGTGATCTCGCACGACCGCTTCTTTCTCGATCGGATTTGCACGCATATTCTGGCATTCGAGGGCGAAGCCCATGTGGAATGGTTCGAGGGCAACTTCGAAGAGTATGAAGAGGACAAGAAACGTCGTCTGGGCGCCGATGCACTGGAGCCGAAACGGGTGAAGTTTAAGAAGTTTGTGAGGTAGAACTTACAAAATGTTTGCCGACATTCTTATAGGTTTGGTTAGGGCCCGTGGACATTGACTGACCGACCTTAACGGATTCTGTTCGTGGCATGATCAAAGCAAATTTGCTCAACCCCGAACAACGCCGCGAGCTGGAGCGAATCGTACGCCGTCCGTCTGAGGACTACGGCGTTGCGCGGCGTGCAAACGCGATTTGCTGCTGGATGATGGGCTGAGCTGCGTACAGATCGGTAAAGTTCTTTATCTCGACGATGACACGGTGCGAATCTGGCACAAGCAGTATCAATCGGGCGGCTTGGGTGGTAGTTTCAACTGATCGACGCAACACACTGTGCAAACTTCTCTGCTGGCGTTTGGTATTGCAAGGTCTTTCGTGGCCGCTCGTTGAGCTGGCGGGCGATGGCGCTGAGTTTAGCCTGAGAGTGCATAGACAAATCGGTTCCACGTGGCAAATATTGCCTGAGCAATCTGTTGGTGTTTTCGTTTGAACCTCGTTGCCATGGCGACTGTGGGTCGCAAAAGTACACATCAACATCTGTCGCCATTGTTAGGCGCGGATGATCTGCCAGCTCTTTTCCACGATCCCAGGTCAGTGATTTATAGAGTTCGCGTGGCAATTTCTTTGACTGTTTTWWYMRKGMSKAKMYRAMACTYTSWGTRTSWKKSTTMGCMMMTKKKASYAWCMKMAMMTMKSKSKAWKRSSSYTMRMCSAKSSKSGYWWYAYRGSTMWTCTNTTGARCCGYYSRKRRKRTMRSMTWSCSAATKSSYKGSRRTGGCCCGATCCTCGACAGAAGCTGGTCTTTTACTGATCGATACAGCGTCCTTGATCTGACCCAATCCCTTGCGCTTCAAGCTGGCGTGCCGAGACCTGCGGACCGTACGTTTAGCCCGGAGGTGTTCAAGAAGCTCTTTCTTCAGAACCCCGCGCGCCTGTATGTAAAGGCTTCGATATATCGTTTCATGTGACACCTGCTTATGTGGCTCCTCGGGAAACTCCCGTTTCAGCCAGCCCGCAATCTGCTCTGGTGACCACTTGCGCCGTAGCTTGGCTGATACTGCGCGGCTTAAAGCTGGGTAGCAAGCCAGCTTGCATTTCTTGGGCCGCAAGCCGCGATCCCACGCCGCTTGTTCGGACGTCGTAGCCCGATAATCTGATGGCCCGCCATTGCGCCTGACTTCGCGACTTATGGTCGAGGGCGCACGGCCCAGGTTTCGGGCAATCGCACGCAACGAATGTTTGACGCTCAAACCTCTGGATATCTCTTCCCGGTCAGCAAGGCTCAAAGCTTTCTTGCCACGTTTTCGGTCCACAGGACGAATACCGCCCGTCGGGGAAATCACAGAAAAGACCGATGATGATTGCCGGTCGAACACCCGACCAATCGAACTCATCGACTCTCCACGTTGCCAACGGTCCCAAATCTCTGCCCGTTGCACCGATGAATAATAAATACGGCGGCGATACTTCATTCTGAACACTCCATCTTTCCCTAAAGATTAAAGTGTTGCGTCCACCTGTTGAGAGCACCGCTGACTACGGACGGAAGCGAAAACCCG
>NVTS01000059.1 GCA_002732995.1 Marinosulfonomonas sp. | reverse complement strand
GGCCGCGCTTCACGGCATCACGCTGGTCATCACCGGCGCAGGGCTTGAAGCTATCGGTGTCGAGCCGGTTATGTCGGAACCGGAACAAACCACACCGAAACCCCGCGCGGGCACCAAGCAGGCCCGGTTGATCGAGATGCTCAAGGCTCCTGACGGGGCGACCATCTCCGAGATCGTGGCCGACCTCGAATGGCAACCGCACACGATTCGAGGTGCCATGTCGGGCGCGTTGAAAAAACGGTTGGGGCTGACCATCACCTCGGAGAGAATCGAGGGTCGCGGTCGAACCCACAAAATTGCCTCCTGACTCATGCCATTCATTGCCGCCGCCGCTCCATTGGGGCGGCGGTTTTCCGTTTGTCCCTACGAACCCTGATCGCCTCGAAAATCCGCCGAAGCGTGAACGATCTGGCGATACTTACCACGGTGAAGACCAAGCCAAGTTTCAGGTTCTGTGCCAGCGTCGTTTGCAAGCCGAACAGCGGAAACACCAGCATCTGGGTGGTCACGGCAACGCCGTAGCCAACCACGACATTGGCAACGGCTTCCACCAGCGACATGGTGCGCGATTGCTTCATTGTGCCGCCTCGTCAGCCATCATCTCTGAACCGAGCCACAAGAATTCGGAACGCATGCGCTGCAACCAAGGGGACCACGCCGTTACCGCAAAGTCGAAGCCGGTCCACCCTGTGGGCCAGCCCATCAGCGCCTCGACAAAGGCTGGGTTCAAGCTCCGGCGCTGATCCGAGGTAATCTCGCCAGCCTGCGAGATCGTCCGGGCCTGGCGGGAATACACGGCAAAATTCGCCAGTTGGTCCATATGATTGCGCGCCGGTGGCTGCTGTTTCACATGCTCGGGGCTGTTCGTTCCCTTCCAATCCCGCGCCAGCGGGGTCGGCCACTGCGAGTGGTGCGACCACTGCGGGTGGTGCGACCACATCCCCGCCACATGGGTCAGGTCGGCTGTTCTGCGATTGCCCCCGCTGGGTTTGCAGCCATCGCTCGCCATCGGTGTCGGCCAGTCCCGCGCCATGCGGTCGAGGCCCTTTTCGTTCTTGCGCGCGCCGCCCCGTGTCCGGAAACTGTCGGTTTGGGGTGTGGGCCACATCACGGCCTTGGTCGCCAGATTCATCCCGTGCTTTCCGGCCAGTTGCGAAGGCGTTGGTTTCGTCTGCCGGTTCTCGTTGGCGCTGGCCCGCGGTGTCGGCCAGTTGGTTTCGTCTGGCGAGAATGAACAGCCGCTGGCGCTTGTGCGGCGCGCCGACTTCTGCCGCCGTAAACAATCCTTCCGTAACCCGGTAGCCCAGATTTTCCAGCTCGCCTCTGACCTCGCGATAACCGATGTTGAGATGATTTGCGACGTTTTCCAGAAACACCCATTCGGGTTGGCATTCCCCGATGATCCGCGCGAAATGCGGCCATAGATGGCGGGGATCCTCCGCCCCCTTGCGCTGGCCCGCGATGCTGAAAGGCTGGCACGGATATCCGCCAAGGATAAAATCCACCGCTCCACGCCATGGGTGGCCATCGAAACTGGTAATGTCGTCCCAGAGAGGCGCTTTATCCAGGGCCGCGTCTTCCATCCGCGCCACGAGGGTGGCCGCAGCGTAACTTTCCCGCTCGACGTAACAGACAGTGCGATACCCGGGGCAGGCAATGGTGAGGCCAAGGTCGATCCCGCCAGCGCCTGCGCAGAGCGACAGGCCGAAGAAGGGATCACCTCTTCGGGAAGATAGAGCCAGCTCATGCATGCCTCAGCGCGGGTTTTCCGCCAGCTCGGCGAAGGTCTGATCTGTGCCATCCAGCGTTGCGGCTTGACCGGTGAACCGTTGCCAGCGCTCCACCGCCACATCGACATAGGCCGGGTTCAACTCGATCCCGTGGCAAACCCGCCCCGTGGTCTCGGCCGCAATCAGCGTCGTGCCGGACCCCATGAACGGTTCGTAAATTGCCTGACCGGGGCTGGAATTATTCAGGATCGGGCGGCGCATGCATTCCACCGGTTTTTGCGTGCCGTGCACCGTATCCGCATCCTGATCCTTGTTGGCGATCTGCCAGAGCGTGGTTTGCTTACGATCACCGGCCCAATGGCCTTTGCCGGTCTTTTTCACAGCATACCAGCAGGGTTCGTGCTGCCAGTGATAATCGCCTCGGCTTAGAATCAGACGATCCTTGGCCCAGATGATCTGGGAACGGATGTTGAACCCCGAAACCTCGAGGCTTTCAGCAACCTCGCCCGCGTGCAGTGCGCCGTGCCAGACGTAAGCGACGTCGCCCGGGAACAGCGCCCAGGCCTCTCGCCAGTCGGCGCGGTCGTCATTCAACACCTTGCCGGTGCGCTTGGTCTTGGCGGCACCCGTTTGGTTGCGCCAACCGGGATCATATTCCACACCGTATGGTGGATCTGTGATCATCAACAGCGGTTTCACATTTCCCAGCACCCGCTCGACATCTGTGGCCACCGTGGCATCCCCGCAAAGCAGGCGATGATTTCCAAGCACCCAAAGGTCCCCCGGTCGGCTGACCGGTTCCTCGGGCGGTTCGGGAATGTCATCCTCTCCCTCGCTGTCATTTTCCCCGTCCAGACCGGACAGCAGGCTGTTCAATTCCTCGTCGGTGAAACCGGTCAGGCCGAGGTCGTAATCCGCCTCCAGCAGATCGCTCAATTCAAGGCTCAGCAGATCTTCCATCCAATCGGCATTTTCCGCCGAGCGATTGTCCATGATCCGGAACGCCTGCGCCTGGGTCCCGGTCAGCCCTTTGGCGACATGCACCGGTGCGGATTTCAGGCCCAGCTGCTGTGCGGCCGCAAGCCGGGTGTGACCGGCCAGAATAACCATGTTCTCGTCAACCACGATCGGCTGCCGCCATCCGAATTCGGCAATCGAGGCCGCGACCGTGGCGATGGCTTTCTCGTTCTGGCGCGGGTTGCGCGCATAGGGAATGATCTGCCCGAGAGGCAGTTCGATCACGTCCATGATTTTTCCTTGGGTTGGAGGGCCGAAACGAAACGCATCAGCGTGCGAAACGAAATGCCCCCGGGAGGCCGTTTCGTTTCAGGCGGGATTTTTGGGCCGTCAGGCCCTTGTTTCATTGGGGTTATGGCAAAAACGAAACGAAACGGGTGTTTTTTCAAACGTCACTGGGAAACTTGCGCGCCTAGCCCCCCCGTATACGTTTTGCCCCGGAAGGGACCCGTACAAATCGTTGCGGTGGTTATGTTCGTCGGTACTTCCGCTTCAGGCGTTTCCGCCCACGTCTCTCGCGATTATGTCCAATTTGTAGCCCCTCAAACCGAATGTGTCACGCGTTTCGGTGTCTCACTGAAAATTGTCTCACAATACGATTTTTCTTGACAGGTGGTTTGCGTTCTCAATCACGAAACGTTGCGAACGCTTGGCTGGTGGGACCCTCCCGTTCAGCCGCCAGACAATCACGGCCAACCCGTACTGCCAGCGCCGCGCAGCCGCTGCCCGCGACATGCCAAACTCCCAACAGATCGGCTTCCACGCCTTGCCGTTGACGCGCGCCCAAACCAGCTTTGCGTCCTCCACCTCCAGCCAGCGCAGCCACAGCATCGCCTCATCAGCCTCGGTGATCATACGCGGGCTTGGCCGAGGCTTTCGCATTTTCGGCTCTTGGCCAACCTGATCGGCAAAGCTGTATTGGTAGTCAGGCCACGCGTTGAAATGCCCCTGCGGCTTCACGCCCGGCATCTGCTTGAACACTTCAGCCGCCAGCTCCAGCCGGTCCTGCACCCGTGCGATTGTCCAGCTGGTCATCGTGATACCTCGCTRCTTTCAGGTCGTTTGCCATAGAGTTTCTCGCCGAGCTGGCGCACCAGCTCCCGTTCCGGCCAGGWCAGCCGGTCRTCATCGAGTGCCACGGCCAGCACACCCTGTTCCTTCCAGCCGTCCCGCTTGACCTGATCGGGGTTGCGTCGGGTGCCGCCGTAACCACGCGGAGCAAACCTCATGCCGTTCATGCCATGCCCCCCTTCGTTTCTAGAGCCCAGTGCAGGATGGCAATGGCGTCGGCCTCGTTGTCGTCTGCAGGGCGGTAGCCCCGTGCCTGTGCGGCTTCGATCATCATGGCCTTGCTGGCATTGCCCTTGCCGGTGGCGTGTTTCTTGATCGTGCCAACCGGCACACCCTGATAGGGCACACCCCGCATTTCGGCCCAGGCGGTCAGCGTGGCCATCAGCCCGCCATAGACATGCGCGGCGTCGGTGCCAGCGTGGCGGCGAACCTCCTCAAACCAGATCGTTCCGATCGGCCCCGCGAGCCGGTCCATCTCGCCCAACCAGTTCTGGAAACGCAAATACCGCATGCCGCCGCCATCGTATCGACCGGGTCGGAAACTGACTGTGCCACTGGTGATTAAGCCATTTTGGGATCTCAGGGCCCAGCCAGTGGTGGTGCCGAGATCAATGGTCAGAAAATTACGGTCCATTGGCGTTGTTGTTGTCGAGATGTGTGCACCCAGTGCATCAGGTTTCAGGTCTGGTTGGGTCATGAGGGGTTTCCTTCTTGGTTGGCTGCTCGGGCAAAAGACGGCGGTGACTTTTTTGTTTGGCAGTGTGGTCCACCGTCGTCGGGTAAAGAATGGGATAGGGCTTTTCTGAACACTCCAGATTCCTCCCTGCAAAATGGCCCAGGGGAAGGAAGTGTCTCTCCCGCCTTTAGCGGGGAGGACACCTTCCCCTTTAGGGGGGGTAAAATCGGATTTTGAGTTTTGACGTAACTTGTTGTTTTTGAATGGGAATAACCAAAACCCGGAGTCGATTTTATTTGATGCCAATCCGGATTTTGAGTTTTGGAGCAACCTCTTGATTTCAAAGGTGGAATTTCAAAGTTCAAAATCCGGAGTCTCAAAATCCGCGCCGGCTTTTGGTTAAAATCCGGACAATCCGGATTTTGAAACTCACCGGTGTGGGAGGGGAATTTCATTCTGGAACCCCGTCCTGATCTACCCAAATCCCGGGATTTTCGACCGGCATCAGAGAGCCGGTTTCCTCGCACATGAAATCACTTGGCAGCACTCTGATGAATGCCGGCGACACTTCGCCGGTCTCGGGATCAACCTGCTCTTGGCCAGTGTTCAGGTGCATTTCCTTGACGCAGAGATAGCCAAATTTGGACTGATTTTTCTTGAGGCCAATTTCAGCGGCTTGTTTGCCTCGCAGGAATTTTACATGGCCTTTGGTGGCCAGAACTCGCAGGCGATCGCCTATGCCCGTTTTTCCGCCGAGGCTGCCTTTGTTTTCAAATTTCGCGGCAAACTGGGATGGTGTGAACATCTTTCCACGCGCTGCCTGATCAGCGATCATTTGCAAGATCACATCGCCTTTTCGATCGCGCTCGGCGTCGTGTTTTGCGCCCACGTCCTTGCGCACCAGGCGCTCGTTCATCGGATTCAGCTCGACCCACTGGCCCTTGACCTTATCGATCAGCTTGGACGGCAAGGCAGGACCATTGCGCAGCTCGATCTCCAGTTTACGTTCACTCGCCTCCTCGTCGGGGCGGTGCATGATGATGCCGGAAGTATAAAATCCGCGCAGGGAACTAGCCCCGGACAGGGCCAGAAACGGATCTTCTTTCACCTGATGCTTGCCCAGCTTCTTGGTGTGATGGACGAGAATTACGCCGCATTCCGGATTCACGGCCTCGCGCAAAACCTCAATGCGGTCGCGCAGGAAATACATCATCGCGCCGTTGTCGTTTTCACCGCCGCCGTCCGGACCACCGTCAAAAACGTTGCGGATTGGGTCGATGCAGAGAATGTCGACGGGATCGTTCGGGAACGCCTCCCTGACGGCAGCCGCGGCCATGGCACTGCCTTGCTCATCCAGCAGCAGTTTCAGCTTGGGCGTGGCCACGAAGGTTTCACGTGCGGCGGCAATCACCTCGGGCGGCAGGGCGATCTGCTTCAGCCGTTCGCGCAGGTAGTGATACTGGATTTCCGCCTGCAGATAGAACACCCGCAGGGGCCGCGGCGGGGTGAAGCCCAAAAATGGCACTCCGGCGGCCATGTGCACCAGCCAGGAGATCAGGAAATCGCTTTTGCCGACCTTKGGCGCRCCRCCMAMMACCARCARCCCRCCGGGSGTCAGMACSCGGGGTGCAATGATGTCSKCGGGCATMGGSSYGGTGTCRTCSAGCAAYKYGCCMAGSSKGAACGCMGGCATGGTKGTGGGSACCGGTACGCCGGTATCGAGCCGCAACAGCGGCGGGCCGTTCTTTTCCACATGCAGGGCCCAGATGCGTTCGGCCTCGCGCTGGAGCCGCTCCACCGGCCAGCTCGGGCGCAGCATGGCGGCGTTGTAGCCGCAGATGCCCTCCCAGCCCGCGTCCCTGGACATGCGCCCCTCATGCACCATGCGCRCAAAATGCCCGATCGCGGCAGAAGCGCCCTCAAAACGAGACCAGTTATCCTGCGCACCCTCACGCACCGGTGTTGTCAGCACGTCAGCGGTTTTGGCCTTGTCCTCGCGCACAAAATCCGGCTCGAATGATATTCCCGGCGCGGGTGGCATGTCCTGCACCGCCTCGGTGAATTCATCGAGATCGCGTTCCATGGCGGGGTTGATCTCGAGAATGCGCACCAGCGTTTTGAGGCTATTTTTGTAATACACGCTGCCTGCCACCCGTATTGGCTGATGCGCCGAGCGGAAATGCATATCGCCCCCGACCTTGGCGGCAATATCGCCGCGCAGACGGCAGACCCTCGCCACATCGCTGCCCTCGGCCGGTTCGGTCAACTTCCACCAGATATGGCATTTTTGCTGGCCTTCTGGCGTGATGCCACCGCTTTGCACCACCATTGTGGGCGCGCCCAGATGGGCCTCGAGATGCGCGCGTTTGGCGGCAATGTCACCGGTATCGAGATCGACAACCAGCGCCTGCATTTGCAAAACATCCGCCGCTTTTGCCTGTCCGGCCTCGGCTACCGTGCCGGGGATTACGTAAACCGCCGCCCCTTCGCGGGACGCCCAGTTGGCAAAGGTGGCCATCTTGTCCGGCGTATCCCCATTGGCTTCCAGCCAGATAYTGTGGGGTCGCCCGTCGATGCCTTGCCCCTTGTCGATGAAACTGCGGACCGGAATCAGGCCTTCGCAATAACCGAACACCACATCCATAAAGGCCGCGATYTGCTCGGGGTCGGGTTCATCGCCAAACACATCAACCTGCGGGGCAACGTGCCCAGCGAGGGCAGCGTGCCCTGCGGGGGCCGCATCATTGAAATCCCGCCACGGGTTGAAATGGAGGATTTCGGCATCGGTGCCTTGCCCCGCATCTTTGGGCGGCTCACTGCCTTTTCCCTTACCACCGGATGCTGCAGCAGCGGTTTCATCGGCGGGTGTGTCGTCATCAATTTTATCTGTCATTTATTCTGCTCCCAGCAACGGTCCGCGTAGGCGCAAAACCGGCATTCGAAGAAATCACGGGATTGGGCGATGCGGGGCAGCAGGTCGCCTGCATCGGTGGCCTGCAGGATGCGCACGGCCCGATCCGACATGCGCTGCGCCAGCGCCGCATCAAACGGCACCAGCTCGTGGTAAAGCTCGGCCGTGTCCTTGTTGATGGCGGTGAACAGTGCGGGTGCGGCCGAAATCCCCGGCACGCTGGGTTCCATGTAAGCCTGATAGACGGCGATCTGGGCGGCATAAACCGGTTTAATGGCAACACCGTCTTTGATGCAGGCGCGCCAGTTTTTGGCATTCATGGTYTTGCATTCCCARAGSGCRGGYGTGCGCAACCCNANNRSSGCGGNGGGCNACCCNWTTATGATCCCGTCCACATGTCCACGAATGCGCCCGCCCACGACGGAAAATCCGAACTGGCCTCCGTCGGATTTTTGGGTCACCAGATCGATGCCAGCAGCACGCAGCCAGCGGATCGCCAGATCCTCTAGCATATGGCCAATGGCGAAGATCCGCAGAACTTGGCCGCTGAAATCTTTGCCCTCGTCTTTCGGTGCCTGTGCAAACTCGAATTGCAAGGCTCGCTCACAGGCCACGCCGAGACGGGAGGCCCCAAGGTAAGTTCGGGGGATTTCTGCATCCCGCTCGGCAATCAGCGCCGCATCGACCAGATCGTTGATGTGCTCAGCCATGGACGGCCTGTGGTTGAAATCCAATATCAAAACGGAATCTCCTGCGATTGAGATTTTGCAATGTCGGCCATCGCCTCGCGGAAGCCCTCGACAGCCTCTTCGATCAGGGCGCGGACTTGGAGTTCCGTGAGATCAGCCAGCTTTGACTGCCAGCCGATTTCATCCATCAGCAGGGCGATGCGTTGCATAGTGGCAGTGACGGCGGCGCGTTCCTCTTCGGTGAGATCAACCATGGCCACAGACTCCCGTGCTCGCGCCGCCCAGAAACCCTGACAGGCTATCGAGCAGAACCAGAAATAAGAGCGGGAGTGTTTCCGCTGATGGGGATCGCGCCAGCCAAAACCACGGGTGGGTTGCCGGCAGACCGCACAGAGCGAGCCACGCGGATGCCATAAACGTTGCCGGGCTGTTATTGTTGGGAAGTTGGTCATGTCTCATGCCGCCCTCCCGATTTCATTGGCCGAATTATCGGCACCGAACACCAACGCGCGGATGGCGTTGCGGTTGAAGCGGAAAGACAGCAGTGCCGAGGCCTGATACCGGGTCAGCCCGAAATCCTGCAGGTATTCCGCTGGCAGATATTGCAGCTGCTTTTGCGTTGGCTGCTGGTTCAGCCAGCGCCGGGTCTTGTGGGCGCTCTCGTCACTCTCATAGGTGTTCAGCCAGTCATCGGCAGCGGCAAGGCAAACCGTGCGCTCGCCCACGGCCAGCAATCGGGGCCGTTCTTTCTGCCGCCCACCAATCCCGTGCCAGCGGCCATTGAGAAAAAACACCCCACCCCAGGCGACAAACCCGTTGGCAATCAGGGCAGCGTCATCCCCAAACAGGTCACACCAGCGGAAACTCGAGCGCTTCAACAGATCGATCTCGGACATGACAAATTCAGACAGCTCCGTGGGCCCGTGGGCCTCGTCGCGTTCCCAGAGATGGCCGCAAAGCGGGCATTCCATTACAGCAAGCGGAACGGTCGCCTCGCAATCGGGGCATTCCTTGGTCGGGGCCTCGCCGCTGCCCTCGCGCCCATCAAGATCGACATCCKGCTCCAGCGAGCCGTGCAGCAGGGTCGAGGTGCCGAAATCCAGCACGATGCAATCGGTTTTCAGAACACCCGGGTGCTCCTCGGGATCGACAATGCGCAACCCGCGCCCGACCATCTGCATCATGGTGGATTTGTAGGAGCTKGGCCGCAGCARCACGACGCAGGARGTGGGCGGRTGRTCCCAACCCTCRRYGAGSACCGCSACRTTKRYCASCACYCGCAGYTTRCCSRMRYCATAMTCCGCCAGMACCRYCTTGCGSTYGGCCYCWCCCATRTCRCCGTAAATCAGRCCKGTCGGMACSCCGGCWGCGTTGAACGCRTCAGYKACATTGCGGGCGTGGTCGACGGTAGAGCAGAACACCACGGTTTGCCGATCGCCAGCCTTTTCGCGCCAATGTTCGATAACGGCATTGGTGACAGGGGCGCGGTTCATGATCGCATCGACCTCGCCCATGTCGAAATCCGCAACTGTCTTGCGCACGCGACCCAGGTCGCTCTGCACGCCGACGTCGACAACGAAGGTGCGCGGCGGGACCAGATGGCCCGCGGCGATCAACTCGCCAATCTTGATCTGGTCCGAGACATTGGAAAAGACCGGCCGCAGCCCCTTTTTGTCACCCCGGTTTGGCGTGGCCGTGAGTCCGAAGATCCGGCAGTCGGGATTGCGATCCAGGGCACGATCAATGATGCGCCGGTAGCTGTCAGCCGCCGCATGATGCGCCTCGTCGATCACCAGCAGGTCAAGCACGGGTAGATTGTCGAGATTGGCGGCGCGTGTCAGCGTCGGCACCATGGCAAAGGTCACTTGCCCCTGCCATGATTTTTCTTTGGCATCGACCACCGAGGTGGGCAGGCCAGGATTGACGCGGGCGAATTTGCCACGGTTCTGCTCGGTCAACTCATCACGATGCGCCAACACACAGGCTTTGGCATCGCTGTTACCGACCATGTTTCCGGCCACTGCGGACAGCATAATCGTCTTGCCGGCACCTGTCGGCGCGACGCCAAGCGTGTTGCCGTGCTCATCGAGCGCGCGAAGGCTGCGCTCGACAAAAAGTTTCTGGCGGGGGCGGAGCAACATGGCCAGACCCTCCTATTGGGCCCAGGACGGACGGCCGGTGGCCGACGGTGCCTGAGAGGATTGCTGGGGTTGCGAACCCTGTGGGGACTGCTGTCCCTGCGAAAGCGGGGGCTGCGCCGGTGGCACTGTGCCCTGCGAGTGCTGCGAGCCCATGATTGCCGCGTAATCCTTGTGGTCGGGCGTCACCGCCGAGCGGATTTCGTTCTTGTCGTCGCCATTGGCATCGGTGCCAACATCGATGCGGGCGACGAATTCGATCCCGTCGAGATCGGCAAAGCCCCCGATCCGGCGCGCTGCTTGTGCCTCGGGCGACATATCCTTGTCGGAAATTCCCCGTGCCGAATTGAGCAAACCGCGCACCAGAGAGCGGCCCATATTGCCCCAATCCGGCCCCTTGGGGCTGTAAAGCCCGATCAGGGTGAATATCTTGCGCCGTGCGTATTGGCCTTCCAGCACGGTGAATTCACCGTTCAGATAGACGGCACCGGTGGAGCCGCGCGTGGCGTAGCCGCCAGTCCAGCCTTGGCTCGGGTCATCGAAGCCACCGGGGCGGATGGTCAGGCGCACCTTGGCCAGCGTGCCTTTCGGGATCAGGTTGATGTTGCTTTTTGCGTCGTTGAAATCATTCCAGGAACCCATGGTGGGACCCTCCTTTTGGTTCAGTTAGGGGATGCTTTTTGATCGGCCAAAGCGGCCGGTTCAGGGGATTTGGAGTAGGTCAACCGATCGGCAGCAGGCGTGCCGGGGGTTCTGATCTTTTCCATCAGGCGGCCCAGATGCGGCTCTTCGACCTGCGCGAGGCGGCCCGAGCGATCCTTTGCGGGAAGGCCCCAGGGGTTGATCGTCTGGCAAACAAAGGCGCGATATGGCACGCTGTCATCGCCCGAGAGTTCGGCCATGGTGATGACCTCGTCCACGATGCCCGGCAGCTCGAGACCAGTCTTGGACCCGTCGATCTGGGCCGAAAATACCTTGCGATTGAAGTCGTCGAGTTTCTCGTCGAGGATGCCGACGAACCAGACGTTCTTGGCCCGCGTATGTTGCAAATGCGTCAGCCAGCCGATCATCTCGCGGCCGTGTAGCCCGTAGGCCCCGCGCACATCCGGCTTGCCGGTTTTTTCCGACATCGCCTCGGGCTGGCCCTTGCACCAGCCGAAACACAGCCGACCGGCCACGGTGATCGAGTCGATGAAGATGGTCTGGTAACGCTCCAGCGCGGCGGGATCTCCAAACTGCTCGCAGACGGCCGCATAATGCGCCGGACCGTAAGGCTGATCATCGCGCAAAGCCGGATTGGGCCCGCCGATGAACACCGCGAAATCCCGACACTCGGCCCAGGTGCGCGGCCGGATCGTGTCGCCCTGCCAGCCTTTGACGGCAAGATCGCCCGCCTCGAGATCCATGAACAGGGTGGCGGCGGGGTCCAGCGTCCAGAGCAGGCTGGTTTTGCCGATTCCGGATTTCCCGAAGATACAGCCTTTGATGCCGCGGGCTTCCGCCAAACGCTCGTCGGCGCCGATGATGGGGAGGCTCATTGATCCGCCTCCTGACTGACAAGCTCGATTTTGAGGCTGCCAGGGCGCACGGTGCGGGCGGACTCGAATCCCTTGCGGATGCCTTCGGGCCATGCGCTGTATTTACGCTCGGGAACCTTGAAGGAAGTGTCGACATACTCGGCTGGATTGTCGCCTGCCGCGCGGATGCGCTCGACCATTTCGGCCAACCTGTTCTGATCCCAGCCGACCCGCTTGGGAAGGTCTGCCACAACGGTGAAATCCCCGTCATCAAAACGAACGGTGCCTGTGTCTTTGCCGCTGGCGTGGCGGAATTCTTCAGCGCGGGTAGCGTACCGGATGGTCAGCGCGCCATCGAGGCGGGCCTTGGCGGCTTTGACCCGCTTCAAAGTCTCGTCGATTTCGCGCTGGAGGATGGCCAGCATTTCAACCGGCAGGGCGGCGATGTCCTGTGGCGGCATCGATGTCAAATCATCAACGCGTGGGGCGTTTTCGGGAAAGGGCATGTAGGGATCTCCATCATGGGTGAAAAGGGATTGGAAAGTGGGCATCAGGCGGCTTCCTCTTCGAGTAGAAGGGCGGACAGCGAGACCGGCGCGGATTTGGGTTTGGGGCGGGCAACGGCGATATAGGCAAAGCAATCCGGCCCCACGCGCTCCTGCACCAGATGCACAAGGCCCTGTTCGGCCACGTGAAAAGTGCGGTCCGCCAGTTTGCGCAACGCCTCGCGGGCCTCGGCCTCAAGGCTGGAAAACACAGGGAACGTATCAAGCACCAGAAAGCCGCGATGGTATTCCAGCCGATCACCCGGCAAGGCCTGCGCCACCCAGGCGCAAAACTCGATTTCGGTGACGGATGGGTCTGCTTGAATGGCGGGTGTCGGGGTGTGTTTCATGAATTACTTTCCTTCATTGGCCACTCCGCGGACTGATTGCGAACCGTCCCCGCAGCTTTTTTATGGGGATGTGAAGTGGGGGTGCTTTGTGCGGGGCGGCGCTCGGAACCAAAACAGGGAGGTGTCTCGTTTTCCGGGATAGCGATGATCCCGAGCATTTCAAAAACACCGGCGTCAGCTGAGGCCCCGTGCGCCAGCAGCTCCTGATAAAGCTGCGACAATGCCTGAATCTTTCGACCGTCGGCTTTGAGCGTCTGCTGGATTTCCACAATGGCTTTGCGTAAATCCCCGACTGTCGCACCGCTAGGTGAGAATAGCGGCAAGGATGCCGGCCGCTCCAAGCCAATCGTCTGGAAATCCAGTGAGAGCGGTAATGCTGCAACCACGCCCCGAGGCAAAAGGTTTTCGGGAATAATGGCTTTCGGGTCTGACGGCGCATAGTCGCCGTCCTCAATACTGCCGCCAGCTTCTTCCCCGTTTTCACGCGTATAAAGGGCGACCAATGGCGTGCCGTCGACATGCATGCCCGCATCCTCAACGTGGTAATCACGGTTTACCTCGAAGATCCCGGGTAGTTCCCAGCGACGGAACAGGCCCGGGATCCGTTTCAGGTCTTCTGACGGGGTATTAGCGGGGTTGGTCATTATTGATGGCTTTCCTTTGGCTTGGGGTTCAGCGGTGGCGTCTAATATTGAAAAGCCACTCCGGGTGGTGGATCGGGACATCGGTCATGCATTTTTCTGCATCGCGTCCCGCAACCGCCTGGTTGCGCGCTGGTAGCGTTTGCGGGTGGCCGCTTCAGACAGCCCCAATTCGATCGCAACCTCGGTCTGGGAAAACCCGTCGACGGCCACCCTAAGAACGAGCCTTGCGTCCACGCCGATAATGCTCGCGACCTCAGCCTCCAGACGTTCCGGGCTGGTAGTGGGCTCCCGCACAAAAACACCGATTGAAACCTCGTCCGGATCGATATCGGCATGCTGTCCCTGGCGGCTAACCTCCCGCTGGTGCGCCCGCATGATATCTCGTTCGATATTGCGCAGGATGGTCGCGGCGATCCTGTTGACCCGGCTGAGGTCAAGACAGCGGATGGCTTCAGTTGCGCGGGTGAGAATTTCAGATGGCAACTCGTCCGCATGCCCCAAACGCCGTCTTTTTGAGCGCCGCATAATGGCATCAAGCCCGGGCCAGAGCGCCAGCAACATCAATGTCAGGGCGCAATCGCACCCCGCGTTTTCCAGTTGAGATGCCGTAACCAGCGAAACGAGAATGCGGTTTTTCGCGTCATGATCATGGGACTCGCGATGAAGCGCATCAAGAACCGCTCCGGGTTCATGGTAACCAGCCAGATTTCTGTGGCTTCGCCGGATCGCATCGAAGTCGCGCTGAAAGCCGAGGGTGGAAGATGAATGCATGAGGTTTTCAAAGATTTCGTGCCACGTAAAGGACATCGGACGCCTGCCTTGCGGCCGGGCGTCAAGCGCCTCCTCGTGGCCGGGTCAGGGCGTCGCGCGCCTCTTCAGTTTCAGGGGTTTTAGGTTAGCGTTGCGCGGGTGCGCTCGCCTGGTTCAGCGTTCCACAGCCACGACAGGTGGCCGTGACTGGAAAACTGACGAGATACTCGTGCCCGCGCGCAAAACGCAGGTGCATGCGGCCGTCACGGTTTGCGCCGAGCAGCTTGTCGCAGCGCGTGCAGCGCCAGTCAGTTGAATGATGAGTGGTTTTTCGGGTCGAGCGCAACAAATCGCGCTGATGATCGGGAGTCGGCATGAAAATGCTCCTCTGTTGAGTGAGCCTTTCCAATAGCCATCGGTTTTTTAGACCGTCCCCCGTAATTTGTTAGACCGTCATTAGACGGGGCGTGGGATTGAATGCTTTTTTATACTACGAGACGCCAATATCCTCGCGTCGGGCCTTTTCCGATATATACATCCAAAATGCTGCGCCACTGCGGCGGTTTGAATGCCTGCTGCGGGCTTTGAACACCCGTATCTTCGATGAGCACAGCAGTTTTCACATCCGGACTGCCGGACAGATGTGCCGCCACCAAGCGTTCGAAAATCCTGATCTGGTTTGCGCCAAGTATGGCCAGCGGTGCTTTGCCCGGAATGCAGAGTGATGCGGATTGGGATTCTGACTTGAGAATGGCAACTGTACTGCCCCCCATTGCAAGATTGCGCCCGGTACTAAAGGTTTGAATGACGGCATCGCGTGACAGCTTCCGTTCCTCACCCACTTTCTCAAGATGTAAAAGGATCGGGACAACGACATTTGGCCCGAGGCAGGTGAGAGTTGCGGGACTGGATGACAAAACAATGCCGATACCGGAGGTGTTGCGGGCCCTCAGGAGCTGATCCAGCTTGTTGATGACCACAGAATCGCCAAGCCGCCGCGCAAAATAAACCGGAGTGCTGGCACCATCAGCACCCATGTTCCCCAACAGAATCAGGTCCTCATCGATAATCTGGGGGCTCTTTTTCGTGAGCAGCGAGCCAACCAGCCGCAGGACAGTTTCCTGAAGCCATTGCCGATTCAACTGGAAACGTTCCATATCGGCCAGAGGGTATTCGCCGGCATCTTCTCCGAATAGGCCCGTTGCCTTGACCATGCCGGGTGTGGATGACGGATCAATTGCAACCTCACCATCAATATCATCCTCGTCGATCAGCACGATATCTTGGCGATCGCGCCGTTCAAGCAACCCGCCCTCGATCAGCCGGTCCGGATCAAGACTAAGCCCGCGAAGTTCGCCGCCGGTAATTTCATCATCTTCCCGGTCAAAAAGCTGAACAAGTTGCGGGAACATGGCTCGCAGGTCGCCATTTTCGATTTGCCGGAAGGTATTCAGGATGCCCCATTCACTCAGCAGGGAAGACCCGAGGTTGCGCTCATCGGGGTCCTTGTTGCTCTGCAGATTGCAACTTTTGCTTCCAGATATGGTGATGTTGAGGGTGCGTATTTTTCCATCACCCTCTTTGTTATATTTGACCGCGATATGAATGCGCGAAAACATTCCGGCCCGCTTGATTACGTTGCTCGGCCCCAAATACTTTCTGGCGATCGCATCAATATCATCATCAATGGCTACCTTGAGCGATAGTTTTCGACTCCAGTGCCCAAGGCGAACCTCGACTTCAAGAACTTTAGCTTGGTGGATTTCAAATCCGTCAATACGCGGCACTGGTAAAATCAAGGACCTGCGGAAACGCCCCAGATCATATCGCTTCCARRTYARMSRTKWKTGSSMMRMMKMAKSSWTCMGYGCMMYSKCRSCARRMRMYCSSMYYRCCWKCSKTSSCMYSRCCSAKSWKYCCGCACAAATCTCGATCTGCCGTTTCGCAGTGGTGTAGATCAGCGTTGCCTCGTTCGGCGGCCGGAAATATATCGGGGGCTGTCCTAGATAACTAGTTCAGATACTTCCTAACCCATTGTCTTAGCTGCAATAACTGAGATGATGGGTCACTGTTGTTAAATCTCCACTCACA
>NVTS01000058.1 GCA_002732995.1 Marinosulfonomonas sp. | reverse complement strand
ACAACATCGGGGAATGTGACCGACGAGATCATCATGCAGTACCTGGAATTACATTCCAAACGGGATGCTACCGGCCTCAGCCGGTAGTGGTTCACTGCATTAGGTGCACGGCTAGCATTGGTTGAGCGCTAGATAGTGCCTGTCCTAAAACGCAAGAAACCGCTGAAAATCCAGCGGCTTCTTGATTGAATGTGTTGTAGTTCTTAACCCTGACGGGCTTTGAACCGTGGGTTCGTTTTGTTGATCACGTAAACACGGCCTTTGCGACGCACAATGCGGCAATCGCGATGGCGGCCTTTGAGTGAGCGCAGGGAATTGCGAACTTTCATAACCTTCTCCTCGTATCGCGGCGCAGCGGCGCCTTTGTTTCAAATTCGTCCCCGAAGTATGGGGCATATGGTGGGCACTACTGGGATCGAACCAGTGACCCCTTCGATGTCAACGAAGTGCTCTACCGCTGAGCTAAGCGCCCATATGGCCTAATTAATCCTGACGCCCCAAAAGACAAGGTGCGCGGCAGAACCACGTCGGTCTGCTGGTCTATAAAAGGAGTCGGGGCAGTGATCAAGGGCTTTTGATACTTGTGATAAATAGGTTATAGATGTTGCGTTAGGAGAGGGAATGCTCAAGCGACCATATCAGCTAAAGATGCCCGATGATCGCACCACAAGTGTGATTTTTGCCTCGCCCCATAGCGGGCGCAGCTATTCGTGGGCGTTTTTGCGCAAATCGGTGCTGGATGAAATGGCGATACGGTCAAGCGAGGATGCGTTTGTTGACCTTTTGTATGCCGATGTGCCCTCATTCGGGGCACCATTGCTGGTTGCCAAAACACCCCGCGCTTTTGTTGATCTGAACCGCAATGCAGACGAGTTGGACCCGGCGTTAATTGATGGGGTGCGCAAAACGGCGCATAATCCGCGTGTGACGTCTGGGCTGGGGGTGATTCCGCGGGTGGTGTCGAATGGCCGCCTGATATATCGCGGCAAGATTTCAAGGATAGATGTCGAGACACGGTTGGCGACCCATTGGCGTCCCTATCATACGGCGCTTGAACAGTTGATTGAACAAAGCCACCAGATGTTTGGCGAGGCGATTTTGATCGACTGCCATTCAATGCCGCATGAGGCGATCAATAGCATCACGAGGGTAGGCATCCCAAAGGCCGAGGTTGTGTTGGGTGACAGGTTCGGGGCGGCTGCCAACAGTGATATTGTGGACCGGATCGAGGCAGCGTTTGTTGGTGCGGGGTTGAAAGTCGTGCGAAATACGCCATTTGCCGGCGCATATATCGCTCAGCATTATGGTCGCCCGTCAAGAAATCAGCATGCTATCCAGATTGAAATTGATCGATCACTTTATATGAACGAGCAGATGATCCGGCCAAACGGGAATTTTCAGAGCTTTCAGAGACTGATCAACACAATTGCAAAAGAAATAACCCAGATGAGCGCTACAAAACTGCCACTGGCTGCGGAATAATGGTTGCGGCAGGTTAACTGGCGGCTGCCTCGCCCTTCCATTTGCGCAAACCCCGCACCAGTTTTTCAGACCTTGCAGCAAAGTCGCCATCCAGAAGCGCCCTGGCCCCAGGGGTATTGCCTGTCGTGGCCATTTTCAGGACATCCGCCGCGCAGAGATGAAATTCGGCATGCAGTCTTTTGATCACGTTATAGGGGGTGCCGGCGCGGGTTGGGCCGTCAATGTCGGCGCCATGCAACCATTTGCCAAAGACGCATTTGTCATCACAGCGCACATCTTCGACACTGTGATCGCTTTTGCCTTTGTTAACGGCCGTGCGCAGTTTGATTTTCCAACTGCCGTGGGCACCGATTGCGTTATTGATCTGGTTTATCAGGGTTTCATTCGACATTCTAAAATCCATTATGTTCACAAGATTGTTTCCAAAAAGAGTTTGGCGAAGCAAAATTAACAGGGGGTGAAAGAAAGGTAGGATATGAAAAATCCAAGGTATTTTATCGCAGTGCGCGGCCCTTTTTGATCGCGTCACGGCCAAATTTCTTACGGATTTTATCGGTGGCCCGTTCCGCAGCGGCGCGTTTGGCGGCATCTTGGTCCAACAGGTCGACAGACAGATCTGCAGTGTCGGCATCGGACAGCTCGCTGATACCGACACCGATCAGCCGGTACGGCCCCTCATTCCCGACATTTGCCAGCAAATCCCGCGCGGTGCGGTAGATACGATCCGCCATCTGGGTCGGGTCATACAGGCTGACGCGTCGGCTAAGCTGGGTGTGGTTGGCGCGCTTTAGTTTCAGGGTCACGACGCGCCCCGCTTGGCCCTTGGATTTGGCCCGTTCCGACACCTGTTCGGACAGGCGGAATATGTGACCATCCAGAACCGCCGGATCGGATGTATCGGTTGAAAATGTTGTTTCCTTCGAGATGCTTTTGAGCGGTGCATTGCCGGACACACGGCGCACATCCTGGCCACGGGCAAGATGCCAAAGCCGATCCCCCATCGAGCCGAACCTTGCGCCCAAGTCCTTGCGATCCCAGCGCAGTAGATCAGAAAAGGTGCGGATGCCAGCAGCGTCCAGTGACACCTGCATTGCCTTGCCAACACCCCAGATCATCCGCACCGGTTTATCGCGCAGGAACGCGTCAGTCTCGGCTTTGCCGATCACTGAAAACCCGCGCGGTTTGTCCAGATCGGAGGCGACTTTGGCAAGGAATTTATTGTGTGACAACCCGATTGAACCGGACAGGCCCAGCTCGTCTTCCATGCGGTTTACCAGCCGCGCCAGCATCTCCGCAGGCGGGGCGTGGTGCAGTTTTTCGGTGCCGGACATATCCAGAAATGCTTCGTCCAGCGACAGAGGTTCGATGCTTGGCGTCAACTCGTCCATCAGCTTGCGAATATCACGCGAAGCTTGGGTATAAACGCTCATCCGGCCCGGCACCACCACCGCATCGGGGCAGAGTTTCAGCGCCTGAAACATCGGCATGGCCGAGCGAACACCCTTGATTCGGGCGATGTAGCAGGCGGTGGACACCACGGAGCGCGGATGGCGTGATCCGATGATCACCGGCTTGTCGCGGATTTCGGGATTATCGCGTTTCTCAACCGAGGCATAGAAGGCATCGCAATCCATATGGGCAATGGTCAGRKYGAAYAGTTCSGSRTGCKMYWTMACCCGCGGGCTGCGRCAKTYSGGGCARCGSGGRCCRGTKTYRAACCGGGTCAGGCAATCACGGCAGAGGGCGGGCATGGACGGGTTCCGGTTTGGAAAATAGGCGTATGGATAGTATATGGAAAACGTATGGGTTTGGTATGGGTAATATCGGCATGGATTTTCACGGGGCAAAACTGGCGTTGATAAGCGGTGGCCATGTGCTGACATTGTTGCGGGATGATAAACCCGACATCCCGTTCCGTGACATGTGGGATTTCCCGGGTGGCGGGCGCGAGGGAGACGAGACACCAAAGGCATGCGTGCTGCGCGAATTGTGGGAAGAATTCGGGCTGCGCCTGTCGCAGGGTAATCTGATTTATGGCGCCCATCGGGACGGGGTTCTGGAGGGGCAGGGATGGGAGATGATGCCGATCGAGACATATCTATCCCATCCCAGGGCAATCCCGCATTTACAGGACGGGTTGCGCGGGTTTCTGGGGTATTTGGGGCAAGGAAAGTGAGGCGTTGTCAGTGGATAATACAACAAAGACAGAATGCCTTTTCATTTGCCCAGTTCGTGCCCATATTGGGGCAAGATGAAAAAGGGTTGTGGTAATGAATAGAAAAGGGCGAACCAATGAATATTGAACAAATGATTGCTGAACTAGTGGGTGGCAATATTGTGCTGCTGATCTTGGCTGCGCTGATTGTCATCGCAATTTTAAAAGCCATCCGCATTGTGCCGCAATCGGAAAAATATGTGGTTGAACGGTTTGGCAAGCTGCGCTCGGTTCTTGGGCCTGGCATTAATGTGATCGTGCCGTTTCTGGATCAGGTGCGCCACAAGGTTTCGGTGCTGGAGCGCCAACTGCCCTCTGCCAGTCAAGACGCAATTACAGCTGATAACGTTCTGGTTACAGTGGAAACCAGTGTGTTTTACCGGATACTTGAGCCGGAAAAAACTGTTTACCGGATCCGCGATGTGGATGCAGCGATCTCGACCACTGTAGCGGGGATTGTGCGTTCCGGCATTGGGGAAATGGAACTGGACGAAGTGCAATCAAACCGCCAACAATTGATTGCCAAAATTCAGGACCAAATTGCCAAAGCAGTGGATGACTGGGGCATTGAAGTGACCCGTGCCGAGATTCTGGATGTTAATCTGGATCAGGCCACCCGCGAAGCGATGTTGCAGCAGTTGAACGCCGAACGTGCCCGTCGGGCGCAGGTGACCGAGGCCGAAGGCACCAAGCGGTCGGTCGAGTTGAATGCCGACGCCGAATTATATGCCGCCGAGCAGGAAGCCAAAGCGCGCCGAGTCACGGCGGATGCCGAGGCCTATGCAACCGAAGTGGTGGCCAAGGCGATCAAGGTGCACGGCATTGAGGCGGCGCAGTATCAGGTGGCGCTAAAGCAGGTCGAGGCGATGGCCGAGATTGGCAAAGGGGCGGGCAAGCAGACGATTATGCTGCCGAGCAACATTGTTGATGCCTTTGGAGATGCGTTCAAAATGCTGAAAGGAAAGCCATAATGTGGAGCGCATGGTGGGTCTGGATGGCTGGCGCGTTGATGCTGGCCATTCTCGAGATTGTGACTCCGGTACATATTTTTCTGGGCTTTGCCATTGGTGCGTTTGTAACTGGCGGTTTGTTGTATTTCGGCKSRRYKSCGGYKTWTKWKSYWRCSYCKMTKSYSKAWWMGSTGGYSYKKTTMRYSGCSSTRYYKWTKRRKSCGTGGCTGGTTATGCGGCGGGTGTTCGGGCTGCGGCGGGGAGAGGTGAAAACCTTTAGCAAGGAAGAAGATATCAACGACTGATCCGCGTGGTCAGTCGGCCCCACATCCGGTTAAGCTCGGTCAGGGCGCCGTGCTTGAGGTGRAGAAAGTTCGGCCAATATGGCCTGCGCTGCCCCGCGCGGGTCTTTTGCTTGCCAAACGGGCCTGCCAACCACGATGTGGTCGGCCCCGTCCCGAATGGCGGTGGCCGGAGTGGCAACACGTTTTTGATCCCCTAAATCAGCCCCCGCAGGGCGCACGCCGGGGGTGACGATCAGTTTCCCGTCGGATTCGGGCAGGGCGCGGATCAGGACGGCTTCTTGGGGTGAGGCGATGACGCCGTCGGCACCGGCGGCAAGCGCATTGGCGGTGCGTTCCAGAACGAGGTCTGTGATGTTGCCGGATTTAATGCAGCATTGATCCAGATCGCCACGGTCCAGCGAAGTCAGGATGGTGACGGCGAGGATTTTCATGTCTTTGCCCCCGACGCCCTCGCAGGCGGCGCGCACCACATGCGGGTCGCCATGCACCGTCAGGAAATCCAGATCAAACTGCGCCAGCCCGCGCACAGCGGCTTCAACCGTGGCGCTGATGTCGAACAGYTTCATATCAAGGAATATGCGTTTGCCGTGCTCGTCTTTTAGTTCACGCGCCAAGGCCAGACCGCCGCCGGTCAGCATCCCCAGACCGATTTTGTAAAACGACACGTCATCGCCGATTTCCTCGGCCAGTTTCAGGCCCGTTAAAGCATCAGGCACATCAAGGGCTACGATGAGGCGGTCGTCTGGCATGGGGCGCTCCGGTTTTACGCTTGTCTAAGCGTCTGGTCCAGGTTTGGCAATGTCCGGGGCAATGTCCGGTTTCGGGGGATAAATCCGCGCCATATCGGGCGCCTCGGTGCAATACATATGCACCCAGATATAGGCGTGCTGGAACAGTGCGATGATCAGTGCGTTCCACGAGCCAAACAGCAGGGCGATCCCCCACAGGCCGGCAAACGCGACCCCGTACATGGCGTTCGAGGTGTAGTGGAATGCGCCTTTGGTGACCAACGGCATTTCGGCGTAGTGGTCGCGGAAATGGTCGCCGCCAAGGGCGCGCGGGATGGTGAAATATTTGAGAACCGAATGCATTGCCCAGATTGCAGCCGCCAACAGGGTGAGGCCAAGAGAGATTTCAGCATATCGCAAGCCGGTGATCGGCGTGGTATCGGCCCAGCCTGTCATGATCAGGGTGATCGGGCGAAGGACCAGAAGCGGCATGAATATCATGGCCCAGATTTTCATGTCGCGGTCGCCAAACAGTCGCGTCATCATGTTGCGGTGTAGTTGCAGGCGAAACACGATGGCGACGATGATTTGGTGCATTAGCGCCAGCGCAATCGAGACCATGCCCCAGCCCGCCGATGTCAGGCCCAAAAGGCGAGGTGCGTCAGAATTTGTGCGCAGCAGGGTGATCGTTCCAAGGGTCATCAGCAGGGCGATGGCCAAATGCTGTGGCT
This sequence comes from Marinosulfonomonas sp., assembly GCA_002732995.1. Lineage (GTDB taxonomy): Bacteria > Pseudomonadota > Alphaproteobacteria > Rhodobacterales > Rhodobacteraceae > Profundibacter. The sequence goes on along the minus strand of NVTS01000058.1, from coordinate 9,834 downwards.
GCCCCTCAAACAGGTGTGCCCATGTGCTGCGGGCGCGAATATCGTTTAGTTTTGTCATTGCCTATCCTCCAACGGATATGTGCAAAAGAACGTCTAAATCACATTTGGGGGGCGTTATATTGTCTGGCCCAGCTGTTTAGGAATGGTATATTCAAACCTATAGAAGTTCACCCCTAAAGTCCTGATATTATTGACCGGCAAATATTCAGATCAGGCGGTGTATTGTTCCTGCGGGGGCAGGAGCGCCAATCTATCCTCGCCCGAGCGGAATTCAGGCATGCGTTTGGCTTGGTGTAGCGCATCAGCTTTCAAGCTTTGTTTGATTTGCAGCAGCCGTTGACCCGAGGAATCGCCAACCGGGATATTGCAGCGGCATTCAAAGTTCATGATGTCGCAGCCATCGCCCATACCACCGCAAATATAGAAGGTGACATTGCCCAGAATTTTGTTGCTATCAGGGTCCGTTCGGATGTTATGCACACGGGTATCTACAATATTCATTATGCGGCCCAATCGTTACTGCTTGTAATCTGAAAATAAGAACTTTGCGTGCATTATTAAACCTGCCTTTTGGGGTAAGGAATGTATGGCATTTTTATGGCAATGTGCGTCTTGAACCTATGTCCCCCAGTCGCCACATTAGATATGAGGCCCGAAGTTGACTGTGCCAATTTAGGGCGGTTAAATATCGCGGGCGCTTTTGAAAAGGAGAATACGGATGGATATGGAAAAGTTCACCGAACGGTCGCGCGGTTTTATACAAGCGGCCCAGACGATTGCGATGCGTGAAAACCACCAGCGGCTGATGCCCGAACATTTACTAAAAGCATTGATGGATGATGATCAGGGGTTGGCGACAAACCTGATTAAACGTGCCGGTGGCGAGCCTGTGCGGGTGGTCGAGGCTGTCGATATTGCGATGGGCAAGATRCCCAAGGTATCGGGCGACGCGGGCCAGACCTATATGGACCAGAAAACCGGCAAGGTTCTGGCCGAGGCCGAGATGGTGGCCAAGAAAGCGGGCGACAGTTTCGTTCCGGTTGAACGCATCCTGATGGCGCTGGTGATGGTGAAATCCAAAGCCAAAGAGGCGTTGGAGGCGGGGGCTGTTTCGGCCCAGAAGCYGAACGAGGCGATCAACGACATTCGCAAGGGGCGCACCGCTGATACGGCCAGCGCCGAAGAGGGCTATGATGCGTTAAAGAAATACGCGCATGACCTGACCGAGGCGGCGGCTGCGGGCAAGATTGACCCGATTATCGGGCGCGACGAGGAGATCCGGCGCACGATGCAGGTTTTGAGCCGCCGCACCAAGAATAACCCTGTTTTGATTGGTGAGCCGGGCGTCGGTAAAACCGCGATTGCCGAGGGGCTTGCCTTGCGCATTGTCAACGGCGACGTGCCCGAAAGCCTGTTGAACAAAAAGCTGATGTCGCTGGATATGGGGGCGCTGATTGCCGGTGCGAAATATCGCGGTGAATTCGAGGAACGGCTAAAGGCGGTTCTGAACGAGGTCACCGAGGCAGCGGGCGAGATCATCCTGTTTATCGACGAAATGCACACGCTGGTCGGGGCGGGCGCGGGCGATGGCGCGATGGATGCGTCGAACCTGTTGAAACCTGCCTTGGCGCGGGGTGAATTGCACTGCGTTGGCGCGACCACGCTGGATGAATACCGCAAACACGTTGAAAAAGACGCAGCATTGGCGCGGCGTTTCCAGCCGGTGTTGATTGAAGAACCCACGGTCGAGGACACCATTTCGATCTTGCGGGGTATCAAGGAAAAATACGAGCTGCACCACGGGGTGCGGATTTCGGACACTGCTTTGGTGGCGGCGGCGACCCTGTCGCATCGCTATATCACGGACCGGTTTTTGCCCGACAAGGCGATTGATTTGATGGATGAGGCCGCGTCGCGGTTGCGGATGGAAGTGGACAGCAAGCCTGAAGAACTGGACGCGCTGGACCGCGAGATCATGCAAAAGCAGATCGAGGCGGAAGCCTTGAAAAAAGAAGATGACACGGCGAGCAAGGATCGTCTGGAAACGCTTGAGAAAGAGCTGTCCGGTCTGATGGAGCGCTCGAACGAAATGACGGCGCAGTGGCAGGCCGAGCGGGACAAACTGGCCGGTGCGCGCGACATCAAGGAAGCGCTGGAAACGGCGCGGGCCGAGTTGGAGATTGCCAAGCGTGAAGGCAATTTGGCGCGTGCTGGCGAGCTGTCTTATTCGATTATCCCCGAGCTTGAGAAAAGGCTGGGAGAGGCCGAGACCAAAGACGAGGGCATGATGGTTGGAGAAGCCGTGCGGCCCGAGCAGATCGCGCAGGTGGTCGAGCGCTGGACCGGCATTCCGACCTCCAAGATGTTAGAGGGCGAGCGCGATAAACTGCTGCGGATGGAAGACGAGATCGGCAAGCGGGTGATTGGCCAGCGCGAGGCGGTGACGTCTGTGGCCAATGCGGTGCGCCGGGCGCGGGCGGGGTTGAATGACCCTGATCGTCCGCTGGGATCGTTCCTGTTTCTGGGGCCAACCGGCGTCGGCAAAACCGAGCTGACCAAGGCGGTGGCGGAATACCTGTTTGATGACGAACATGCGATGGTGCGGGTTGATATGTCCGAGTTCATGGAGAAACATTCGGTCGCCCGTCTGATCGGCGCGCCTCCGGGCTATGTCGGCTATGACGAGGGTGGTGTGCTCACTGAGGCGGTGCGGCGCAGGCCCTATCAGGTGATCCTGTTTGACGAGGTTGAGAAGGCGCATCCGGATGTGTTTAACGTGCTGTTGCAAGTGCTGGACGACGGGGTGCTGACCGATGGTCAGGGCCGCACGGTCGATTTCAAACAGACGCTGATTGTCCTGACGTCGAACCTTGGATCACAGGCGCTGTCGCAGCTTGCCGAGGATGCGGATGTGGGTGAGGCCAAGGAACAGGTGATGGGGGCGGTGCGTGACCATTTCCGCCCCGAATTCCTGAACCGTCTGGACGAGATCGTGATCTTTGACCGTCTGGCCCGCGATGATATGACCGGGATCGTCGATATCCAGCTTGGGCTGCTTGAGGCGCGTCTGCGCTTGCGCAAAATCACTCTGGACGTGGACGCGGCGGCGAAGAAATGGCTGGGCGACAAGGGGTATGACCCTGTTTACGGCGCGCGGCCCTTGAAGCGGGTGATCCAGCGGTATTTGCAGGATCCACTGGCCGAGAAGCTGCTGGCCGGCGAGGTGATGGACGGCGCGACCGTGACGGTGGGGGCTGGTCCGGATGGGCTGGTGATCGGGTCCGAAACGGTGCATTGATAAGTGAGAGAGCGCCCTGCGGAAACGTGGGGCGTTTTTGTTTTTTGGGCGCGTTGGTGCATGTTTATGATTTGTTAGGTGCTGCAATTTGCGTTAAGAACAAAGGGTAAACAAAATATATGAGATTCTTTACGATTCGCCAAAAGGAGAAGAAACATGGCACCTAGAAAAGTAATTGACGCCCGCGCAGACGCTGAGGGTGATATCACTCAGGTTAAACTTGAGGGAAATACAAAATTCACTTCTGTTGAGAAAGCTATAGAAATGGCTGATCGCGGCGAATTGTCTAATGCACATTCTGTTCGGCGTCAGAATGCAAAAACTCATCTGAGGACAAACCCAGATCGAAAAGTTTCCAACAATCTTGATGATATGGCTGGTGATAAGTAAACGTTATCAAACCGCAGGGCGCTAAGCTATTCTAGTGCATGTAGATTGTGTGGTTTGTTGGCTGTTGTTTTTCTCACCCCACCATAAACACATCATACCGCGTCGATTTCCCCGTGATCTGGTGCGAGGGCTTGGGCAACCCCGCCATCAAATCCGCCTTTTGCGGCCATTTCAGCACCACGCGGTTGCTCGCCGCTGCCAGCGCGACTTGCATCAGGGCGGGAGCGTCGGAATCCACCCCGACGATCTCGCGGATTTGGCGCATTTCCTTTTTGACCAACGCCGACTTGCCGCGCGGCGGGTGCATCGGGTCAACCAGCACCACTTCGGGGGTGAGGTCAGCCAGCAGGTCTTTGGCGTCACCATGTAGCAGGGTCATGCGCGCGATTATCTCGGACACGTCGCTGTCGGCGGCGCGGGTTAGGGCGTCGGCGAGCAGGGCATGCATTTGGGCGGARMRTYYRWTSRKGGTKRSMWRMSCMYSCRRSGRSRYMMGSMMMAMSGCRYCGCGCCNNCCAANCCMYGYRGTSRMATCRRYWWCSGWMSGGGTTTTGCCGCCTTTCATRCCAATTGCACGGGGTAGGGCCTGACCACGACCACCGCCGAATTGACGACGATGCGCAACGGCGCCGGTGATGAAGTCGATGACCAGAGGCGGTGGGTTCTTCATATCATTGTTCCATGGGCTATCGCCCGTTCTCGCCTGAAACGCTCCCCCGGAGCGTTTCCCAGACGGCTCGAACTCCGCGCCGCAGGCATTAAATCTCTTATAACCCCAGCGCGTCTTTGACGATGGCGTCAAGGAACGCCTCGACCTCTTTCATCGCACCATCGGGCATCGATGTGAACCCGACCATCACCTCGTCCGAGCCACCCTTTTGCATCACGAAAATCCGGTAGGGGCAGTGGACCACATTCATGATGTCGGCCTCCATCACTTTGCGTGATAGGCTGGCCGAGCAAAAGTTGAAGATGTCGGCGTGTTCAAACAATATGATGTCAGAGCCGACAACCTCGCGGGTGCGTTCCAGCATGTCGCCGGTGTGGCTGATAAAATCGATCACAAGGCCCGCGTCCAGAATTGCGCTTTCGACAGAAAACATGGTGTCGTCAAAATCGTCCTCTGACGGGTAGGTGATTGCATCGCCCGCCCATAGGGGCATGGCGATGCTGGCGGCGGTAAGGGTGGCAATCAGGTGTTTGAGCATCGGTGGTCCTTTGTGTTCAATATGGCCCGCAAAAAGTTGACTTGCGTGTTGCGGTATGTGGGCGCAGGTTGGGCCAACTTTAGCCGGACATTCGCGGATGTCAAAAGGCATGGATAGGAATTAGGTATGCGATTTATGAATTGGGCCGGTTTGGCGATGCAAAGTCTGGCGTTGCTGTTTGTGTTTATCATCGGGGTGCTGGTGCTGACGACCATCGTCCTGTTCGTGATTGACCGCACGCAAAAGGGCGATGCGGTGCGGCGGAACTATCCAGTGCTGGGGCGATTTCGCGGATTGTTCAGCAGCCTTGGTGAATTCTTCCGGCAGTATTTCTTTGCTATGGACCGCGAGGAAATGCCGTTTAACCGGGCGCAACGCGAATGGGTTGGGCGGGCTGCGGACGGGCATGGCAATATGGTGGCGTTTGGCTCGACGCGCAATCTGTCGGTTGTGGGCACGCCGATTTTTGTGAACGCGGCTTTTCCGCCGCTGGAGGATCAATTTTCCAAGACGGACCCGATGCAGATTGGGCCGACCGCCCGTGAGCCATATGTGGCGAAATCCATCGTTAATATTTCGGGGATGAGTTTTGGCGCATTATCTGCCCCTGCGGTTGAGGCGCTTAGTCGAGGCGCGGCCAAGGCGGGTGTCTGGATGAACACCGGTGAAGGCGGCATGTCGCCTTATCATTTGACGGGGGGCTGTGATGTGGTGTTCCAGATTGGCACCGCGAAATACGGGGTGCGCGATCTGGATGGCAATTTGAGCGRCGACAAGCTGCGCGAGGCAGCGGCGCACCCCGAGGTCAAGATGTTCGAAATCAAGCTGGCGCAGGGGGCGAAACCGGGCAAGGGCGGGATATTGCCTGCTGAAAAAGTGTCGGAAGAAATCGCGGCCATTCGCGGGATTACGGCAGGCGAGGCGAGCATTTCGCCCAACCGCCATGACGGGGTTGATGGTTTTGGTGATCTGCTGGATATGGTCGCGCATATAAGAGAGGTCACGGGCAAGCCGGTTGGGTTCAAAACGGTTGTTGGGTCGTTAGAGTCGTTCAAGGAGCTGTTTGCGATGATTATGGAGCGGGGTGAAGATTCCGCACCCGATTTCATTACGATTGACGGGGGCGAGGGCGGAACTGGTGCTGCACCGATGCCGTTGATTGATCTGGTGGGGATGCCGATCCGCGAGGCGTTGCCGCTGGTGGTTGACTGGCGTGACGAGTTTGGTCTGAAGGACCGCATCCGGATTATTGCCAGTGGCAAGTTGGTCAACCCCGGGGATGTGGCATGGGCGCTGTGTGCGGGGGCGGATTTTGTCACCTCGGCGCGCGGGTTCATGTTTAGTCTGGGCTGCATTCAGGCGCTAAAGTGTAATCGCAACACCTGCCCGACGGGGATCGCCACCCACGATGAAAGCCTGCAAAAGGGGCTGGTGGTCGAGGACAAGTATATAAAGGTGGCGCAATATGCGGATTGTCTGAGCCACGAGGTCGAAACCATCGCCCATTCGGTGGGCGTGTCAGAGCCGCGCCAGATGCGGCGGAGGCATGTTCGGCTGGTGCAGCCGAACGGGATGTCAATTCCGATGAACGAGATTTATCCGAGGCAGGCGTGATGGGAGAAGCTGGGCTTTGGCCTGGCCTGAACCTCGCGCGGTCTGGCAGTTATTTTTGGGCAATGGAATTTTCGAAAATTCCAACACGGAAAATTGCAATTTTCCGGCTCGTTTTCTTTGAAGAAAACGGCATTCGGGTCAGCGTTAGGAATAGTTAATATGGGCTTGAACCTGTCCTTCACAACGTGCCTTGCCAAACGTGCTGGTGGTGGGGGATAAATTTACCCACGTGGTGCAATATGCTGATTGCTTGCCCCACAAGGCCGAGACCATTGCGCATTCGGCACCAATGATCACGCTCCCCCACGTTTCAAAAACTAAACAAGGTTGTGAGGTGAGTTGTTTTGGCTTTGGTTTCGCCGTGATTTAAGTGATGTTGATGGAAATAGCTGGAGATGCGAGAATGACATATCGTTTTAAGACTGGTTTGAAATGGTCCTCTGTGACCCCGAAGATGGATTATCTGAACCGTCGGCAATTGCTGGCCGGCGCAGGCGTTATGGCGTTTGGGGCGATGGCTGGACCTTTGATGGCCAAGATTGCGACAAAGCCGAGCAGTTTTTCGACGGACGAGGTGCCAAACACGTTGGAAGAAATCAGCACCTATAACAATTTCTACGAATTTGGCACCGGCAAGGGTGATCCTGCCGAGCACGCGCATCAGCTGACAACGGACCCGTGGAGTGTGAAAATCGACGGGTTGGTTGATGCGCCCGGCACCTATGATCTGGCCGATGTTATTAAAGGTGTAGATATGGAGGAGCGCATTTACCGGTTCCGCTGTGTCGAAGCCTGGTCGATGGTGATCCCGTGGGTCGGGTTCGAGTTGGCCACATTGCTGAACCGCGTCGGGGTTCAGTCGGGCGCGAAATATGTGGCGCTTGAAACGCTGTTTCGACCCGAAGAGATGCCAGCGCAGAATTCCCGCCTGTTGGACTGGCCTTATGTCGAGGGTCTGCGTCTGGACGAGGCGATGAATCCACTCACTATACTGGCGACAGGTTTATATGGTGAGGAGTTGCCCAACCAGAGCGGTGCGCCGCTGCGGTTGGTGGTGCCGTGGAAATACGGATACAAATCGATCAAGTCGATTGTACGCATATCGCTGGTCGCGGAAATGCCGCCCACCACATGGAACAAGGCAGGCCCGAATGAATACGGCTTCTATAGTAATGTGAACCCCGAAGTGAGCCATCCGCGCTGGTCGCAATCAAGTGAGCGCCGTATCGGTGGCGGGATATTTGCCAAGCGCCAGCCAACCCTGCCGTTTAACGGATATGGCGAGCAAGTCGCGGGCCTGTATGACGGCATGGACCTGACCAAGCAATTCTGACGATGGCAATTGTTGATCTGTTGAATGGTGCGCTGCGGCGGATACCGACGTGGGTGCTGTATATAGGTGGCATCATGCCGGCTATCTGGCTGCTGGTGTTGTTGCTGAACGGCGGGCTGGGAGTGGATCCGGTCAAGGTTCTGGAGCATCGGGCGGGCAAGATCGGATTGCAGTTTTTGATAGCAGGGTTGGTGGTGACGCCGTTGTGCCGCATCACCGGCCTCAAGCTGATCAAATTTCGCCGCGCCATCGGGTTATTGACGTTCTTTTATATAGCGCTGCATTTGATGATCTGGCTGGCGCTGGATATCCAGTTCTATTGGGGCGAGATCTGGACGGATATATTGAAGCGCCCCTACATCACCATTGGCATGATCGGATTTTTGGCAATGCTGCCGCTGGCGCTGACATCCAACAATGCCTCGATTAAACGGATCGGGGTGGTGGGGTGGCGCAAGTTGCACAAGCTGACCTATCTGGCGGCGATTGCGGGGGCGCTACATTATGTATGGCTGGTCAAGGGATGGCAGGTTGAGCCGCTGATATATATGGGCGGGGTTGTTCTGCTGTTGGCGATGCGGATTCGGGTGAAACGGCGGCGAGTCGCCCGAATCTGACAGATGAGTCGGGTGAATCGGCGGGGATTTCGGTTATTCGGCCGTTCTGTCTGTGGATAAACCGCTAAAAGGCGCAATATGGCTCATGCTGGAGCTAATCTTATTGCGCAAACAGGAGGTGATTGTTTGTTAACCTTGCCAAAACCCCATATTTTTAAGGGGAAATAAGGTTTTTTGAAAAAAGATCGTTTTTCTTGAAAAAAGCTCTTGCGACTCTCAGCCGGTAGGCCTAGATACGTCTTCACCAGCCGAGCAGCAACGCTCTAACGGGGCGCCAGACAGGCCAGACGGTCAAGAAAGCGGAATAAAAACAAAGACATACAGGCAGGCGCGCCAGAACTACTAAAGGCGCTTCGGTTTGATTTTGTCTTTGTCGCTCTTTGAAATTGATAGTATCTGAAGAGATATGTGGGCGGTTTGGTTCATTCGATGAACAAACTTAAGCATATCGCGCTACTAGGACTTCGGTCCGATTATGTAGTGTCAGCTTCACTGTTTGGACGGCTTTCGGTTATCTTTTGGTAACCTGAAGCACAACAAACAGAAGACTGCATCTGACTGCAACGGTCAGATGCGATGTGCAAAGGTTCGAACGTCAAGGACAAGCAAGCAATTGCTTTTCAACTTGAGAGTTTGATCCTGGCTCAGAACGAACGCTGGCGGCACGCCTAACACATGCAAGTCGAGCGCTTCCCTTCGGGGAGGAGCGGCGGACGGGTTAGTAACGCGTGGGAATATACCCATCACTAAGGAATAGCCTCGGGAAACTGAGAGTAATACCTTATACGCCCTTCGGGGGAAAGATTTATCGGTGATGGATTAGCCCGCGTAAGATTAGATAGTTGGTGGGGTAACGGCCTACCAAGTCGACGATCTTTAGCTGGTTTGAGAGGATGATCAGCAACACTGGGACTGAGACACGGCCCAGACTCCTACGGGAGGCAGCAGTGGGGAATCTTAGACAATGGGCGCAAGCCTGATCTAGCGATGCCGCGTGAGTGATGAAGGTCTTAGGATCGTAAAGCTCTTTCGCCAAGGATGATAATGACAGTACTTGGTAAAGAAGCCCCGGCTAACTCCGTGCCAGCAGCCGCGGTAATACGGAGGGGGCTAGCGTTGTTCGGAATTACTGGGCGTAAAGCGCACGTAGGCGGATTGGAAAGTTGGGGGTGAAATCCCAGGGCTTAACCCTGGAACTGCCTCCAAAACTAACAGTCTAGAGTTCGAGAGAGGTGAGTGGAATTCCAAGTGTAGAGGTGAAATTCGTAGATATTTGGAGGAACACCAGTGGCGAAGGCGGCTCACTGGCTCGATACTGACGCTGAGGTGCGAAAGCGTGGGGAGCAAACAGGATTAGATACCCTGGTAGTCCAC
>NVTS01000057.1 GCA_002732995.1 Marinosulfonomonas sp. | reverse complement strand
CTGGTGCTGGTGTTCGCCGAAGTGCTGCCCAAAACCTATGCCATCACCAACCCCGAAGTGGCCGCCGCGCGGGTTTCGCCGATCATCAAGCTGGTGGTCACCGTGTTTTCACCCATCGTCGCCGCGATCCGCTGGTTCGTGCGGATCATGCTGCGGCTGTTTGGCGTGCAGATTGATGCCGACAGTCAAATGCTGGCCGTGCGCGAGGAAATCGCGGGCGCGATCTCGCTGGGTCATTCCGAGGGGGTTGTCCAGAAAGAAGACCGCGACCGGATATTGGGCGCGCTTGATTTGGGGGACCGCACGGTCGAGGAAATCATGCTACACAGATCCAGCATCGAGATGATCAATGTTGGTGATGATCCGCAAGCCGTGCTGGCGCAATGTCTGGATTCATCCCACACCCGCCTGCCGCTGTTTCGCGATGATCCCGAAAACATAATAGGTGTGATCCACGCCAAAGACCTGCTGCGTGCCATGCACGAATTGATGCGTGGCCCCGAGGCATCCTTTGACAAACTGCAAGGGTTTGACGTGGTGCAGGTGGCGAAAAAGCCGTATTTTGTGCCCGAAACCACCACACTGGACGACCAGATGCGTCAGTTTCTGCGCCGTCACGCGCATTTCGCGCTGGTGGTGGACGAATACGGCTCTTTGCAGGGGTTGATCACGCTCGAGGATATTCTGGAAGAGATCGTCGGCGAAATTACCGACGAATTTGACAAGGACGACGAGCCAACGATCGACCAATCCGACGATGGGCAATTCGTGGTCGAAGGGGCCATGACCATTCGCGACCTGAACCGCGCCACGGACTGGAACCTGCCCGATGAAGAGGCGATTACGGTGGCAGGGCTGGTGATCTTTGAGGCGCAAATGATCCCGTCTGTGGGTCAGGTATTTTCATTCCACGGCTTTAGGTTCGAGGTTCTGGAACGGCATGCCAACCGGATTACGAAGTTGAAAATCAGGCCATTATAAAGGGTCGGTCGCTAGAATTTTCATCGTCCTCTTGGGCGCAGCATCCATATAGCTATCCCGAGCGATAAAATCCCGAGCATCATCCAAATTAGACCTGCTTGTTCCATGTAAACAGTGCCGGTATCGCTGTCAAAACAACGACCCAGTTCATTAAAACAGTCCCGCCATTTGAAATGCCGAGTGTAATATGCGTAGGAAAAGAATGCGGCGGCGCAGATTGCAATCGCGGCGCTCAGTCTTCTGAACATCTGCAGGCTACTGATAGTTGATCGCGGATTTTGCCAATTCCCCAAACCATGTCGCCATTTTCTTATACGGAACCGGCCCGTGGCTGATGCGGGCGACACCAAGACTGGCAAGCACGCTGGCCGATGGCGCATGTGGCAAAGCAAGGATATTCACCGRCRGCRSRCMSWMARYRCMAAGCTGTTTGATCAACGCYTCATCCGTCAGCCCCGGGGCAAAGAAACCATCGCCCCCAGCGCTGGCATAGGCGAGCGCTCGGGCCAGTGCCTCATCCAGCAGGCCCGCGTGACCCTCGGGTTTGGCCTTTAGAAACAGGTCGGTGCGGGCGTTGATAAAGATGTTACTGCCCGCCTGATCCGCCCCGTCACGGGCCGCCGCAACCCGCGCGGTTTGCACATCGATATCATGCAACCCGTCACCACCCACGATCTGGTCCTCGAAATTAAAGGCGACCGCACCCGCCTGAACCACCTGCACAACCGTTTCCGTAACCCCCTTTGGGGCCACGCTATAAGCGCCCTCGATGTCGGACGACACCGGCAGATCGACCGCCGCGACAATGCGCTTCAGGTTTTCCAGCATCAATTCCAACGGAATTTTCTCGCCATCCTCAAAGCCTTGTGCTGTGGCCACCGGCCAGCTGCCAGTGGCAATCGCCTTGGCATCGGCGGATTGCACAATCGCTGCTGTGCCCGCGTCCCAGACGTTGAACAACACGACAGGGTCGGATTTTATATGCAGTGATTTGAACGTTTCAGCATGTGTCATATCATATCTCTTTCCGGCTTAACGCCCTGTCCTGACTTAGGMTTAACGCCCTGTCCTGACTTAGGCTTAACGCCCCTTGAAAAACCCGCCCAGAATCCCGCGTACGATGCGCTTGCCGGTGCTGCCTTTCAACTCTTTCAAAATCACATCACCAATCGCGCCGCCCCAACTGGGGCTTTTGCGGGTTTTGCGCGAGGTCGAGCGTTCAACCCGCACCCCCGTATAACGCCTGCCCGCCTTATATTCCCGCAGCGCCAGATCGGCCTCTTCCTCGGCCCGCTCGCTAATCTCGGCCGCATTGGCCGCATCATCCGCCCGCTTGCGCAGCATCTCGAACGCCGATTGACGGTCCAGCTTTTTCTCGTATTTACCGGCCACAGGCGAWSCNSCGAYCMSYKCRSSGCSYYMGRYWCCSRTSAYYGKTYCCARYWSCKMGGATGGGGGCCGGATCAGGGTGCGCTCGACCACGCCTGGCACACCTTTGCGCGCCAGCATCGAGGTCACGGCCTCGCCCACGCCAACCTCGCGGATGGCTTCTTCGGTGGAAAATCGCGGGTTATCACGATAGGTTTCGGCCGCATGCATCAGTTGCTTGCGGTCCCGCGCCGTATAGGCCCGCAGCGCGTGTTGCACCCGGTTGCCCAACTGGCCCAGAATATCCCCGGGAATGTCGCGCGGGTTTTGCGTCACGAAATACACCCCGACGCCTTTGGAGCGGATCAGGCGGGCGACTTGCTCGACCTTGTCGATCATCGGTTTGGGCGCGCCATCAAACAGCAGGTGCGCCTCGTCAAAAAACAGCACCAGCTTGGGCTTGTCGGGATCACCCACCTCGGGCAACTCCTCGAACAATTCACTGAGCAGCCAGATCAGGAAGGTCGCGTATAGTTTCGGCGCCGCCATCAGGCTGTCAGCGGCCAGAATATTGATCTGCCCGCGCCCGCCCGCATCAACCGTCATCATATCGGCCAGATCCAGTGCCGGTTCGCCAAACAGGTTGGCCCCGCCCTGATTTTCCAGCACCAGCAGGCGGCGCTGGATGGTGCCGACGGATGCTGGCGACACATTGCCATAGCGTAAGGATAATTCCTTGCCGTTTTGCCCGACCCAGACCAGCAAAGCCTGCAAATCCGCAAGGTCCAGCAGCGGCAAGCCTTGTTCGTCCGATACACGGAAGGCGATGTTCAACACGCCCTCTTGCGCCTCGGACAGCTCCAACAGGCGCGAGATCAGCAGCGGGCCCATTTCGGCCACCGTGGTGCGGATCGGGTGGCCGGATTTGCCGAACAARTCCCARAAYGTSACCGGAAAWGCRYYRTAGSYRTARTCGTCAAAGCCGATTTTGGCMGCGCGGCTGGTGAARGCCTCGTGCAGYTTRAACSYATCSGACCCCGCCACMGCCARSCCSGACAAATCRCCCTTYACRTCSGACATGAACACMGGMACRCCSGCSGCSGACAGCTCTTCGGCRAGRATYTGYARKGTCACGGTTTTRCCYGTCCCCGTKGCSCCKGCAATCARSCCGTGRCGGTTGGCATATTTCRRCAGCATTTCCTGTGSCKYGCCRTAAYCYTCRCCRCCMCCGCCAATAAANNTWYSMKSWCTYWRYTCACTNCNAMKKCWMCSRCTYYTGCGTWWTTTTYRWTWWTYYTRYRGATGAAAATACAATRTTAAYMRTTTTRYGCCAGWGTTAGATTRCGYMCAGRYGTYWMGTCCTCTTTCGTCTGKGCATACTTCCTCCCTGTTAGACTGGCCGCACTCTTGTAGTGCGGCCTTTTTTTGTTAGGGGCCTGCCCCAAAGAGTGGATCACAATTTATTATTAAAGTTGACCCCTGCGGCAAAACGCCGTAGCTTGACGACAATAATAAGTCGGCCAGTCCGACAGGGAGCACTTCAATAGGAAAAGGGTCTATTTTCAGACCCTTTTCCTATTTGTCTGTTATCGCCTTGGCAATATTTTGCCCATGGATAAAACCAGCACCAACAATCCGGCCTGACTCTTCTTTTATGACGTGTTAGACGCCTTTAGACGCGACAGCAGATATAATGGAACCAAACATATGTCCTACCTTCAAAAACTTTGCACTCTTGCCTTGATCCTGACCTTTAGCGGCGCGGCGGTTGCACAGGAAACCACAACAGGCACCACCACAACGCCCACCACACAAAACGAGACCGAAATAGCCAGCGACACGGAAACGGCTCCAGAAACAGATCCGGAAGCACCGGCTGTCGCCACAGAGATCGAAAGATCAATGGGTGTGGATGTTAACGCTGAAAATGGCGTTGGGACCGTCTATGTAAAAGAAACATATGGCGATTGGGAATTACAGTGTTTCCGTGTGCCTGAAGGGGAAACCGAGCCATGCCAACTGTATCAGCTCCTAAAGGACGAAAATGGCAATGGTGTTGCCGAAGTCAACTTTATCAGCCTTCCCGATGGCCAGCAGGCCGCAGCCGGAGCAACGATTGTGACACCGCTTGAAACGCTGCTGACACAGCAGTTGACGCTGGCAATTGATAGCGGCCCGACCAAGCGTTACCCGTTTACGTGGTGCGGCGCCGGTGGCTGTTACTCCCGTATCGGGTTTTCAAATGCGGATGTGGCGGCCTTTAAGCGCGGTGCAAGCGCCAAAATTACAGTTGTGCCTGTGGCAGCGCCAGACCAGAAAGTGGTCGTAACAATGTCGCTGACCGGTTTTACCGATGGGTATAGCGCTGTTTTGGCGGCCAACAAATAATAGAACCCAAGCGACCAGATGCAAAAATGCCGCCCCGATCGGGCGGCATTTTTTTATTCAAACGGTTGTATCGGATCAGCCCTTGCGCGTCCACGCAGCCTTTAGCTCTGCCACCTGTTTGGCAAGGCGCGGCAAGCGGCGTAGCGCTTTTTGCATCTCGACGTGGCTCTCCATTTTCACGGCGGGTGATCCCAGCAAAATCCGGCCAGCAGGGGCATTGGTAAATATCTTGGTCGCGCCGCCGGCAACCACATCGTCACCAACAAAAATGTTGTCCGACACACCGCATTGCCCTGCCATCACCACGCGGTCACCAATGCGGGACGAGCCAGCAATGCCGACCTGCCCGCACAGCAGGCAGTCCTCGCCCACTTGGACGTTGTGGCCGATATGGACCTGATTATCCAGCTTGGTGCCACGTCCGATGCGGGTGGCGCGAATGGTGCCGCGATCAATGGTAACATTGGCACCGGTTTCCACATCATCGCCGATTTCAACAGCGCCCAGCGAATGGATACGGGTCCAGCTTTGGGCACTGGTTTGGGAACAGGCCTGAACGTCCTTGCCCAGATTTTCACGCGCCCTTTCGACGGTAGATTTTTCCGGTGTAACGAATGAAAACCCGTCCGATCCAATCACCCCGCCGGGTTGTGCAATAAACCGGTCACCAATCAGAACACGCGCCCCGATCCTGACCCCGGCAAGCAGCAGCGCGTCATCACCGATCACCGCACCCTCGGCCACGCTGACATGACAGGCAATCCGCACCCTTGCGCCAATCACCACACCGCGTCCGATCACCACAAAGGGGCCAATAGCAGCCCCCTCGCCGATCACAGCATCCTTATGGATTATCGCGCTTGCGTGGATGCCCGCCTCAATCTCGGGGCCCGTATCCATCAGCGCGGTGAGCCCCGACATCGCATAGCGTGGGCGCGGCACAAAAATCGCGGCCTCCAGCCCCAGCGCCTGCCAATCCGCCCCGGCCCACAGGATCGCGGCACGCGCCTGCCCCGCAGCCAAACCATCGGCATATTTTGCATCCATCGCCAAGGCCAGATCATCCGGCGCAGCGCTTGCCGGTTCGGATGCGCCATTGATCAAGACGTCGACAGCGCCGACGGCTTTTGCCCCCAGCGCTGTTGCTATTTCTGAAACTGTATAGCCCATCATGGCCCCCAACATTATGAGTGAGTGGTGCTTATCTGGCAAACACAATTCACTTTGTTGGGTCGGTTTTACCCGCCAATCGAGCGCAGCACCACCCCGGCCTTGGCCAAGGCGTTGAATATCTTGGCGTCCCGTCCATAAACGTCACGGCGATACTCCATTCCGCCTTTGGGCTTGCTGATCGCGGTGCGGTAAATCAGATGCACTGGCACCGGATTCTTCAGATCGACCCGCGTTTCACGGCCAGTCTTTAGCGTGGCCTGAAAAAACGCCTGCGGGTTGGCCTCTTGTTTGGCCAGCAACGCATAGGCAAAATCAAACGGTTGCTGCAAACGGACACAACCATGACTGAAGGCGCGCACATTCCGGGCAAACAGGTTTTTCGACGGCGTGTCATGCAGGTAGATGTTATATTTGTTCGGGAACATGAATTTTACCAGACCCAGCGCATTAGTGCGACTGGGCGGTTGCCTCATATTAAACGGAAAGGTTCTCTCGGTATATTTCGAGAAGTTGATCGAACTCCGGCTGACCGTACGTCCGCGGGAATCGACCACACGCAAATGGCTCAGCGCATTGGGGTTACGTTTCATCAACGGCAGATATTCTTTGGTAGCGATTGAGCGTGGTATAAACCAGGTTGGATTGATAACCATATGGTCCATCTCATCGGAAAATTCCGGGGTGCGACGGTCGCTTTGGTTTTTCCCCACCACCGAACGTGTTTCAAATGTCACCTTGCCATTATCAATGATTTTGGTAGTGAAATCAGCTAGGTTCACCAGCACATGGCGCTTGCCACGGGGCTGATTAAACCAGCGTTCCCGCTCCATCGCAACGATGATCGATTGCAGCCGGTACCCAGCCGGTTTATTGATCTCCGACATCGTGCTTTTGTCGGCAACCCCGTCTGTGGGCAGGCCATGGTCCAGTTGAAACAGCTGCACCGATTTTTGCATTATCGCGTCATAGGTTTGCGAGGCCGAGCGTTTCAGATACCCCATTGCAATCAAACGGTTGCGCAGGGAAACCACATGGCCGCCACCGGCACCAACCTTGAGTGATGCGGCCCCGACCTTTGGCCCGAACCCACCGCGCCCAAGCAGTTTTTCAAGCCGCAGCTTTTCCTTCATCAACCTTATATACTCGGGCGTTGACGGGGCTAGCTGTTTCAGGAACCCCTTGGGCGAACTTTTCTCGAACGCGATCAGTGTTTGCAAACGGTCCCAGCGCCGGACTTCGCGCACCATACCGCTGTCGATTTTGTGCGGGCTCACAACGCCTGAACGGATGTCGCCGGCATATTGCAAGAATATGCGGCTCATCTCGACTTCCATACGGCCAAGGTCACGCCCCGTGCGCGCGGCTTTCAAGCTGGCGGCAATAACCGCCGGGTCATACCGTTTGACCGGCAATCCATGGCTGGAAGCCTTGCGCAGAGCCGCCAGTAGCGCCTTGCGACGCTGGCTGTCTTTGCCCGCCCGGCCAGTCCAAAGTGATTTGTAATTACGGGCCTTGTAGAATTCGGCCAGTGCCGCATCCTKTGCTGCCGCCTCGGCGACCGCCTGTTTATAGGCTGTGACCTGYGCATTTRCAGGKGCCCCCGCCAATGCAAGCGTGATYGATAYGGCCAAAGCCGCGACAAAGCTGTGCAAATTACGCATTTGGAAAAGCGCGCTATTCATCTTGAACCCCTAAACAGTTTTTTACCCATGGAATTAATGAAGCAGACAATCGTTAATTTTCCGGCCCAAGTCCATTCACATTCGCATCAGCTCCCACAAAATGTCGTGGTGAGACAAGTTTGCCCCCCAATATTCAGCGCTTCCACAACACAAACACAATTTCAGCAATAAATTGCCGATTTTACTTGTTTGAAAGACTTATCGGCAATCCTGACTTGGTGATTGATTCGATATGTGTAATAAGACCCCAACATCTGGGGATGTAATGGCATGTAATCGCATATAAATGCGGACGCAACGCTACGGGACAGGCGATATGACGATGACGAATGATGTGAATACGGGCAGTAAAAAATCCTTGATTACGCGACGCGGTGTTTTGCGGGCTTTTGCAGCAACCACGATTGTGGCCGCCCCGACCTATGCCAATGCGGCAGGTTTTCTGCGCGGTGGTGGCGATATTCGACGCCTGCGTATGTATAACGGGCGCACCGGCGAAAATATGGATACGATCTACTGGATCGAGGGAAAATACATCAAGGATGCGATCAAAGAAATCAATTATTTCATGCGCGATTGGCGTCAAGACCAGACCAAAAGCATGGATATCCGCAATTTCGATATCATGACCGCGGCCCACAACCTGATGGATGTGACTGAGCCTTATACGTTGCTGTCCGGTTACCGTTCACCAAAAACCAACGCAATGTTGCGCTCGCGGTCGCGCGCTGTGGCGAAAAACTCGCTGCATGTGAAGGGTCAGGCTGCTGATTTGCGTTTGAAATCACGCTCGGTCAGCCAGATATTCAAGGCAGGCGTGTCCTGTGGCGCCGGTGGTGTTGGCAGGTATTCCAGCTCCAACTTTGTGCATATGGATTGCGGTCAGGTTCGCAACTGGGGCCGCTAGGTTCCCGATTAAAGGGATATTATGGATGCATGGCGCGGCTTTTAGCTGCGCTTTGTTGTTTCTGGCCGCTGGTCATCCCGCCCCATCGCAATCAAAACCGGATCAGATGACTGGCGCAATTGAAACGCCGCCTTGTCGCCAACCCCGTCCCAGTCAATCCCGATCAGGGATTGCGCAATGGCACCGCCCAGTGTTGCCCCTGGCCCTGTTACAATAAACACATCCGGCGCAAATTCACGCGCTGCCACCTGAATGGCCTTGGTAAAATCATAAGTTTCAGTGACTTGCACCCCAAGCGTGTAGTCGCGCAATGCCGTTGCATCCGTTGCCCCCGGCCACCAGATAGCGCCGCGCCCGTCAATCAACGGGATGTCAGGCGTGCCAAACAGATCCGCCCCCAGCCGTGATTGCCCTTCGTCCGCCACAGGCATCTGAAGCGATGTATGGAACGCCGCGTGGTTCGGCAGGCGCATCGGGTAGCGGTCAAAGGTTGGAACGGCTGCCTCGAATGCAGATAATCCAGCCTCATCCCCCGCCACCACAAGCATGCCGCCCAGATGGATCGACACGGCCAATTGATGCCCCTTGCGACTGTTAATATCGCCAACCAACGCCAGCAGTTCATCCCGCTTGCCCGCAATCTCCTGCCAGTTTTCATCGACAAACGGGTATAGCACCTGCCCGCCGATCAGCCGCTCCTGCATCAAGGTGCCCATCGTGTTCACGATTTCAAACCCCGCCATCGGCGTCACCGCCCGCCCCGCCGCCAGCGCGATGTACCAGCCCATCGAATTACCGGTCACCGCGACAATATCAAAGTCATCCGAAAGCGCCTGCGCATCAAACAACGACGCGGCATAGATCAGCGGTGAAGCATTGTCGCCGCGGGTGTGCAGTTTGGCTGAAAATTTGGCCGCGCCATCCAGCGCAGAAACCGTTTCCTGCCCCAAACCCGCGCGATACGCATCAAATTTGGCCAATCGACCGCCGTGATGACGCGCAATATAGCCAAGTTCCGGCGCATTATAGGTGCCGCGCCCGGGGCAAATCAGAACCGCTGTCTTTTTCATCTCGCAGCCCCAACCAATTCCAGCGCCGCCTGCGTGATCCCGTCCGCTGTGGGCAAGGTTACGCCGTAAGCCGGACCCGTGGCAATGAAGCAATCCTCACCCGTGACCCGCGCCACCTTCTCGCGCCCGTTTTCGGTAAACAACGCCATCAGCCCTTCGGATTGGCTGCCGGTTTCGCGGCATTCATCTACTATCAATACTGACCCGCAAGCCTTTGTTTGTTTTAGCAATTCATCCTTTGGCATTGGCGCTATCCAGCGCATATCAATCACGCGGGTCTTGATCCCCTTGGCCTGCAGTGCCTTGGCCGCTTGCAGGGACAGATAATAGCCATTGGCATAAGAAACGATCGCCAAATCCGTGCCACGGCCCGATACCGCGATCTGCCCCAGACCGATGCGCTTATCGGGCGACGGATAACTGTGCATCCATGCCTTATCCCCCGCCTCATGCAAATCGCGCATCGGATACAGCGCGATGGGTTCGATAAACACCACCACGCGTTGCTCCTCGCGGGCCAATCGCACGCATTCACGCAGCATGCATGCCGCATCCGCGCCATTGGACGGGCAGGCGATGATCACACCTGGAATATCGCGCAGCACCGCCAGCGAGTTGTCGTTATGAAAATGCCCGCCAAAGCCGCGYTGATAGCCGAGGCCGGCAATCCGCAGCACCATCGGGTTGGTGTATTGACCATYGGARAARAARCTSAGCGTCGCCGCYTCGCCYCTGATCTGGTCCTCGGCRTTGTGCAGATAGGCCAGAAACTGGATTTCCGGCATCGGGATAAAGCCGTTGTGCGCCATGCCGATTGCTAGCCCCAATATGGATTGTTCATCCAGCAGCGTATCAATCACCCGATCCGCGCCAAAGCGTGCCTTTAACTTTTGCGTAACACCATAAACGCCGCCTTTGCGCCCAACGTCTTCGCCCATCATGGCGATCTCGCTATGCTCCAGCATCAGATCGGTCAGCGCCCAGTTGATCAGGCGCATCATTGGCTGTGGCTCTTTCATCGCCCGCATATCGCTGCCGAATGTGGCCTTGCGCACGGTGGCCGACGGCCCGTTGGTCGGGGTGCACTCCCGTTTGGGCGGGATCAGGGACGCCAGCACGTCTGCGCTGGTTTTCAGGTGCGGGCGTATGACAGCTTGGGCCGCAATACGGGTGCAGCGCTCACCTGTTTCTGTGTATATTTCAATGGCTTGAGTGGTGTTCAGCGCACCTGTCTCAACCAGCAAACGCACCGTATGCAGCAACGGATCATTCGCCTCGTCCGCAGCAATCGCCTTTGTGTCCCGATAGCTCGCCTCGACGTCTGATCCCGCGTGACCATACAGGCGCACAGTGGTCACATGCAGAAATACGGGTTTGCGGTGTTTGCGCACGTAATCCGCCGCGAGCGACGCCACGCGATGTGTCTCGCAAATATCCAGCCCGTTGCAGGCGAAATATTTCATCCCTGGCCGCGCCGAAAAATTCGCCGCCACCCAGCCGTCGGGCGTCGGGGTGGAAATGCCGATGCCGTTGTCCTCGCAAACGAACAGCATCGGCATCGGCACCGATTGAAAACTGGTCCAGCAGGCGGTGTTGAACGCGCCTTGGGCGGTGGAGTGGTTGGATGATGCATCGCCAAAGGACGCCATCACGATGGCATCTTTTGGCAAGCAGCGGTGTTCGGGCGCATGACGTCGCGCGAGGCCCAGTGAATAGGCCACGCCGACCGCTTTGGGCAAATGGCTGGCGATGGTCGAAGTTTGCGGCGGGATATTCAGCGCCTTTGAGCCCAGCACCTTGTGACGCCCGCCTGAAGTCGGATCATCCGATGAGGCCGCAAAACTCAACAGCATATCCCAGGCGATATTCTGCCCCGGCACCTGTAGGCTGCGTTGTATCTGGAACGCCGCGTCGCGGTAATGCAGGAACGCCATGTCGGTCGGGCGCAGGGCCTCGGCCACCGCCGCCATACCCTCATGCCCGCTGGACCCGATGGTGTAAAACCCCTGCCCCGCCTTTTGCATCTCGCGGCTGGTGCGGTCCAGCTGACGCGACAAACACTGGCTGCGATACATCTCGACCAATTTAGTAGCGGGTAGATCGGTGTCGGCAGCTGCGCCTTTGGGAAAATCCCCTGACTGCACCCGATCCAGAAAATTCTGGTGAACAATTGCTGCGCGATCCATATCTTCCCCGTCTTTTTACCGGAATCATCTTATTTGACCCACTCTGGCCCTTTTTCACAGGCAATGCCACTTGCCAATATACCGGAAAATTGTGCTATAGCGACATTATGACGGAAAGATCATCAAAATGGCTTAAGGATGCGCTGGACCGGCGCATCGTGCGCGAACTCCAGCGCAACGCCCGCGAATCCACCACCAACATCGCTGCTCGGCTGAATGTTGCGCGCTCCACTGTGCATGAGCGCATTGTGCGGATGGAAAAGGACGGGGTGATTGCCGGATATTCAGTTGTTCTGAGTAAAAACCCAGCCGAGGAAAACATCCAGGTCCTTGTTTTAATGGAAGTTAAACAGCAGGAAACCCGTAAAATCCTGCGCCGCCTTGGGCAATACGCCGAAATCCGGCTTTGCCTGTCGATCAACGGAGAGTTCGACCTGTTCCTCAGTATCGAGGCACCACGGATCGAGGATCTGGATGTCGTGGTCGATGAAATCGCTGAAATCACCGGCGTGATCCGCACCAAAACATTCGTGGTGTTTGGCCGCCGCTTTGACCGTGGGTATAATGCAACTGCGCAGCGGATCGCGGAACAATTCCTCGGCAATAACGCACAAAATGCCGGATCACCCGACTGATTGACGGCTTACCGCCCCCAAACCGCCGATTTTAGACCTGCCATTGCACGTTTTCCGCGCCCAGACTTCTCCCATACACGCAAACAGGAGAAAGNCCATGTGGAAAGTGTGCATTATCGGCGGCGGCAAAATCGGACAAACGATCGCCGCATTTTTAGCAGAATCCCCGAATTACAGCGTCACGGTTGCAGATCAAAATCTGGAAGCGCTCAAGGCGATTGATCAAAGTGGCGTGGCCATCACCCAGATGGATGCAGGCGACGCGGATGCTGTGGCAAAAACCCTGAAAGGGTTTGATGCCGTGATCAGCGCTGCGCCGTTTTTCCTGACACCAACGATTGCCGAGGGCGCAAAACGCGCCGGTGCACATTACTTTGATCTGACCGAGGATGTCGCCTCGACCAACACCGTGCGCGAACTGGCCCGCGACGCCGACACCGTGTTCATGCCGCAATGCGGGCTGGNCCCCGGTTTTGTCGGCATCGCGGGCGCCCATCTGGCGGCTGAATTTGACAGCATTGATACCCTGTCGCTGCGGGTCGGGGCGCTGCCGCTCTATCCTACCAACGCGCTGAAATATAACCTGACGTGGTCCACCGACGGGTTGATTAATGAATATTGCAACCCGTGCGATGCGCTGGTTGACGGGCATCTGGTGAAAACCGCGCCGCTTGAGGATCTTGAAATCCTGTCGGTCGATGGCGTCGACTATGAGTGCTTCAACACCTCGGGCGGTCTGGGCACTTTGGCGGAACAATTGCAGGGCAAGGCACGCTCGGTTTCTTACCGCACAATCCGCTACCCCGGGCACCGCGACATCATTAAACTGCTGCTGCATGATCTGGGGCTGGTGCGCCGGCGCGATGTGCTAAAGGACATCTTTGAAACGGCGCTGCCGCGCACCGATCAGGACGTGGTGCTGGTCTATTGCACCGCCACGGGCATGATTAATGGCGAATTCCGTGAACGTTCACTGATCAACAAAMCCGTGGCGGGCAAGGTGAATGGCACCCATTGGGGCGCGATCCAGATCACCACGGCGGCGGGTGTGACCGGCGTCGTTGATATGGTCCGGCGCGGCATGTTGGCCAAATCCGGCTTTATTTCACAAGAAGATGTGAAGCTACCTGACTTCCTGAACACCGAATTTGGCCGCCTTTATACCGCGGGCGACATGACCCCATTGGAGAGCGCAGCATGAACAAGCAACTGAAAACAACTCGGTCAATTTTGGCCCGTCTGGGCCTGGATGCCGACATTTTGACAGGGGGCAGCCTGACGGTGACTTCGCCCGTTGACGGGGGCGTATTGGCGCAAATCCGTGAGACCACAGACATGGATGCGGTGATTGCTAAATCCAAAACCGCGTTTAAGAAATGGCGCACGGTCCCTGCCCCGCGCCGCGGCGAACTGGTGCGGCTGCTGGGTGAAGAATTGCGCGATGCCAAGGATGATCTGGGTGCGCTGGTGTCACTGGAAGCTGGTAAAATCCTGTCCGAAGGTCAAGGCGAAGTGCAGGAAATGATCGACATTTGCGATTTTGCCGTTGGGCAATCGCGGATGCTCTACGGTCTAACCATCGCCTCCGAGCGCCCCGGCCACCGGATGATGGAAACATGGCATCCCATGGGCCCCATCGGTGTGATCAGCGCGTTTAACTTCCCCGTAGCTGTCTGGTGCTGGAACACCGCACTGGCGCTGGTGTGCGGCGATCCGGTGATCTGGAAACCATCGGAAAAATCGCCGCTGACAGCGCTTGCCTGTCAGGTGATTTTCGMGCGTGCCGTTGCCCGCTTTGGCGATGATGCGCCGGATGGCCTGTTGCAGGTGGTGATTGGCGGTGCGGACATTGGCGCGGGTTTGGTTGCATCGCATGATGTGCCGGTAATTTCGGCCACAGGCTCCACCCGCATGGGCCGCATCGTTGCCCCCATTGTAGCAGCGCGGTTTGGCCGCTCGATACTTGAGCTGGGCGGTAACAACGCAATGATCGTTGCACCCTCGGCCGACATCGACATGGCCGTGCGCGGCATCGTGTTTTCCGCCGTTGGCACGGCAGGCCAGCGCTGCACATCCCTGCGCCGCCTGATCGTGCACGAAAGCATCCGCGCCGATCTGGTCGCCAAACTGGTTAAGGCCTACGCGACCCTGCCCGTCGGATCACCCCTTGATCCGGCCACGCTGGTTGGGCCGCTGGTTGACATGGCAGCGCTTGACGCGATGCAAACTGCCCTAACGGATGCACGCGCCCAAGGCGGCACGGTGCATGGTGGCGAAGTGGTTACGGGTGGTGTGCCCGCTGGTGGGGCCTATGTGCATCCGGCGGTGGTGGAAATGCCCGCGCAAACCACAATTGTCGAAACCGAAACATTCGCGCCAATCCTTTATGTGATGAGCTACGATGATCTGGATCAGGCGATTGAAATGCAGAATGCGGTGCCGCAGGGGCTGTCCTCCTGCATCTTCACTCTGAACATGCGCGAGGCCGAACAGTTCGTATCCGCCACGGGGTCGGACTGCGGCATTGCCAACGTCAACATCGGCCCCTCAGGTGCTGAAATTGGTGGCGCGTTCGGTGGCGAGAAGGAAACCGGCGGCGGGCGCGAAAGCGGGTCAGACGCCTGGAAAGGCTACATGCGCCGCCAGACCAACACGATGAACTATTCCGCCGAATTGCCACTGGCACAAGGGGTGAAATTCGACATTTAGCCAAATGGGTGCGCCCGAAATGGCGCACCCAAACATGCGCCTGCACGTCGGGCGGTCCGCCCGCCCCATCGGAGGTGCTGCGCACCGTGAGATCAAAAATGGTGCGCCTCACCAGACGAACTGGGCCTGTTGTGGAATATATCCGTGACAGGCCCACTCCGCTTTATAACAGCTCCGCCTTTTTCAAATTTGCTCCAATTACGTATTTCATTCCGAAAACGGGATACGTGACCTCGCGGTCAAGCCCCGTCTGATCCGACACCACGATCCTGTTTGCCGCTGAGCGATAACTTCGCAATATCCGAAAATGGCCAAACGCGCTGGTGTTGCCCACATCACGGAGCCGATGATAGGTCTCCACGTCGTCCCAAAGCTGCAAGAACGCCCCGGGTTGAAGACCGGATGGCCAGCCGGTAACCGACTTTTTGTAGGCGCGGCCTTCGACGAGATCGGCAAACAAAAGAGCACCAATCGACCAGTGGGGCACACCAGCGCCACGGCAGGCTTTGGGCCGAGTCAGCCAATGATCAACATCCGCGCGAGAAAACCAAAGGTAAAAAGCTGTCAAGCGGAAGCAATCTCCCGGTCGAGCCCGCGCTCAAGGGGACCTCAATGGAACCAAAGAGCTGCTTTGTTCCCGCCCCTGCCCTTTACAGGCATTCGTGAAGTTCGCGAGCGAAACAGCCACGCAGGCGCCGGTTTCGCAGGTGGTCAAACCGCCCAGATAACCCAAAACAGAGGCCGCAAGATCGATAGGACCATTTTCTTTGGCACGGGTTTTCATGAGCTGTGCCGATGTTTCCACGCCCTTTGCTGGGGCCTGCCCAGCAATACTGTTCAACAGCGAGCTGATGCCGTAAGGCTATAGCTTGCGCCCGTTACCAATATTTCAACACCTTCACGCGCCAGTGAATGGGTTGCACCGCTATTGTTCGCAATTATTGGTGCGTTGGGGGTGAAGCCCCCTTCCACGGGTATCGGGGGTGGTATCAGACTCCGACGTGGGTGGTGTGAGGCTACTAGCTGTATAGTCCCAGCTTATGACGGGTTGGGTTTACTGTGAACCTTTCCGGTTCAGATGTCCAGATTTTGCAAATGTATTCGAACGGCGTGAGGCCTTTGAGTGTTTTCAATCTTCGGGCGCAATTGTCGGCATCAACAAAATCTGACAGATGGGTTTTGAGCTGGTCGTGGGTGTCGTAGTGATAGCGTTTCACCGTCGCTTCTTTCAGTGTTCTGTTCATTCGCCCACCTGCCCGTTGGTCCAGGGGTGGGCAGTTTTTGTCAGGCGATGCTCGGTTCCATTTTCGCGGCAAACCCGGTTAAAAATGTGCTCAAATGCCGTTGTATCCTGCTTGCGATTGGTGAACTGCTCGCCATTGCCCGTAAGGATCGTATGGATACGGTAGGGTATCCGGACGGTGCATCCCGCCATTGAAGCCCATGTTTCAACACGTGAATAATGCCGCCAAGAACGCGGCGATCGTCAACGCGTGACACAGCGTGTGATCRTGGAAAGTAGGGTTTTATACGGTCGAGCTGTGTTTCTGAAAGCCAATAGTGATCCGACATGAACAGATCCTCCTGCATYCATTGAATCAGAAACCGGACCTCTTGGGAATCCCCGTATTTAATAGGTCCTGACCCTAGAACAAACTGATGCGTGGGATGGATATATTTTGGAGCAATGTTAGGGCTGTCTGAC
>NVTS01000056.1 GCA_002732995.1 Marinosulfonomonas sp. | reverse complement strand
AGTGCTCCATGGAGAAAATCCTTCCTAAAATCCAAAACCTACAGACAGAATCGCAGATCAAGGCAAGGAGCGGAAGGTGGGGGCGGGACAACGCTTACGGCTTTCCCGATAGCGATTTGGCCATGGCAGCGAGCACAAGGACCACCACCACCGGACAGATCCCGAATGGTAAAAACGGTGTTGCAAACAGCAGAGCCGCGGCGAGGGGCAATATAAACCTTTGCTCGGTGTCAAATCGGGGTGGATGAACCACAGGCCGGGCAGATATAGCGCGGCAGGTGATCGCCGGGCTGGAAGAAGCCACCTCGGGCACGGGGTAATCTGGATCATACAGGGCTATTCGTCGCCTTCTTTTAACTGGGTCCATATCTGCATATAGGCCTCGCCCATGCAGCTTTGATAGTCCAGCATATTGCCCCAGTGGGGAATGATGGTCAGTATGTTGCATTTGGTTTCGGCCAGATCAATGATTCCGGCGCAACCTATGTAGTTGATACCGCAGGATATCTCGGCGCTGTGGGTGGTGGGGATGGCGTTTCGTTCAATAGTGTGGCCGATGCAGGAGTTTTCGGGAATTTCTGAAATTTCGGTTTCTTCAAGTTTGCCCGGCATTGTGCGGGGGGGGGCAGCGTGGCGGTGTTCAGGCGATCAGCAGGGAACCCAGCGTCATTAACCGCGGCCACGCAGCCTTCGATGTTGGCGGTAAGGCAGTCGTCCAGCGCGTAACCGATTTCGCGGCGCAGGGTAAAACCGGCGGCCAGCATGGCTTGGCACGTCAGCTAGAGGTTGTCTGACGGGGTGTTGATACATTGATCAAACTGTTTTTGCAGATCGAACAGCCGCGGGGTTAGTTCGGTATCGGCACGGGGAGCCTTATTTGTCAAAACTGCTTTTTCTTCACCGCATTGGGGAATAGAAAGGGGGAAATGTCCAGCGTGTTGGGCTGATTTAGGAATGGGTGCGATGGGTTTTACAGTGGCGATTGACGGGCCAGCGGCGTCGGGCAAGGGGACAATTGGCCGTGCGGTTGCCCAACATTTCGGCTTTGCTCATCTGGATACGGGGCTGTTGTATCGCGCCGTGGGCTTGCGGGTTTTGAACGGGGCTGATCCGGTTGAGGCGGCGCAGAGTTTGCAGGCGCGCGATCTGGAGGCGGATGATTTGCGCACGGCCCCCGTGGCGCAGGCGGCAAGCAAGGCGGCGGCGATACCGGAGGTGCGCAGCGCGCTGGTGGATTTTCAGCGGGCCTTTGCAATGCGAAGCGGTGGTGCGGTGCTGGACGGGCGCGATATCGGCACGGTGATTTGTGCGGGCGCACAGGTGAAGCTGTTTGTGACGGCTTCTGATGTGGTGCGGGCCGAGCGACGGTATCTGGAATTGGCTGCCAAGGGGCAGGATGTGAGCCGCGACGGGGTGCTGGCGGATTTGCGCGTGCGCGATAAGCGGGATCGGGAGCGGGATGCGGCGCCGTTGGTGGCCGCTGAGGATGCGGTGGTGCTGGACACAAGCGAGATGGGGATTGAGGCGGCGGTGGCGAGGGCGGTCGCGGTGATTGAGGGGCGAATGGGGTGAAGAGATTTTATGCGCTCCGCGCGGGGATATTTGTAGAACAAAAATGAGGATCATGTTGCGTGGTGTATATGCGATAAGGCCTTGCTATGTGGGGGAATGCGCAGTATATAGCCGCCGTTGAAGGGGCCGTAAGAGCCACATGTGACAATACGAGCAGGGTCGGGAATTTTCTCCGGCCCTTTGTTATTGTTGATGTATTCTGACGCCCGAGCGACCAAATGAAACCCAAAGACCGGCGGAGCCAACCGCGCGGCCAGTATAAACGCTAAAAAAGGAAAATGAGACCACATGGCTCAATTAACGACTATGGAGGACTTCGAAGCCCTTCTTGAAGAAAGCTTCGAAATTGACACACCTGTTGAAGGTTCTGTCGTAAAAGGCAAAGTTATCGCAATCGAAAGCGGTCAGGCCATCATCGATGTCGGCTATAAAATGGAAGGCCGCGTTGATATCAAAGAATTCGCAAATCCGGGTGAAGTTGCTGAAGTCGCCGTTGGTGACATGGTAGAAGTGTTCCTGCGGATGGTCGAGAATTCCAAGGGCGAGGCTGTGCTCAGCCACGAAATGGCGCGCCGGGAGGCCGCTTGGGACCGTCTGGAGAAAGCATACGCTGATGAAGAACGTGTTGACGGTGCCATCTTTGGCCGTGTCAAAGGCGGCTTTACGGTTGATCTGGGCGGCGCTGTTGCGTTCCTGCCCGGCTCCCAAGTTGACGTGCGCCCTGTGCGTGACGCGGGCCCATTGATGGGGCTGAAGCAGCCGTTCCAAATCCTGAAAATGGACCGTCGTCGTGGCAACATCGTTGTGTCGCGCCGCGCAATCCTTGAGGAAAGCCGTGCAGAGCAGCGCGCCGAAGTTATTGGCAAGCTGGCTGAAGGTGACAGCATCGAGGGTGTGGTCAAGAACATCACCGAATACGGTGCGTTTGTTGATCTGGGCGGTGTTGACGGGCTTCTTCACGTCACCGACATGGCGTGGCGCCGTGTGAACCACCCATCCGAAATCCTGTCGATCGGTGAAACCATCACCGTTCAGGTGATCAAGATCAACAAAGAGACCCACCGCATCAGCCTTGGTTTGAAACAGCTGCAGGACGATCCCTGGACTGTGGTTGAAGGCAAGTTCCCGCTGCAATCCGTACACACGGGCCGCGTGACCAACATCACCGACTACGGCGCATTTGTTGAACTGGAGCCGGGCGTTGAAGGCCTGGTTCACGTGTCCGAAATGTCCTGGACCAAGAAAAACATCCATCCGGGCAAAATCGTTTCTACTTCGCAAGAGGTTGAGGTCATGGTTCTGGAAATCGATCCGGTCAAACGCCGCGTATCGCTTGGTCTGAAACAGACCATGCGCAACCCGTGGGAAGTGTTTGCAGAAACCCATCCATCGGGCACCGAGGTCGAGGGCGAAGTCAAGAACATCACCGAATTCGGTTTGTTCATCGGCTTGGACGGCGACATCGACGGCATGGTCCATTTGTCAGATCTGACATGGGAAGGCCGTGGCGAAGACGTGATTGGCGATTTCCACAAGAACGATGTGGTCAAGGCTGTTGTCACCGAAGTCGACGTTGAAAAAGAGCGTATCTCGCTCTCGATCAAAGCGCTGGGCGGTGATCCGTTTGAAGGTGCAACCGATGGCGTGAAACGTGGCTCGATCATCACGGTTGAAGTGACGTCCATCGAGGATGGCGGCATCGAGGTGACATATGAAGGCATGAAATCCTTTATCCGTCGCTCGGATTTGTCGCGTGACCGTGCCGAGCAGCGTCCTGAACGCTTCGGGGTTGGCAACAAGATCGACGTTCGTGTAACCAACATCGACGCCAAGACGCGTCGCTTGGGTCTGTCGATCAAAGCACGTGAAATTGCCGAAGAGAAAGAAGCCGTGGAGCAATATGGTTCTTCTGACTCGGGCGCATCACTGGGTGATATTCTGGGTGCCGCGCTGAAAAGCGGCGACGAGTAATCACACCATACCGGTGGTAAAATTCAGGCGGCCTTGCAGATGCGGGGCCGCCTTTTTTGATGCGAATCGGCAAGGGACAGGGTGGGTGTGACAGGTGATGATTCATTGCGCCGATTGCGCAAACACGCAGGGTGCGGCGTAATATTGCTCTAAATCAGCGTATTAGCGTGAAAATATTATCATATTAGCGTCGCAATATGTTTTTCAAACCGAAAAAATTCGCCTATAGTCCTTTAGTAGTCGCGCACCAGCTGCCGTTGCAGTGCGAACAGCGTAAACATGATTTGTCGGGGGGACAATTGGGATGATCAGGTCAGAGTTGGTTCAGAAAATTGCGGATGACAATCCTCATCTTTATCAACGGGACGTTGAACGTATCGTCAACACCATCTTTGARGARATCAYYRATRCGMTKGCCRARGGYRAYCGGGTYGARYTSMGWGGCTTTGGCGCGTTCTCGGTTAAAAA
The DNA here is from genome assembly GCA_002732995.1 of Marinosulfonomonas sp. Lineage (GTDB taxonomy): Bacteria > Pseudomonadota > Alphaproteobacteria > Rhodobacterales > Rhodobacteraceae > Profundibacter. The sequence goes on along the minus strand of NVTS01000056.1, from coordinate 13,236 downwards.
GCGCGATGCGCGCATCGGGCGAAATCCGCGCACCGGTGCATCGGTCAATGTAGAGGAAAAGCACGTGCCGTTTTTCAAGACCGGCAAATTGCTGCGTGATCGGTTGAACGGAAGATAGGCACCCTATTATGCGTTACATTCGCTATGCGTTTTTGATTGTGCTGGCTGTGGCGCTGGTGACGGTCGCAATGGCCAATCGCGGCGCGGTGACGCTGCATTTGTTGCCAGAAGAGTTGGCCGGATTTGTGCCGCTGGCCAACACGCTGCAACTGCCGCTGTTTATGATCATCTTTGGAAGTATTGTGGCCGGCCTGTTGATCGGGTTCGTTTGGGAATGGTTCCGCGAGCATAAGGGCCGTGCCGAAGGCGCGCGCGCGCGTCGCGAAGTCAAAAACCTTGAACGTGAAGTGACGCGGCTAAAGGCTGATGTGGTGGATGAGAAAGACGAAATCCTTGCCCTGCTGGAAAAGAGCGCCTAAACGGCCCCTATGGCATCTGATATCAAAGTTAAAATTTGCGGATTAAGCGAGGCACGGCATGTTGCGGCGGCTGTTGCGGCGGGAGCTGGTTATCTGGGTTTTGTGTTTTTTGAAAAATCGCCGCGGAACGTGACAATTGCGCAGGCCCGCRATTTGGCCGTTGAAGTGCCGATAGGCGTGGCCAAGGTAGCGCTGACGGTGGACGCCGATAACGCCATGCTGGACGCGATTTGTGATGCGGTGCCGCTGGATATGCTGCAATTGCACGGCTCGGAATCTGTGGAGCGCGTGGCCGAGGTAAAGCGGCGTTATGGGCTGCCGGTGATGAAGGCTATCGGGGTTGCGGATGAGAGCGATCTGGCGATGCTGGRTGCCTATGGCCATGTGGCCGATCAATTGCTGGTGGACGCCAAACCACCCAAGGAGGCTGTGCTTCCCGGTGGTAACGGCGTGGCTTTTGACTGGCGTTTGATTGCCAACCGGCGCTGGTTTGCCCCGTGGATGCTGGCGGGTGGGTTAACGCCGGACAATGTGGCCGAGGCGGTGCTTTTGACGGGGGCGCGCCAAGTCGATGTATCGTCTGGTGTGGAAAGTGTGCCTGCGGTAAAAGACAGTGAATTGATTGCGGGCTTTATTGCCGCCGCGCAAGGAGATGCAAGATGAGTGACCGGATCAACAGTTTCAAAACCGGCCCTGACGAGAATGGCCGTTTCGGTGATTTCGGTGGGCGGTTTGTATCGGAAACCCTGATGCCGCTGATCCTGACGCTGGAGGAGCAGTTCGAGTTTGCCAAAACCGACGACAGTTTCTGGGCTGAAATGAACGATCTGTGGACCCATTATGTGGGCCGCCCCAGTCCGCTGTATTTTGCCGACCGGCTAACCGAACATCTGGGCGGGGCCAAGATTTATCTGAAGCGCGACGAGTTGAACCACACCGGCGCGCATAAGATCAACAACGTGTTGGGCCAGATCATTCTGGCGCGTCGCATGGGCAAGACGCGGATTATCGCCGAAACGGGGGCAGGGCAGCACGGGGTGGCCACCGCCACGGTTTGCGCCAAATTCGGGTTGAAATGCGTGATTTTCATGGGGGCGCATGATGTCGAGCGCCAATCGCCCAATGTGTTCAGGATGCGTCTGCTGGGGGCCGAGGTGATATCGGTCACGTCGGGCCGTGGCACGCTAAAGGATGCGATGAATGATGCGATGCGCGACTGGGTGACCAATGTGGACGATACGTTCTATTGCATCGGCACGGTGGCAGGACCGCATCCGTATCCTGAAATGGTGCGGGATTTTCAGGCGATTATTGGCAAGGAAGCCAAGGAGCAGATGCAGGCGGCCGAGGGGCGTTTGCCTGATACTCTGGTGGCGGCAATCGGTGGTGGCTCCAACGCGATGGGTCTGTTTTTCCCGTTTCTGGATGACGCATCTGTCAACATCATCGGGGTCGAGGCTGGCGGTAAAGGTGTGAATGCCAAGATGGAGCATTGCGCATCACTGACGGGGGGGCGGCCCGGTGTTCTGCATGGCAACCGCACCTATTTGTTGCAGGATGATGATGGGCAAATCCTTGAAGGGTTCTCGATTTCGGCGGGGCTGGATTATCCCGGCATCGGACCCGAGCACAGCTGGCTGCATGACATTGGCCGTGCCCAATATGTGTCGATCACCGATGTCGAGGCGCTGGAAGCGTTTCAGCTAAGTTGCGAGATGGAAGGGATTATTCCGGCGCTGGAACCCAGCCACGCGTTGGCCCATGTGATGAAAATTGCCCCTGATCTGCCAAAGGATCACCTGATCTGCATGAACATGTGTGGACGCGGAGACAAGGATATTTTCACCGTTGCCAAGGCATTGGGGGTGGATATGGATGCGGGCGGGTAACAATTTACCCACCGTTATGATCAAGGCCCTGCGCAGTCGCGGGGCCTTTTTTAGTGGGTTAAGGTAGGATTAAGTTCCGTATAAACTTTGGTTTATATGCCGATTTTTAAGGGCATAAACCATTGATCAATGGAGCCTGTTGGCAGGATGTGCTGTTTTGCGTTTGGGTAGGAAATTTGAAACCCGATCGAAACAAGACTGAAACAAAAGGAAACACGAGAAATGAAAAAGACATTGGCAACGACAGCAACAGCTTTCTTAATGGGCACAACAGCGCTTTTTGCGGGGTCCGTGGAAGACGTTATCCAGCAAATGAAAGATGAAGGGTTTTCCCGCATTGAGATCAAACGCGGCATGATGCGCACCAAGATCGAGGCAACCAGCTCGGATGGCAGTGAGCGCGAAGTGGTTATTAGAAATTTATCGGATGAAATTCTGAAAGATGAAAAATCCGGCCCTGATGGCGATGACGAAGACTATGATGATGACGACCATGATGATGACGATGATGATGACGATGATGACGATGATGACGATGATGACGATGATGATGACGACGACAATGACGACCATGATGATGATGATGACGAAGACCATGATGATGACGACCATGATGATGACGACAATGACGACGACAATGATGATGACGACGATGACGATCACGACGGTGGTGGCGACGACCATGACGGTGGTAATGACGACCATGATGACGATGACTAAATAGATACCCGGAAAGACAAACCCGGAATAATAGCTTGTTCAGGTAGAACTCTTTGCCGATAATAAGGTGAGTTCTGCCTGAATGAGGTTTGGGAAGCCGAAAATGAAACGTAGAGATTTCCTTGTTGCGATGATCGTGACAATTGGTGTTGCTGGACCTGCGCTCGCGTTGTCGACGAAGGATTCTATGGTGCGTCAGCTTCGCGGGCAAGGATTTAAATCGATCAAGGTTGGTCGAACACTTCTTGGCCGCACCCGGATTATTGCAGAGAGCCCGAAATACCGCCGCGAAATTGTATTTAACCCGCGAACAGGCGAGATTTTGCGTGACTATTGGGTTGATCTAAAAACTGGAGAAAGCATTTTCGCACCAGGTAATGGCGCTGCTGGCGGCGACAATGATGATGACAATGATCATGATGACGACAATGATGACGACAATGATGACGATGACGACAATGATGACAATGATGACGACAATGATGACGATGACGACAATGATGACGACAATGATGACGATGACGGCGATGATGACGATGGTGGCGATGATGGCGATGATGACGATGACGGCGATGATGACGATGATGACGATGATGGCGATGACGGCGATGATGACGATGGTGGCGATGATGACGATGATGGCGATGATGACGATGGAGAAGAGTAATGACATACACGTCTGTTAAGTGCGCCCGCATCCGATAATCCGATCTAAAGAATTCTAAAGACCAAGAGACAAGGTAAGAGCAGAAATTGTCCAACAGGCTATTTATAATCGCGGTTTTGCTAATACAGGCGCTTTGCGCTTTCTTTTTTGTGTCCGACATCATTTTTACAATTTTCGGGGTGCGCAGCCGCCCGATTAATTGGCAAACCCGCGAATTCCTTGAGGTCGGTGCTGCGATCGGGCTGATACTGGGTGTGTTTCTGGGCTGGATTACGCTTCGCCGCACGCTTAAGCGGTCCGAGGTGGCCGAAGGAAAGCTGCGGGTTGCGTCGGGCGAGTTCATGGCGCTGCTGGAAGACCATTTTCAAGAGTGGGGTTTAACGCCGGCAGAAAGCGATGTTGCCTTGTTTGCCATCAAAGGCTTCAGCACACAGGAAATAGCAAATTTACGCGAGACCAGCGAGGGCACGATAAAGGCGCAGACCAATGCGATTTACCGCAAGGCAGGCGTTAGCGGTCGGCCACAATTATTAAGCCTGTTTATCGATGATCTGATGGGGGATGCGCTTAACAGTGATCCCTAGATCGCTCCGGCAATCAGCCGGAACATGGCGATATTCTGGTCCGACACGCCTTTTTCGCGGAATTTCGTATCCGCCGCCGTGGTGGCAATAACCACGCCCATCGGGCGGTTCACATAGATATACTGGCCGTAAATGCCGCGCGCCATGTATTCGCCCGCAACGGCACCGACCGGCACCCACCATTGATAGCCATAACCGATGTGGACCGCCGATGTGGGTGCGCTGGCGCGGGTCGATTCCGTGACCCAATCTTCGGGCACGATTTGCACCCCGTTCCAGCGCCCACCGTTCAGGAACATCTGGCCAAAACGGGCGTAATCGCGGGTGGTGACGTTTAGACCTCCCAGAACAAAGGCCACGCCTTCGCCATCGGTGACGTAATAAGGTGCGGCTTCAAGCCCCATCGGGATGATGATCTTTTCTTCCAGCAACTCGGCCACGCTGCGCCCGGTTGCACCGCGGATGATCATGCCGATCACATGGGTGTCGATTGACACGTATTGCCATGTTTTGCCCGGCCCGTATTGGCGATCATTGATGCCAGCGGCAAAGCCGTCCATCGACCACCCCAGCGCCAGAACGCGGCCCATGCGGTTAATGTCGGAGTTGAAATCGAGGTAATCCTCGTTAAAGCGCACGCCGCTGGCCATGTTCAGAACATTGCGGATTGTTGCACCGTCATAGGCGCTGCCCGCTAAGGACGGGGCGTATTTGGTCACCGGATCATTCAGCGAGGCGATGTGCCCCTCGGCCATTACAATACCAAACAGGGCCGACAGATAGCTTTTGGCGACAGACCAGGAAATGCGCAGGTCATCGGCTTTGGTGCCAAGGAAATAATCCTCGGCAACAATCGCGCCGTCTTTCATCACCACAAGCGAGGTGACGCTGCGGTTTTTGATCCAGTCGTTGAGCGCATCGGGCAGGGCGGCGGCGGTGCCTGTGGGCAGGGGGCTGACATCGCCATCACCACGCATCAGCGGTCGGGTCAGGAACATGGTATCCATATGGCTGAAATTATTGATGATTTTTTCCTGCGCGAACAGGCTGTTTACGGCCATCAGGCGGGTGATTTTCTCGCGCTGCCAAAAGGCGACGGCGGCCAGAATGATCGCCAATAGCAGAATGCCGCGGACAGAGTATTTGATAGATTTACGCATGATCCCCCCGATTTCTTACAGGCAGGATGCAACGGGCGGGGTGTGGTGGCAATACTGACGTTACGGCGTCATAATCCCCGGCAGATTCAGGCCGTTTTCCCGTGCGCAGTCTAGCGCGTCTTCATACCCCGCATCGGCATGGCGCATGACGCCGGTGGCCGGATCATTCCACAGGACACGCACCAGTCGCCGGTCCGCGTCTGCCGTTCCATCACAGCAAATCACCATACCGGAATGCTGCGAAAACCCCATGCCAACGCCGCCACCGTGGTGCAGCGAAACCCATGTCGCCCCGCTGGCGGTGTTCAGCAATGCATTCAGCAATGGCCAGTCCGAAACCGCGTCCGAACCATCCTTCATCGCTTCGGTTTCACGGTTTGGCGAGGCAACCGAGCCACTGTCCAGATGGTCGCGGCCAATCACCACGGGGGCTGACAATTCGCCGGTGCGCACCATTTCGTTAAACGCYAGSCCMAGYTTKKSYCTKWKKCCMAGACCSACCCARCAAATMCGCGCSGGCARRCCYTGAAAYKSRATSCGMTCRCGGGCCATRTCYARCCAGYKRTGCARRTGYGNNNCRTCRKSVAYSASYTCTTTYACYTTRRCRTCGGTTTTRTAGATATCCTCGGGRTCACCCGACANGNCGCNACCNAGCGAAACGGRCCRAYRCCGCGACAAAACARMGGCCGGATATAGGCGGGCACAAAGCCCGGAAAATCAAACGCATTTTCCAGCCCACCGTCCAGTGCGACCTGTCGGATGTTGTTGCCATAATCGAATGTCGGCACGCCCGCTGCGTGAAAATCAACCATCGCCGCCACATGGACCTTCATGCTGGCCTTGGCCGCTTTTTCCACTGCCTTCGGGTCACTTTCCTGCTTTTTCTGCCACTCGGCGACGCTCCAGCCTTGGGGCAGATAGCCATGGATTGGATCATGGGCGCTGGTTTGGTCGGTCACCATATCGGGGCGGACGCCGCGTTTGTAAATCTCGGGAAACACATCAGCCGCGTTGCCAATCAGGGCCACCGATTTCGTCTCGCCCGCCGCGCACCATTTGTCGATCATTGCTAGGGCGTCGTCCAGTGACGCGGTTTTTTCATCGACATAGCGTGTGCGCATGCGAAAATCGGCGCGGTCCTCGTCGCATTCCACCGCCAGACAACAGGCCCCTGCCATAACGGCGGCCAGCGGCTGTGCCCCGCCCATGCCGCCAAGGCCTGCGGTCAAAACCCACTTGCCGGTCAGGTTGCCGCCGTAATGCTGGCGGCCCGCCTCAACAAAGGTTTCATAGGTGCCCTGCACGATGCCTTGGGTTCCGATGTAAATCCACGAGCCCGCGGTCATCTGGCCATACATCATCAGACCCATTTTATCGAGTTCGTTAAAATGGTCCCAAGTCGCCCAATGTGGCACCAGATTGGAGTTGGCAATCAACACACGCGGCGCGTCCGCATGGGTGCGAAAGACCCCCACAGGTTTGCCCGATTGCACCAGCATGGTTTCATCGTCTTCCAGTGATTTGAGGGTCTCGACCATGATGTCAAAGTCCTGCCACGTGCGTGCCGCGCGCCCGATGCCGCCGTAAACCACCAACTCGTGCGGGTTCTCGGCCACATCGGGGTGCAGGTTGTTCATCAGCATCCGCAAAGGGGCCTCGGTTTGCCAGCTTTTGGCGTTCAGACTGGGGCCGGTTGGTGGATAAACATCGCGGGAGTTTTTGCGCGGGTCGGTCATGGCAGGAGTTCCTTTGGCGTTAAAGGGGAAGGCTGTTCAATGATTGTAGAATTTGCGACAGGGGGCGGCGGATATTTGCGGCCAGATCATTGCGGTAGGTCCAAGGAGCGGCCTCGTCCATATAGGCGCGTTGGGCCAGTTCCATCTGGATGGCATGGATGCCGGTTTTCGGTTTGCCATAATGGCGCGTGGTCCAGCCGCCTTTGAAACGGCCATTTACCACGTGGTCATAGTCCGGCGCGGCAGCACATATCTCGCGGGTGGTCTTCTCGATCAGCGGGTCACAGGTTTTGCCAGCATCGGTGCCGATGCTGAATATCGGCAAGGTGCCATCAAACAGAAACGGGATGTTTGAGCGGATCGAGTGGCAGTCAAACAGGATGGCAAAGCCGTGCTGCTGTTTCACCCGCGCAATTTGGGTGGCAAGGGCGGCGTGATAGGGGGCGTGGAATGTCAGGCGGCGGGCCTCGATCTCGTCTGCTGACGGGTCTTGGCCGTCTTGCCAGATTGGTTGGCCGTCAAAATCCGTAAGCGGGCACAGGCTGGTGGTGTTTTGGCCGGGGTAAAGCGATACGCCTTGCGGGTCGCGGTTGGCGTCAATCACATAGCGCTGAAACGTCGCCTGAACCACTGTCGCTGTGGGCAGCAACCCGTCATAAAGCCGCGTGATATGCCAATCGGTATCATCCAGCCCTTGACCTCGCGCATTCAGCCGCGCGGCCAGATCATCGGGCACATAGGTGCCGCCGTGGGGCTGACCCAGGATGATCGGGCTGTCGCCTTGCCGGGTGATGACCGGAGTCATTGGCCAAGGTCCGGCAAGGGGATATCGATCACTGACAGGATTTGGGCCGATGCCATGAGTTGGCTGGCGGCCTCAATATCCGGTGCAAGATAGCGGTCATCGCCGATGGTTTTCACATCCTTGCGCAGCTGTGCCAGAGCCGTTTGCAAAGGTTGGCTGGTTTTCAGCGGGGCGCGAAACTCGATGCCTTGGGCGGCGCATAACAGCTCCACCCCCAGAATGTAGTTCAGGTTTTTTACCATCTGCTGCAAGCGCCGCGCCCCGTGCGCCGCCATCGAAACATGGTCTTCTTGGTTGGCGCTGGTCGGGGTGCTGTCGGTCACGCAGGGGTTGGCCAGATGTTTGTTTTCAGACATCAGCGCGGCGGTGGTGACCTCGGCAATCATCAGGCCGGAATTCAGGCCCGGATTGGGGGTTAGAAATGGCGGCAGATCATGGCTCAGGGTTGGATCAACCATCAGTGCGACGCGCCGCTGTGCGATGGCGCCGATTTCGGCCAGTGCCAGCGCGATCATATCGGCGGCAAAGCCCACGGGCTCGGCGTGGAAATTCCCGCCCGAAACGATCATATCGACGTCAATTAGCACCAGCGGGTTGTCGGTGGCGGCGTTGGCCTCGATTTCAAGGGTGGCGGCGGCTTGCCGTAACACATCCATCGCGGCACCCGTCACTTGGGGCTGACAACGAATGCAGTAGGGGTCTTGCACGCGGGTGTCGTCTTTTAGGTGGCTTTGGCGAATGATTGATCCATCCAGCAGACCGCGAATGGCTGCTGCCACCTCGATTTGGCCACGGTGGCCGCGCAGGGCGTGAATTTCGGGCTGGGTCGGGGCCGTTGACCCCATGATCGCGTCGGTTGACATGGCRSASRWYACMWKCKSWKYWKSCSCYGCKSGCYRYSCCTGAAACAGCCCTGCCAGCGCGAAGGCCGTGGAAAACTGGGTGCCGTTGATAAAGGCCAGTCCTTCTTTGGGGCCAAGGGTGATGGGGGTCAGGCCAGCGGCGATTAGCGCCTCGGAACCCGACATGACACGTCCGCCATATTCCGCTTGCCCCTCGCCGATCAGCACGGCTGTCATATGCGCCAGTGGGGCCAGATCACCGGAGGCGCCGAYTGATCCTTGGGCCGGAATAACGGGGGTGACGCCGCGCTTTAGCATGGTTTCCAGCAGTTCAATTCGGTCCCAGCCAACACCGGAGGCACCGCGGCCAAAGGACAGTAATTTCAGCGACATCATCAGCCGAACCATATGGGTTGGAATGGCGTCGCCAACCCCGCAGCAATGGCTAAGGATCAGATTGCGTTGCAGGGTCGCGGCATCTTTCGGGGCGATTTTTATGCTGGCCAGTTTTCCAAAACCGGTATTGACGCCATAAACCGGCACCGTCCCGTTCGCGGCAATCGCGATACGTTCGGCGGCCAGTTCAACCGACGCACGGCAGGCGCGATCAAGCGTGATACTGGTCTGGTTCCAGAAAATATCGGCCAGTTGTTCCAGCGAAACATCACCGGCAACCAAAGTTAGCTGTTTCATATCTCACCTTTGAATATTCGGGTTTCAAGTGGATTAAATCCAATGCGGTAAGACAGCTCAGCCGGATTTTTGACATTCCAGACGGCCAAATCGGCCCGTAGGCCTGTTTTGATCATGCCGCTATCTTTGATGCCTAACGCGCGCGCCGCGTTACGGGTGGTGCCCGCCAGGGCTTCTTCTGGTGTCATGTCAAACAAGGTGCAGGCCATGTTCATCGATAGCAACAGCGATGAAATCGGCGAGGATCCGGGGTTGCAATCGGTGGCCACAGCCATCGCAACGCCGTGTTTGCGCAAGGTGTCAATCGGCGGTTTTTGGGTCTCGCGCAAGGTGTAGAAGGCACCGGGCAGAATGACGGCGGTGGTTTTGGCGGCGGCCAGCGCCTGCACGCCGCTTACGTCCAGATACTCGATATGGTCCACTGAGAGTGCGCCGTATGAGGCCGCCATTTTGGCCCCGCCCAAATTCGACAGTTGTTCGGCGTGCAGTTTCACCGGCAGCCCGAGTTCAACGGCCACATCGAAAACCCGTGCGATTTGGGGTGGAGTAAAAGCGATTCCCTCGCAAAATCCATCCACCGCATCCACCAACCCTTCTGTATGGGCGGCGCGCAGGGCAGGGATGCACACCTGATCGATATAGCCATCCGCATCGCCGCCAAATTCAGCAGGCACCGCATGCGCCCCTAGAAATGTTGTGCGTACCCTGATTGGGCGCAGATCACCTATGCGCCGTGCCACGCGCAGCATTTTCTGCTCGGTTTTGACGTCCAGACCATAGCCGGATTTCACCTCGATCAGGCTGACTCCTTCAGCTATCAGTGCGTCAACGCGGGGCAGCGCATCTGCCAAAAGATCAGCCTCTCTGGCCGCGCGGGTCGCCTTTACCGTCGAGACAATACCGCCACCGGCGCGCGCGATTTTCTCATAGCTGGCCCCTTGCAGACGCATTTCAAATTCTTTTGCACGGTTGCCGCCCGCAACGATATGGGTGTGACAATCGATCAATGCGGGGGTGATCAGCCGCCCGTCCATGTCATGACGTGGCAAGTTTTTGTATTTTGCGGGCGTGTCTTCTTGGGCACCTATCCAGCAGATAAGCCCGTTTTCAATTGCAATATCAGTATGTTGCAATAATCCGTATGGTCCCGAAATATCTGGGTCCATTGTCGCAACTGTTGCGTTTGTCAGGATATATCCGTGTTCAGTCATGGGGTTCCAAATTACATGTTGCCTAAACCAGCTTTAATCTCCTATCTTTATTATGTCTATACATATGGTGCTCCAATGGATATTTTTGCAAACCGCGCGTGGCTCTCGACCGAATGGCAACCGGATGTTCGGGTGACGATTAAAGACGGCGCTATCTTTGCTGTTGATGTGCAGGCAACGCCTGCGGCCGGTGATATTCGTGTCGATACCCTGCTGCCCGCACTGGCCAACCTGCATAGTCACAGCTTTCAACGCGCCATGGCAGGAATGACCGAATTTCGCGCAGCGGGCCAAGACAGTTTCTGGACTTGGCGCAGGCTGATGTATCAATTTCTGGATCACCTGACACCGGAAAAGATCGAGGCGATTGCCGGACTGGTGTTTATGGAAATGCTGGAAGCAGGCTATGCTTCGGTCGGGGAATTTCACTATGTGCATCATCAAGTAGGCGGGGCGCGGTATGATGACCCGGCCGAGACAACCCACAGGATCATGGCGGCTGCCTCGCAGTCGGGCATTGGTCTAACCCACCTTCCGGTGCTTTACACCTTTGGGGGCGCGGGGCAGGCAGAACTGGGCGACGGGCAGTTGCGGTTTGGCAATTCGGTGGGTGAATTTTCGGCGATTGTAGAGGCGGCAAAATCGGCGGCCACAACACTGTTCGCTGACACCGTTGTGGGCATAGCACCCCATTCGCTGCGGGCCACGTCGCCAGAGGAACTGGCGCAAATCACGGCGGCTTATGGGGATGGTCCGATCCACATTCACATCGCAGAGCAACCCAAAGAGGTTGCTGAAATCATCGGCTGGTTGGGGGCGCGCCCTGTGGAATGGCTGCTGGACAATCAAAATGTCACCTCCAACTGGTGTCTGATCCATGCCACCCATATGACCGGCCCCGAAACCGCCGCGCTTGCCAAATCCGGTGCCGTGGCAGGGCTGTGCCCGATCACCGAGGCCAACCTTGGCGATGGCCCGTTTAACGGGCCGGGTTATTTGGCGGCGGGCGGGGCATTTGGTCTGGGATCGGATTCCAACGTGCGGATATCCCTGACCGAGGAATTGCGCACATTGGAATATTCCCAGCGGCTGCGGGATTTGCAGCGCAACGTGATGGTCAAGGATACAGGATCGGTTGGCAAGATGCTGTATCTGGGGGCGGCCAGTGGTGGTGCGCAGGCACTGGGTCGCAAGGCTGGAGAAATAAAGCCGGGGTATCTGGCGGATCTGGTGGCAATCGACAGCCAGCACCCGTATCTGTGCAGCTTGACCCCCGATCAGATTTTTGACGGGCTTTGCTTTGCGGCGGATGATAGTGTGATCAGCGATACATGGGCGGCGGGACGCCATATGGTGCAAGGTGGGCAGCACATCAAAAGGGACGCGATTATTGCAAACTACCAAGCGGCGATTGCCCAGTTGAAAACAAGCCTCACGTCATAGAATGGATAGCAAAATCGAAACCTTGCCAGAGCAAAAGAAAACCGAGCCACAATCATTACATCTGCGGATTTTGCATGACGTCGAGAGCAAGATTGTATCTGGCGCGTGGGCGCCGGGGTTTCGGATACCTTTTGAAACCGAGATGGCCAAGGACTACGGATGCTCGCGCATGACGGTGAACAAGGCCCTGACACAGCTTACACGCGCGGGGTTGCTGGAACGCAGTCGCAAATCCGGAACGTTTGTCAAAGCGCCACAATCGCTTTCGGCGGCGCTGGAAATCACCAACATCCGCGATGAGGTTGAAAAGGCGGGCAAGACGTATTCCTACCGGTTGCTGAGCGACAATCCGAATGCGTCCAGACCCGACTTTCTGAGCTGCCTGGGGGCATCGGCTTTTTGTGACATTCGCAAAGTGAAATGCCTGCATTTCGCCGATGGCGTTCCATTTTGTTTTGAAGAACGGATCATCAGCAGGAATGCTGTTCCCGAAGTGGATGCCGCGTCATTTGAACAAGAGGCCCCAGGTGCTTGGCTGTTCAAAACGGTGCCGTGGAATTCGGCCGAGCACCAGATATCGGCCTGTGCCGCCACGGGCGAGGCGGCCGAGTTTCTGGATATCGCCTGCGGCACGGCTTGCCTTATGGTTGAACGTATCACGCAAAATTCAAAGGGTTATGTCACTTGGGCCAGGCTCTCTTACCCTGGAGAGCAACACCGGCTTTTTGCCAAGTTTACGCCAACTGGATAATCTGGGTGAATGGCGATGCAAATCTAATGGCCTTGCCAGTGTCGCTGTGGCTGCGCTCTCGTAACAAATGGCGCTGGCATTTCGCTGTGCGAAAAGCCTGTGGCGGGGTTGAAGGGTGTGGTTTCGAACTCTGGCACCAAATAACACAACTGCTTCATGAAGTGGTCCGGCAAAACTGGGCAGCGTGTTAAGGTGTATTCAGCAACAACGACTGGATATAAAAATGACCAAGAGGCGCAAATTTTCGGATAAGTTT